>NZ_JBHXCS010000002.1:0-496809 GCF_042725215.1 Corynebacterium sp. NPDC060344 | reverse complement strand
CAGGAAGGTCCTAACCCACCCGTTGTAGCGGGTGGGTTAGGACATTCGGGGTGGGTTAGCGGTGTCCGGAGTGGCCGGCGGCGGCCCGGCGGACGCCCGGTGACTTGCCTAGAACAGGCCCGTCGGATCGGTGGCGTAGCTGACCAGGAGGTTCTTGGTCTGCTGGTAGTGCGAGAGCATCATCAGGTGGTTCTCGCGGCCGATGCCGGACTTCTTGTAGCCGCCGAACGCAGCGTGCGCCGGGTACACGTGGTACGCGTTGCACCACACGCGACCGGCCTGGATGGCGCGGCCGGCCTTGTAGATGTTGTTGTTCGACCGCGACCACACGCCGGCGCCGAGGCCGAACATGGTGTCGTTGGCGATCTTCACGGCCTCATCCCGCGAGGAGAACGTGGTCACGCCGAGCACGGGGCCGAAGATCTCCTCCTGGAACAGGCGCATGTCGTTGACGCCGGAGAAGATGGTCGGCTCGACGTAGTAGCCACCGGACAGGTTGCCCTCCAGCTGGGCCTGGCCACCGCCGAGCTCCAGCTTGGCGCCCTCGGACTTGCCGATCTCGATGTACTTGAGGATCTTGTCCAGCTGCTCCTTCGACGCCTGCGCGCCGACCATGGTCTCGGTGTCCAGCGGGTCGCCGCGGCGGATCTTGGACACGCGCTCGATGCCCAGTTGCACGAACTCGTCGGCGATGGATTCGTGGACCAGGGCGCGCGACGGGCAGGTGCACACCTCGCCCTGGTTGAGGGCGAACATGGAGAAGCCTTCGACGGCCTTCTCGCGGAAGGCGTCGTCGGCGTCCATGATGTCGTCGAAGAAGATGTTGGGGGACTTGCCGCCCAGCTCCAGGGTGACGGGCACGAGGTTGTCGGCGGCGGCCTTCATGATGATCGAGCCGGTCGTCGTCTCGCCGGTGAAGGCGATCTTGGCGATGCGGTCCGAACCCGACAGCGCCGCGCCGGCCTCCTCGCCGAAGCCGTTGACGATGTTGAGCACGCCATCGGGCAGCAGGTCGCCGATGATGCTGATCAGGTGCAGGATCGACGCCGGGGTCTGCTCGGCGGGCTTGAGCACGATGCAGTTGCCGGCGGCCAGCGCGGGGGCGAGCTTCCACGTGGCCATGAGGATGGGGAAGTTCCACGGGATGATCTGGCCGACGACGCCCAGCGGCTCGTGGAAGTGGTAGGCGACCAGGTCGTCCTCGATCTGCGACAGGCGGCCTTCCTGGGTGCGGGCGGCGGCGGCGAAGTAGCGGAAGTGGTCGATGGCCAGCGGGATGTCGGCGGCGAGGCACTCGCGGATCGGCTTGCCGTTGTCCCAGGTCTCGGCGACGGCGATTTCCTCCAGGTGCTCTTCCATGCGGTCGGCGATCTTGTTGAGCACCTTCGCGCGCTCGGCCGGCGGCGTCGACCCCCAGGCGGGCGCGGCGGCGTGGGCGGCGTCGAGGGCCTTTTCCACGTCCTTTTCGGTGGAGCGGGCGACCTCGGTGAACACCTCGCCGGTGACGGGGGAGATGACCTCGAAGTAGTTGCCGTCGACGGGGTCCTGGAATCCGCCGTCGATCCAGTTGCCGTAGCGGGGCTTGAACGACATCTTCGCGCCGTCGGTTCCGGGGTGGGCGTAGGTGGTCATTGGGGTCCTCCAGTGTTGTCGGGGGTTGTCGGTGGGTGTTGTCGGGGTGTTGCCGGTGGGTGTCTCGGTTCGGTGTCCGAGCGCGGTTCCGAGCGCGGGTCCGTGAGCGGAGCGCGAAAGTGACCCGCGCCACACTTCGCGTTGCCTCCCGAACCTATCCACGGTTCCCGGATGCGTCAATGATCGCCGCTCCCACACCTCCCGCCTCGTCGCCGCCGCCTTGCCGCCGCGCAGGTCAGCGCTACCCTGGCCACATGATCACCGTTCCGCAGTTGCTCGCGCCCGTCGATCCGGAGGCCCCTCTGCTGGTCGTCGCCACGCGCGAGGAGGCCGAGCATCTCGGCGCCGGCGTGCCCGTCCTGCTCACCGGCATCGGTCGCATCAACGCCACGGCCGCGCTGACGGAGGCGCTGGCCCGGGGCCCGCTTCCGGCGTCGGTGCTCAACGTGGGCACGGCTGGTTCGCTTGACGACGGCCCGGCGTCCTCCCTCCACGGCGTGCACCGCATTTCCCGCGTGGTCCTCCATGACTTCTCGCATTCGGCGGTGCGCAGGCTCGCCGGCGCCGATGCCTATCCGCCCATCGAACTCGGGGTGCCGGGCGAAGGGGAGGGCGACGGGACGTCGTCAAGCAAAGCGGAGCCGGGAACCGTGCTGGCCACCGGCGACGTGTTCGTGGAGGACTCGGCGACCCGCGCGCGCCTGGCCGAGACCGCGGACCTGGTGGACATGGAGGGCTACGCCATCGCGTGGGTGGCGCGGCGGTTCGGGGTGCCCGTGGAGCTGATCAAGCTGGTGTCGGACCCGGCCGACGAATCCGCGGGGGCGCTGTGGTCGGCCGGCGTGGCCGAGTGCTCGCGCGTGCTCGGGGAACACGTGGGCAGGCGGCTGGCCGGTGGCGCGGGCGGCGGGCGGCCGTGATGGGCGACGGCAGGCGGGGAGACCCCGGCCCACGCGAATCGGTGTGGCGGCGCAGCGTGTCGTCGGCGAAGTACGCCGCCAGCGAGCGGGTGCGGTTTCACCCGGTGCTGGTGCTCGTGCTCGTGGCCATCGCCTGGGGCATCGTCGCCGCGATGGAGGGGCTCGACGCGTCGCTGTCGTTCCTGCCGTGGGCGGTCGCGTTGGCCTATCCCGTGCTGGCGGTGATCTGGGTGGTCGTGTTCCTGGCCGTGCTGGTCATGGCGCTGGTCCTGCTGCCCCTGGGCGATCGCGTCGAGGGCGGCCTGGAAAAGCGGGCGCGGCGGAGGAACGAGCGCCGGGGCAGTGGGGACCGGCGTCGGCGCAGCCGGGACGCCGCGCGGCGCGACCAGTTCAACCGGTTCGACCGCGGCGGCGACTCGTACTTCTGAGCGCCGGGGCAGCGGGGACGCCTAATCGGCGACGAGCGTCTCCAGCGTGAACTCGGGGTGCTCCTTTTCGATGAACTGCAACTTCCACTTGTCGCCGAACAGGGCGATGAGCGCGCCGTCGGAGCGGGTGAAGATCTCCACGCCGCGCTGCCGGGCCAGCGCCGGCGCGGTCTCGGCGTCGGTGCGGCGGGCGACGGAGTAGGGGATCGGGTCGGCGACGGTCTCGACGTTGTACTCGACCTGCATGCGGGCCTGCATGACCTCGAACTGCATGGGGCCGACGGCGGCCATGACCGGGGCGGCGTCGCCGCGGGCGTCGTTGCGCAGGACCTGCACCACGCCCTCGGCGTCGAGCTGCTCGATGGCCTTGCGGAACTGCTTGTACTTGCCCAGCGACTTCGCCCGCAGGGTGCGGAAATGCTCCGGCGCGAACTGCGGCATCGGCTTGAACTGCACCTTGCGGCCCGAGTAGATCGTGTCGCCCGGCGCCAGCGATCCGGCGTTGACCAAACCGACGATGTCGCCCGGGAAGGCCGTCTCCACGGTGGAGCGGGTGCGGCCGAAGACGGTCAGCGCGTACTTCGTCGAAAAGCTCCTGCCCGACTGCGCATGCGTGACCTGCATGCCGCGGTCGAACTCGCCGGAGACCACGCGCATGAAGGCGAGCTTGTCGCGGTGGTGGGCGTCCATGCCGGCCTGGACCTTGAACACGACGCCGGCGAAGTCGTCCTCCGGCTCGCGCACGGCATCGATGGCGCCGTGGCCGCCGGCGGATGCGGCCTCGACGGCCGCCGGATCGGACTCGCGGGCGGCGGGCGCGGGCGCCAGCTCGCACAGGGTGTCCAGGATCTGGTGGACGCCCCAGTTGAGCATCGCGGAGGCGAAGATCACCGGGGAGGTGTCGCCGGCCAGGTACATCTCCTGGTCGTGGTCGGCGCCGTCGGCCGACAGCAGCTCGGACTCCTCGGCGGCGGTCTCCCACGCGTCGCCCTGCTCGGCGGCGGCGTCGTCGGGGGCGATGTGCGTTTCCTCGGCGATGGTGGAGCCGCCGGCGGTGCGCTCGAAGCGGATGAACTCCTCGGCCTCGCCGTCGTCGCCGCGGCGCAGCAGGCCGCGGAAGTCGCCGGCTTCGCCGACGGGCCAGTACAGCGGCGTCGGCTGCAGGCCGATCTCCTCGACGATCTCGTCCATGAGCTCCAGCGGCGCCTTGCCGGGGCGGTCCCACTTGTTGATCACCGTGACGATCGGGATGCCATTCGACTTGCACACCCGGAACAGCTTCAGCGTCTGCGGCTCCAGGCCCTTGGCGCCGTCGACGAGCATGACGGCGGCGTCGACGGCGGTGAGCACGCGGTAGGTGTCCTCGGAGAAGTCGGCGTGGCCGGGGGTGTCCACCAGGTTGATCATGTACGGCTCGCCGCCGTGGCCCTCGGGCGCGTACTCGAACTGCAGCGCCGACGAGGCGATGGAGATGCCGCGGTCCTTCTCCATCTCCATCCAGTCGGAGACGGTGGCCTTGCGGCCGGCTTTGCCGTGGACGGCGCCGGCTTCGCTGATGACGTGCGCGTGCAGCGCCAGCGCCTCGGTCAGCGTGGACTTGCCGGCGTCGGGGTGCGCGATGACCGCGAACGTGCGTCGGCGTGCGGCTTCATCGGCGAGGGTGCTCATGGGTTCCTTTGCTGGATCGTTTCCTGCGGGTGGCAGGGGGTCAAGGATAGTCGCGGTGCTTTGCGACGATGCCGCCGCTCCCCGTCAGCCCTTGTCCTTGCTGAGCTGCTCCGCGTAAGCGCGGATTTCGTCGTCGGGATCGAAACGGCGGTCCTGCAGCTCGGCGGGCCAGTTGTCGGGATTCGGGTCCTTGACGGCGCCGGCGTAGGGGGCGAAATCCTTGACGGAGCGGAAGCGGATGGCGGTGGCCGCGCCGGGGTCGTTCGGCAGCGGCGCGGAGACGCTGACGTCGTGGATGGCCCGCGGCAGCCCGGTGATCGGGTTGGTGGGCCATTCCACGCCGAAGGACACGGTCGGTGCGGCGTCGATGGCGGCCGGGTCGGAGGGGAACAGCAGGAACTCGACCAGGCCGGATTCCGGCGCGAAGTACCAGCCGTGCTCGTGGAGCAGCGCGCGCAGCTCCAGGGCGGCGCTCAGGCAGGTGTCCATGCCGGTGGCCTCGTAGACGTCGAGGGCCTCGTCGACCTCGGCGAGCGTGTACTCGCCGTCGAGAAGTGCCGCGACGACATCGGCGTCGCCCGCCGGGATCGATCCCGTGGCGGGGACCTTGGGTGCGGCGGCGGGTGCCTCCGGTGCGACGGATGCGTCGTCGGCGGCGCGGGCGGCGTGGGCGGCGGGGTTGTCGTCGTTCCGGCTCATGCCGGACAGTCTATTCGGGACCGATTGGCGGGTGCCTATTCGCGGCGGCGGAAGCGCGACACGGACAGCGGCACGAAGATCGCCGCGATGATCACAGAACCGATGAGCACGGCGAGCACCGGGTGCTGCATGGTCCACACGTCGGGCACGGGGCCGTCGGGAAGATTGCCGAACAGGCTGCGCGCGGCCTGGACCAGCGCGGAGACGGGGTTCCACTCGGCGATGACCCGCAGCACGGTCGGCAGGGTGTCCGAGGGCACGAACGCGTTGGAGATGAACGTCAGCGGGAACAGGATGATGAACACCGCGTTGTTCAGGGTCTCCGGCGTGGTCACCACCAGTCCGACGAAGACGAGCACCCACGAAAAGGCCCATGCGAAGAACAGGAGGATGGCCACGCCCGCGAGGAACTTGGCCACGCCCTCGTGGAATCGCCAGCCGACGGCCATGCCCGCGAGGATCATCACCGTCATGGACACGACGTTGATGGCCAGGTCCGTGAAGGTGCGGGCGAACAGCACCGCGGACTGCGACATCGGCAGCGTGCGGAAGCGGTCGATGATGCCCTCCTTCAGATCCTGCGCCATGAAGGTGCCGGAGAAGGTGGCGCCGAAGACCACGGTCTGGGCGAAGATGCCGGCCATGAGGAAGTCGGTGTAGTTCGACCCCGGCACCTGGATCGCGCCACCGTAGACCTGGCTGAACAGCAGCACGAACATGATCGGCTGCAGCAGCGCGAAGCCGATGACGTCGGGGGAGCGCTTGAGGCGCGAGAAATTGCGGCTCATCACCGCGGCGACATCGCCGAGCCAGTTGCTCATCGGGACTCCTCCGTCTCGTTGCCCGTCAGGGTCAGGAACACCTCGTCGAGGGTGGGGCGGCGCAGGCCGGCGTCGTGGAGCTCGATGCCCTCGACCTCGGCCAGGAAGCGCGTCAGCGACGCCGCACCGTCGGCCACCGGGGCCTTCAGCGACGGGCCATCGACGGTGACGGGGCCGATGGCGTGGTGGGCCAAGGCGTCGCGAAGCGCGGTGACGTCGTCGCCTCGTGCCGCCGTGACCTCCACCTGCTGGCCGCCGACGGTCGCCTTCAACTCGTCGGCCGTGCCCTGGGCGATGATGCGGCCGTGGTCGACGACGCTGATGTCGTCGGCGAGCTGATCGGCCTCCTCGAGGTACTGCGTGGTCAACAGCACCGTGACGCCGCGGCCGACGCGGTCGCGGATGACGTCCCACAGGCCGATGCGCGCCTTCGGGTCCAGGCCCGTGGTCGGCTCGTCGAGGAACAGCACCTTCGGCTCGGCGACGAGTGCACCGGCCAGGTCCACGCGCCGGCGCATGCCGCCGGAAAAGCCCTTGACGGGGCGGTCGGCGGCGTCGGCCAGATCGAAGGCGTGGAGCAGCTCGTCGGCACGCTCCTCCACCCGGCTGCGGCCCAGGTGGTAGAGCCTGCCGATCAGCCGCAGGTTCTCCCGCGCCGTCAACTGCTCGTCGACGGCCGCGTACTGGCCGGACGCGCCGATGATGTCACGCACCCGAGCCGGGTCCGACAACACGTCGATGCCCGCCACCCGCGCGGACCCGGCCGTGGGCTGGATCAACGTGGTGAGGATCTTCACGGTCGTGGTCTTCCCGGCGCCGTTCGGGCCGAGGATGCCGCGCACCGTGCCCTCCTCGACGGTGAGATCCAGCCCGTCGAGGGCCCGGACCTCCCCGGATGATGCGGAATAGACCTTGGTCAGGCCCTCCGCCTCGATGATCGGCATGCGAGCGTCCTTTCGGGGATCGGCAAAGACAATGGGCCAACGAAAAGGGTGGCCGGGAGATTGTGGCCAACGAAAAAGCTGGCCGGGAGAATGTGGCCAACGAAAAACGTGGCCGGGAGACTGGGGCCAACGGAACATGGCCACAGAAGAACGGTCGCCGGTGCGGCGTGCGCCCGTGCGGTGGGCGCCGGGGAATCCTACACCGAATCCGGGATGCGCAATAGATGACGTGGGCGCCGGCCGTCGTAAAGCAATGACGCCGGGCACCGCCATCGCGCAGGGGTGGCGAACCCAACCCAAAGCGAACACGCCCGGCGGCCGGGAGTGGGGCCCGGCAGCCGAACTACACCCGAAGCGGCGCGACGGTACACCCGGTGGGGCGTGCGATGCACGAACGACGTACTTTTAAGGGAGGACTCTTCGAACCGAAAAGTACCCCGGAACACGCGGAAACGCACACCCGACAAGCACCCGGGAAGCACTCGAATCGCAGTGGGAATTGCGCTCGAATCGCCCCCGAAACGCAGTCGGGAGCGGACCGCGGACCAAATGAATTGCCCCCATCAACGCCCCTTGAACCCAGGAGGATCCATGGCGACGCCGGCACCGATCAACCACAGCGACTGGAACGAGCGAGTCGTCCTCGCAGAGAAGATGATTCCGCTGCTCGGGCAGCTGCGGCGCGAAAAGAACGTCGTCACCTCGATCTTCGGGCGCCTGCTGCAGAACCCGACCGAGACGTCGATCATCAAGTCGCACCGCTACGCCCGGCGCATCACCTCGCAGGAACTGCCGCTCGAGCAGACCCTGCCTATCATCGAGCAGCTGGTCCAGATGGACCTGGGCACCGCGTCCATCGACCTCGGCGCACTGGCCACCAAGTTCGAGGCCGAGGGCGGCGATCTCGCGGAGTACCTCGAGCGCGAGCTCGCCGACGTCATCGGCACCGCCCACGAGACGCCCAAGGCCGACATCGTCCTCTACGGCTTCGGCCGCATCGGCCGCCTGCTGGCGCGCATCCTCCTGTCCCGCGAGGCCGTGTTCAACGGCGCCCGCCTGCGCGCGATCGTCGTGCGGAAGAACGGCGACGAGGACATCGTCAAGCGCGCCTCCCTGCTGCGCCGCGACTCCGTCCACGGCTCCTTCGACGGCACCATCTCCGTCGACGAGGACAACGACATCATCTGGGCCAACGGCACCCCGATCCAGGTCATCTACTCCTCCGACCCGGCCACCGTCGACTACACCGAATACGGCATCGACGACGCCCTGGTCATCGACAACACCGGCCGCTGGCGCGACCGAGAGGGCCTGGGCCAGCACCTCAAGTCCAAGGGCGTGGCCAAGGTGCTGCTCACGGCGCCGGGCAAGGGCGACATCCCCAACATCGTCTACGGCATCAACCACAAGGGCATCGACGCCGACGAGAAGATCCTGTCCGCCGCGTCCTGCACCACCAACGGCATCACCCCGGTGCTGAAGGTCGTCAACGACAAGTGGGGCGTCGAGTTCGGCCACGTGGAGACGGTGCACTCGTTCACGAACGACCAGAACCTCATCGACAACTTCCACAAGGGCACCCGCCGCGGCCGCGCCGCCACCCTGAACATGGTGCTCACCGAGACCGGCGCCGCGAAGGCCGTGTCCAAGGCGCTGCCCGAGTTCGAGGGCAAGCTCACCGGCAACGCCATCCGCGTGCCCACCCCGGACGTGTCCATGGCCGTGCTGAACCTGACCCTGGAAAACGAGGTCGACCGCGACGAGGTCAACGAGTACCTCCGCGAGGTGTCGCTGCGTTCCGTCCTGCGCCAGCAGATCGACTACATCCACTCCCCGGAGGTCGTCTCCACCGACTTCGTCGGCTCCACCCACGCCGGCATCGTCGACGGCCTGGCCACC
The DNA here is from genome assembly GCF_042725215.1 of Corynebacterium sp. NPDC060344. Classification (NCBI taxonomy): domain Bacteria; kingdom Bacillati; phylum Actinomycetota; class Actinomycetes; order Mycobacteriales; family Corynebacteriaceae; genus Corynebacterium; species Corynebacterium sp. NPDC060344. Next base: position 487,798 of record NZ_JBHXCS010000002.1, on the reverse strand, counting down.
ATCGCCCAGGGCAAGCACCTGGTGCTCTACGTCTGGTACGACAACGAGTTCGGCTACTCCAACCAGGTCGTCCGCGTCGCCGAAGAGGTGCTGGGCACCCGCCCGCGCATCTACCCGAAGCGCAAGCACCTCGAGAACCTCTAGGTCCTCGCCTGCGCCGGAGTCCCGGCCGCTGATCGCGTGAAGAGGCGCGGCCTCCGTTCGTCGAGCGGGGGCCGCGCCTTCTGGGGTGTGCGGGGCCTTGCCCTGTGCGAGGCCTTGCTCTGTGCGGGGCCGCGCTCGGTGCGGTGGGGGAGGTGCGGCCAGCGCCGAGGACAGCTCATCCGGGCCCGAAACCGGCGTCCGACTTAGGCGCGCGTCCGCGGTATTTGTCGGCAGCGCCCGACGGCGGCCACCGGCATCAGCCGGCGAATCCTGCCCCATTCCCAAACCCCGACAGCTAAACCCCGACAGGAGCCCGGATAGCGGGCTCAAACCCCGACATCACGGGTGATGTCGGGGTTTAGCTGTCGGGGTTTGGATGTGCGGGGCCTTGCTTGACGACGAAATCGCGCTCCAGAAGCCCAATCGCGGTCTCGTGGGTTCCGGTCGGAGCTCAATCGTGGTCTCGTGGGGTCCGGTCAGAACTCAGACGAGGGCGATGAGGGGATCAGTCGTCCCAGCGGTCGTCGTCATCCCAATCGTCGTCGTCCCAGTCGTCATCATCGTCATCGTCGTCGTGGCGATCGTCCCAATCGTCGTCCCAATCGTCATCGTCGTCGAACCGGTCGTCGTGGTCGTCGTCGAAGCGATCATCCCAATCGTCATCCCGGTCGTCATCGAAACGATCGTCCCAATCATCGATGCTGGAGATCGACGCGGGCGGGGCGGGCGGGGGATCGAGGGGAGCGGGCTGGTCGGGGGCGCCGCCTCCGAAGAAGGCGGTGACGGCGGCGATGATTCCTGCGAGGAAGCCGGTGGCGTCCATGGTGGTCTCCTTGGCTGAGGGGGCCGGACACTGGACGCTTCACTGCCTTGCGCCGTCATCCCCGGCCCTTCGGTGGGGTGGCAAAGCCCAGTGAAGCAGGGGGGAATGGGTGCCACAATGGGCGTCGCAAAGCACTCATTTTTCGGAAATGTGCTGGTCAAGCCTTATGAAGCCAACATGATCCGAAGATGAGCGGACTCTCATCGAAACAGCCCCGTCCGGGGTTGGCGCGGGAGGAGTGACGGGGCGGATTCGGAGTCTCGGTCGTCGTACCGACGGGAGCAAGGGCGCACGTCATCGGCGACATTGCAGAGGAAGTGAAGATAACAAATAGGGGAGGGTTGCCTAATGTGTTGAATTTAGGCAACGCATTCAGTTGTATATCTGACATGACTACGACACTGAACATCGCCAGGATCTCGCCATGGCGGGTCGCCGGCGCCATCGCCATCGTGCTTGCGCTGATGCTCGCACTGGTCGCCTGCAGCTCGGCGGGGTCCGACGAGGCCGGCGACAAGGGGGCACAGGCGCAGTCCCCGACCCGCGTCGTCGCGCTCGATTGGCGATACGAGGAAATCCTCGTCGCACTCGGGGTCGAGCCGGTCGGAATCGTCGAGATCGGCAAGTCCGCGGCTCCCGCGACGCTCAAAGGGAAGCTCGAAGGCGTGACGTCGGTCGGGCAGGCGAAGCAGCCGAACCTCGAGGTCATCCAGTCCCTCGAGCCGGACCTGATCCTCGCGAGCCCGACGCGCCATGCCGCCATCCTCGACCAGCTCAAGGAAATCGCGCCGACGGAAACCTACGCGGACACTTCCTACGGCGAGGTGCTCGACGCCATGGATTCCATCGCCGAAAAGGTGGGCAAGGAAGAGGAGGCCCGCACGGTCCGCGATCGCATCGACGGCAAGATCGAGGAAGCCAAGCAGTCCGTCGAGCCCGGTACGCGCGCCGCGCTCGTCGGCTGGTCGAAGGACACCCTCTACACGTGGATCGCGAACTCCTTCGCAGGCTCCCTGTTGACCGCGGTCGGATACGAGTACGGATACGACGGCGAAAAGTCCGCCATCGAATCGAAGACCGACGTCGCCGAGCTCACCGGCGACAAGCTGCCCGGCATGAACCTCGACGTCGTGTACCTGTACAACGACACCGAGGGTTTCCGTTCGAGCCCCTACGGCGACGTGGTGGACAACGTCATCGACGTCGAGCAGGACACCTGGTCTCGCTCGCGCGGACCGCTGGCCGCCGAGGCGATGCTGGACCAGATCATCGCCGAATCGAAGTGACCCAGCGCGACCACGCGCACGTCACGGCCGCGATCCTCATCGCGGGCTGTGGCGCCGTCGTCATCGGTGCAATCGCCTGGGTGCGGCTCAGCGCCGTCGCCGCCCCCGACGGTGCCGAATGGCTCGCCGGGGAACTGCGGTCGGTGACGATCGACCGGCTCACCGCGACGATCACCATCGGTGCGTGCCTCGGCGTCGCCGGCGTGCTGTTGCGCACGGCGACGAAGAACCCGTTGGCGGACCCGGAGATCACCGGCGTCAACTCCGGTGCGGCGTTCGGAGCGGTGCTGGCGACCACGCTGACCGGCGCGGCCGGTGGCGCCGCACTGCTCCCGGGTGCCTTCGCCGGAGCCGTGACGGCCGCGTCCGCCACGATCTTCTTCGGCATGAGGGGCCGTTCCTCGACGTCTGCGGCCATGGCGGTGCAGCGCATGGTGCTGCTCGGCATGGCCGTTTCGGCGCTTTTCAGCGCTCTGACGGCCATCGTGCTCGTCCTGGACGAAGCGCAGCTGGCGACGGTCCTGTCCTGGTTGTCGGGGAGACTGGGCGGGGTCCGGATGGCCGACGTCGTTCCCGCTCTGATCGTCGCCGCAGCCGTGGTGCCCGCCGTCGTGGTCGGTGGTCGCGGATTCGACGCGCTCGTCGCCGGTGACTCGATCGCGTCCGCCGTCGGTGCCCGACCCCGGCTCATCCGATTGCTCGCCGTGTCGGCGGCAGTTCTTCTCATCGCACCGTCCGTCGCGGCTGCCGGGCCGATCGGATTCCTCGGCCTCATGGCCGCCGTCGCCGCCCATCGCGTGTGCGGTCCCCGGCACCGGATTGCCGTCCCCGTCGCCGCGGTCCTGGGCGCGGCGGTGCTGCTCATCGCCGACTCGATCGGCCAGTGGTTGTGGGCGCCGGCCGAAACTCCCGTGGGCATCGTGACGTCGCTGATCGGCGTCCCGGTGCTGCTGTGGGGAATCGGAGCATTGCGTGCGGGCGGTTCGCGTATCGACGAAAAGGGGAGGAGCTGAGATGACGGTGCCGGAAACGACGTCGCGAAGCACATCCCATACCCGAACCCGCACCACCGCCACCGCAATCGCGCTCGTCGCGTCATTCGTGGCCGTCGTCGTTCTGGCACTGGGCATCGGTGCCGTGCCGGTGGCGCCCGCCGACGTCGTGGCCCGCTTGCTCGGCGGCGATGACCTGATCTGGAAGTACAGGCTGCCCCGGATCCTGGTCGGAGCCATCGCCGGAATCGGGATGGCCGTATCCGGAGCTCTGCTGCAGGTGGGGCTGCGCAATCCGTTGGCGGCTCCCGATACGGTCGGCATCACCGCCGGCGGAGGCCTCGCCGCGGTGGCGGCCTTGCTGGGCGCGGGCGCTCTGCCGGCGCAGTCGCTGACCCCCATCGCGTTCGTCGGTGCGCTCATCGGCGCGGGGGTGGTGCTCGGGTTGGCCGGGCGGGACATCGGCGATCCGGTGCGCCTGGCGCTGACCGGCGTGGCCGTGTCCGTCGGCTTCGCGGCGGCAACCCAGCTGCTGCTCGTCCGCGCCGCTCCCGAGGCCGGCGCCGCAATGACGTGGCTGAAGGGTTCGCTCTACGCCCGAACACTCGCAGACGCGGTCGTCGTCGCCCCGGTCGTCGCCTGCGGGGTCATCGCCGCGTTGCTGGTGTCCCGGCATCTCGATGCCCTTCGCCTGGGGGACGCGGTGATGGCCGGCATCGGCGTGGCCCCCGGGCGGTGGAGGGTCGTAGCGGTGCTGCTCGCGGTGGCGTGCGGCGCGGGCGCGGTCGCCGCGGCCGGTGTCCTCGGGTTCGCCGGGCTGATCGTGCCCCACGCCGCACGACTGCTGGTCGGCGGCCCGCTGTCCCGGCAGATCCCCGTGGCGGCGATCCTCGGCGCGACGCTCGTCGTCGGCTGCGATGCCGTCGGGCGGTGGCTGTTTGCCCCGACGGAAATTCCCGTCGGCGCGCTCATCGCCGTGGTCGGCGCCCCGTATTTCGTGTACCTGCTATTGAGACTGACGAAGGTGTGACGTGTTCGAGAAATCCCCGCGCAAGCGAAACTCCGGTGCGCGCCGGACCGATCCCGCGGCGTCCGTGACGGCGAACCCGCCCGGAGAGCCGATCGCCCCCGAACCGGACGACGGGGAGGCGGGCTTGATTGCTGAGGGGCTCGTCGTCGGCTACGGCGGGGCCCCGGTCCTCGACGGCGTCGACGTCGCGATCCCGAAGGGCCGGGTGACGGCCCTGATCGGCCCGAACGGCTGCGGCAAGTCGACGTTGCTGCGTGCGCTCGGACGTCAGTTGCGGCCCTCGGCGGGGCGCGCATTCGTCGACGGCGTCGACGTCGGCGCTTCGTCGGCCAGGGATTTCGCCCGCCGGCTGTCGTTTTTGCCGCAGCAGCCGACGGTGCCGGAGGGCATCACGGTGCGCGAGCTCATCGGCTTCGGCCGGTATCCCTTCACCGGTGCGTTCGCCACGTTGTCGGCCGACGACCACCGTGCGGTGGAGTCGGCCGCGGTGCGCGTCGGGGTGGGGGAGCTTCTTGACGAACCCGCCGCGAACCTGTCCGGCGGACAGCGGCAAAGGGCGTGGATCGCGATGACCGTCGCCCAGGAGGCGGCGACGCTGCTCCTGGACGAACCGACCACGTACCTCGATCCGGCCCATCAACTGGCGTCGCTCGAGCTGGTGCGGGGGCTCAACGCCGAAGGAAGAACGGTCGTGATGGTCCTGCACGACATGACGCAGGCCGCCCGCTTCGCCGATCACGTCATCGCGATGTCGGGCGGCGAAATCGTCGCGTCGGGGGCCGCGGCGGAGGTTCTCACCCGCGAACTGGTGCGCGACGTCTTCGGCGTCGATTGCCTGATGGTGCGGGACCCGGACACCGGCCGGGACTTGCCGGTGCCCCACGGGCCGGCGGCAGGGGCGGGCACCGCAACCTGACCCCCACCCACGCCGCTACCTCTGGTGCACCTGATTCTGGGCGGCCTCGAGGCCGTGGCGGGCGAGCAGCTCGACGGCGTCGGCGGCGTCCTGCACCCAGAACGGCAGGTCGCGGCGCTCGGTGGTGGAAAACGCCCGCAGCACGAAGTCGGCGGGATCCTGGCGCCCCGGCGGCCGCCCGATGCCCACGCGAACCCGCAGGTAGTCCTTGGTGCCCAGCGACTTCGTCGTCGACCGCAGCCCGTTGTGGCCGCCCTCGCCGCCGCCGCGCTTGAGGCGGATGACGCCGGGGTCGAGGTCGAGCTCGTCGTGCACGACGATGACGTCGGTCGGCTCGACGTTGAAGAACTTCGCCAGCGCGCTGATCGGCCCGCCGGAGACGTTCATGTACGTCCGCGGCTTGGCCAGGATCACCTGCCGCTCCTCGGCGGCGTCACCGGCGCCGACGGTCCAGCGGGTCTGCACGATCTCCGCGTTGGACCGCTTGTGGGCGGAAAACGTCGACGGCATCGGCACGGTCCGCCCGGCGAGCTCGTCGAGCACCATCTGCCCGACGTTGTGCCGCGTGTCCGCGTACTTCGGGCCGGGATTGCCCAGGCCGACGACGAGAATCGGCGGGGCGTCCGACGGGGCGGGGGTGGGCTTGGCGCGACCGAACATGCCCGCCATCATCCCACAGGAGCTTTGCGACGGCCCCTCCGGGGCACCGCCCGCCCCGCACCCCGGCGGCACCGTCCCCGTGACACGACGACGCCCCCGCGGGAGAAGAACTCCGGCGGGGGCGTCGTCGCAAAGCAAGGGCAACCGGTCGGGGACCGGTGCGGGGGAGGAACTACTCCTCGCCCTCGCCCTCGGACTCCTCGGCGACCTCGTCGTCGGGGGTCTCGGCCTCGCCCATGCCCTCGACGTCGGCATCGACGTCGCCGGCCGGGTCCTCCTCCGGCTCGACGATGTTGAAGACCAGCAGCTCCGGATCGTCGGTGAGCTCGAGGCCCTCCGGCAGGGTGACGCCCGAGGCGTGGACCTGGTGGCCGACCTCGGCGCCCTCGACGGACACGACGATCTCTTCCGGAATGGACAGCACCGGCGCGAGCACCAGGATGGTGTCGGCGTCCTGCATGAGCAGCGCGCCCGGGGCCAGCTCGCCCTCGGCGACGACCGGGATCTCGACCTCGACCTTTTCGCCGCGGTGGATGCCCAGCAGGTCGGCGTGGTCGATGTTGAGGGTCAGCGGGTTCTGGTCAAGGGCCTTGACCATGGACAGCTGCGACTCGCCATCGATGTCGAGGTCGAGGACGGCGTTGACGCCGTAGTTGCGGATGACGCCGTGGAACTCGATCGAGTCGACCAGGACGTGCTTCGGGGCGTCGAGGTCCTTCGAGTAGATGACCACGGGGATGTCGCCGGCGACGCGGGCGCGGCGGGCGGCGCCCTTGCCGAACTCGGTGCGCTCGCGGGCTTCCAGCTTGATGATGTTGGGCTTCGCCATATCTGACTCCTGCAAATCGTTGGGGTTCGGGAGTCGATCACGTGGCACGCGCTTGCCGGGCGGCCGCTCCCGGGGGAGCCGGCGGGGGCCTGGTGGGGCATGCGTCGCGTCGATAACGGGGCCGTTGCTCGCGCGGTGCGCGCGCTCGGGCCACCCTCGCCGAGACATAACTCGTGGAATGCTACCCGACGGTCGGCGCCGGGCGAAATCGTGCGGCGTTAGAAGCGGTAGAGCATGGTGTACCCGCCGGCGCCGTCATCGCCGTCGCCGACGAGCTCGAAACCGACCTTCTTGTACGAGCGGATCGCCCGCTCGTTGCCGACCTCCACCGACAGGCACACCCCGGGCGCACCCTGCTCCCGCGCGAAGTCGAGGATTCGCCGCATGAGCTCGCCGCCGAGACCCCGGCCGGTGTGCTCGGACTCCAGGGCGATGGCGACCTCGGGGTACTCGTCGGCGACGTAGCCCCAACCGGGGTTGTCTTCGGTGAAGTGGCGCAACCAGGCGCCCCCGGCGACCTCCCCGCCGATCTCGACGATGATGCCGCCGTCGGCGTCGGCCGACCACTGGTCGACGTAGCGCGCTTCGTCCTTTTCGAAGCTCTCGCCGCGTTCGGCGGGTTCATCGCCCCACGAGTCGGCCAGCTCGTGGAGCCGGCGGATCAGCGGGCGATCGGCCTCGGTGGCGGTGCGGAAGACGGGCGAGGGGTCGCTGGTCATGGTCGGGTCCGGGACTACGCCTGGCCCTCGAAGAGGGTGGTGACGGAGCCGTTCTCGAAGATCTCGTGGATCGTCTGCGCCAGCAGCGGGGCGATCGGCAGGACGGTCAGGTTGTCCCAGCCCTCGTGCGACTGCGGCAGCGTGTCGGTGGTGATGACCTCGCGGGCGCCGCACTTGGACAGGCGCTCCTTGGCCGGGCCCGAGAACACGCCGTGGGTGGTGGCGATGATGACGTCGGCCGCACCGGCCTCGCGCAGCACCTTCACCGCACCGGCGATGGTGCCGCCGGTGTCGATCATGTCGTCGATGAGCAGGCACACGCGGCCATCGACGTCGCCGACGACGCGGTTGGCCACGATCTCGTTGGCGACGTCGACGCTGCGGGTCTTGTGGATGAACGCCAGCGGGGCATCGCCCAGCGTGTTAGCCCACTTCTCCGACACCTTCACGCGGCCGGCGTCGGGGGAGACCACGCAGAGGTTCTCCAGCGAGTAGTTGTCCTTGATGTAGTCCGCCAGGATCGGCATGGCGTGCATGTGGTCGACCGGACCGTCGAAGAAGCCCTGGATCTGATCGGTGTGCAGGTCGACCGACACGATGCGGTCGGCGCCGGCGGTCTTCAGCAGATCCGCGACCAGGCGGGCGGAAATCGGCTCACGGCCGCGGTGCTTCTTGTCCTGGCGGGCATACGGGAAGAACGGCAGGATCGCCGTGATGCGCTTCGCCGAACCGCGCTTGAGCGCGTCGATCATGATCAACTGCTCCATCAGCCACTTGTTCAGCGGCGCCGGGTGCGCCTGCAGGACAAAGGCGTCACAGCCTCGGACGGACTCCTCGAAACGGACGAAGATCTCGCCGTTGGCGAAGTCGCGGGCGGCCATCGGGGTCAGCTCGACTCCCAACTCCTTCGCCACCGCGTCACCGAGCTCCGGGTGCGCGCGCCCGGAGAAGATCATGAGGTTCTTCTGGTTGTCGATCCACTCGCCGGTCATCTAGTCGGCCTGGCCTTCCTGGTCGTTCTTCGGCTTACGCGGAGGCGTCCGGATTGGACGGGGCAGTGCCCGGGGCGTCGCTGCCCCGGTCGTCGGAATCGCCCGCCGCGGCCTGCGCCGCCTCGGCCGCCTCCGCCGCCGGGGTGCCCGGCCGCTTCCGCTGGACCCACCCCTCGATGTTGCGCTGGGGGCCACCGCTGACCGCCAACGCCCCGGGGGGAACGTCGTCCTTGATTACAGTACCCGCACCGGAATAGGCGCCGTCACCGACGTTGACCGGGGCGATGAACATGGTGTCCGAACCGGTGCGCACGTGGGAGCCGATGACGGTGCGGTGCTTGTTCACGCCGTCATAGTTGACGAAGACGCTCGACGCGCCGATGTTGGAGTGCTCGCCGATCTCGGCGTCGCCGACGTAGGTCAGGTGCGGCACCTTCGACCCGCGGCCGATGACGGCCTTCTTGGTTTCCACGAAGCCGCCGAGCTTGCCCTCCTCGCCGAGGACGGTGCCCGGGCGCAGGTAGGTGAACGGTCCGACCTCGGCGCCGGCGCCGATGACGGAGTCGGTGCCGTGGACGCGGTAGACGGTGGCGCCCTCGCCGACGGTGACGTCGCGCAGCGTCGAATCCGGGCCGACGGTCGCGCCGTCGCCGATGACCGTGGCGCCCAGCAGCTGGGTGCCCGGCAGAATGGTCACGTCACGCCCGACCTGCACATCGACGTCGATCCACGTGGTGGCGGGGTCGACGATGGTGGCGCCGCCGCGCATGGCCTTCTCGTTGAGGCGGCGGTTGAGCTCGGCGCCCAGCGTCGCCAGCTGCACGCGGTCGTTGACGCCGGCGACGACCATCGCGTCGTCGAGGCGGTGGCCGCGCACGGAGCGGTCGGCCTCGCGGGCGATGCCGATGACGTCGGTGAGGTACAGCTCGCCCTGGGCGTTGTCGGTGTTCAGCTGCGTCAGCGCGTGGCGCAGCGTCGCCGCGTCAAAGGCGTAGACGCCGGAGTTGACCTCGGTGACGCGCCGCTCGTCGTCGGAGGCGTCCTTCTCCTCGACGATGCGCAGCACCTCGCCGTCGGAGTTGCGGATGATGCGGCCGTAGCCGTGCGGGTTCTCCGCCGTCGACGTCAGCACCGTCACCGCCGCGCGCGGCTTCCGGTTGTGTTCGGCCAGGAGCGCGGAGAGCGTCTCGGCGTCGAGAAGCGGCACGTCCGAGGTGGTCACCAGCACGGTGCCCTCGAAATCCCGCAGCGCTTCATCGTCCAGGCCGCACTGCACGGCGTGCCCGGTGCCGTTCTGCTCGGCCTGGTGGGCGATGCCCACGCCGCCCGGCAGCGACCCCTCCGGCTGCGTTTCGGCCCACGCGCCGATGGCCTCAACGACCTTCTCGCGCTGATGCCCGACGACCGCGACGATCTGCTGCGGATCCACGCCGCGCGCCGCATGCAGCGCATGCTCCAGCATCGTGCGCCCGCCGATGCCGTGCAGCATCTTCGGGGTGTCCGACTTCATGCGGGTGCCCTGACCGGCGGCCAGGATGACGACGGCGGTGGGCGTGCCGGTGCCGTTGCTCATGTGGGTCTCCTCGTGCGTTCGTCGTGGGATACCCCGGAAACCCTACCCGTCGCGGCCCGCCGACACGTCCGGCAGCGCACGCGCCATGGCGACGCCGATGAAGCCGAGGGCGGCGAAGAACCCCAGCGCCCACATCGTCCCGAGCATCGCCAGGCCGCCCGAAATCGCGCCGGTCGCGAGCAAAATGACGCCCATCGCCGAGTTCGCCACCGCGACGTACGTGGTCCTCTGGTCGCCCTCCGCCATGTCCACGACGTAGGTCTTGCGGGCGACGCGCACGCCGGTGTGCGTCAGGGTGATCAGGAAATACGCCGCCGGCAGCGCCCACGCCGACCAGTCCACGGCGAAGGTCACCTGCGCCATCACCGCCAGCAGGATCACCGACGCCAGGCCGGCGCCCCAGGTCATGGTGCTTTTCGACGACTTGTCGCTCAACTTCCCCGACACCTGCCCGCCGAGAATGGCCGCCGCACCCGACGCGATGAGGAAGGGGCCCAGCCCCGAGAGCTCCCCGCCCGCACGCTCGGCCGACAGCGACACGAAAAACGCCGGCGACAGGGCGGAGACCAGCAGCAGCGAACGGACGATGACGAAATTGCGGAAGGGCGCATCGTCGGCAAGCAAGGCCCAAGACTCCTTCACCCACGACCCCGCGGAATCCTCCGACGTCTCGCCCGATGGCTCCGTGACCCGGTGGAAGACCACCGCGCCGATGAACCACGCCACCGCGGAGATGGCGATCATCCAGGTCAGCACGGACGTGGGCAGATCATCGCCGCCGAGCCAGCGGACCCCGAGGCCGAGGGTGATGGCGACGATGCCGGACAGGACCGTCGCCAAGCCCGTGATCTGCCCGCGCTGGCCCTTCGGGATCGTGCGGCCCTGCACGTCCTTCGACCCGATCGAACACAGTGACCGGCCCAGCGCGAACACCGCCAGCGCCGCGAGGATCGCCACCGCCGCGGCCGTCCCATCGAGCACCGCTGCCGCCAACGCCATGACCAGCGCCATCACTCCCTGCGTGATCGCGCCGAGCACCCACACCGACTTACGGTGCGCGCGGCGCTTCACCCACGGCGTCAGCGCGGCCTGGGGGAGCATCGACAGCGACTCGCGGATCGGCACCAGCAGCGCGATGGCCAGGCCCGGCGCCCCCTGCGCCGTCAGCAGCCAGGGCAGCACCGTCTTCGCGTTGATCACCTGGTCGCCGGCGTTCTGCAGGCCGTTGGCCGCGATGAACTTCATGCCGTTGGCGGGGACGTCGCGGGCGACGGCGTCCGGCATGTCGGAGGTGTCGGCCGGGGAGACCAGCTTGTCGTAGAGCGCCATGCACGCAGGTTATCGGCCTTCATCCCCGCTTTTCGACCAAGTGTTCCCTAACCCGATCCAGCAAGGGATGGGCCACCTCCGCCCAACTTGGGGAGATGGCCCCGTCGATTCGCCCAACGTGGGGAGTTGGCCCTGCCGTTTCGGTCCGTCTCGGCCCTGTTCCAGCGCCAACCAGCCCTGCGCGACGCCGAAAGTCATTGGTGTCGACCCATCGATTCAATTTCGTCCCGTGCGTGTCCTGGCTGACGGTCTTCCACGGGATGATCTTGAAGAAAATGGGGTCCGAAAATTCAATCTCATCCCGTGCGTGTCCGAGTCGACGGCCACGTACGGGATGTTCTTGAATAGGTTTTCTCAGGTTTGCTTCGCGGTGGTTCTCGCCTTGCTTGGCGACGATCGCCGCCGCCCTGACCAGCGCAAACGCGAAAGTGTCGCTGTATGCCCCTCAGCGCCTGCGGGCGGTGCTGGAGTGCGCGCGGCGAAGGCCAACGCGGCTGCGGGCCTTGTGGCGCACAAGGGTTGAGGCGCGCATGACCGGTGGCGCACATGCCGTGCGGCGCCCATGAAAAGCTCCCCCGCCAGGACTCGAACCTGAAATGCCTGAACCAAAATCAGGAGTGTTGCCATTACACCACGGGGGACCGGCGCCGCCGCAGATCGTTTCGCGCATGCACCGCGCATCAGACTAGCAATAGTGAACGCCACGCCCCGCGCTCGGGCGCGGCGGCGGGCTCGCGATAGGCTCGGGGGCATGGGTAATCCGGGTAATGGCGTCCGTCGGCGCATGAGCGGGCCGGAGCGTCGCAGGCAGCTCCTCGACATCGGCCGCGCAACGTTCGCCGAGCGTGGTCTCGATGGCACGTCTATGGAGGAGATCGCGTCCCGGGCGGGGGTGTCGAAGCCGGTGGTCTACGAGCATTTCGGCACGAAGGATGGTCTGTACCGCGTGGTGGTGGCCGAGGAGATGGAGCGCCTGGAGCGCGTCATCGCCGATTCGATTTCGCGCGGCCGGTCGCGTGCGCGCATCGAGCGGACGGTCGTGGGGCTGTTGACGTACGTGGAGGAGCACACGGACGGGTTCACCATTTTGGCCCGCGATCCGGGGTCCAACACGGGCATGGCGACGCTGCTGGGCAACGCCACCGGCCGTGTCTCCCACATTTTGGGTGCCGCGTTTTCCCGCGCGGGCCTCGACGAGGCTCCGGCGGTGCTTTATTCGCAGGCGCTGGTGGGGATGGTGTCGCAGACGGCGCAGTGGTGGCTGGAGGAGCGCACGTCCACGGAGGATGGGCCGGCGCTGGATCGGGAGACGGTGGCGGCGCACATCGTCAACCTCTGCTGGAACGGCCTGGCGGGGATGGAGGCGTCTCCGGTGCTGCGCGGCGATGTCGAAGGTCCGGCGGCGCAGGAGGGTGCCGTGTTCGGTGCCGGCGCCGAGGCGGATCCGGCGGAGCGCGTGCGCCGCGGGGGAGACCTCCGCGATGGAGCCCGCCACGATGGAGCCGACGTCGCTGGAAATGACCTCGATCGACGCGACCGCGGGGGAGACGCCTGATGGCGGGCGCGATGATCGCCCCGTTGTCGGGCGTTGCACAGGTGGTGGCGGGGGAGCCGCAGCTGAGGGGCGTCGTCAAGCATCTCGGTGACCCGGAGCTGCACCTGACGGGCAACGACCGCGTCCGCCCGCAGCTCATTGCGGCGATGGCGGCGAAGACGCCGGTGCTCGCGGTGACGGCGACGGGCCGCGAGTCGGAGGACCTCACTGCGGAGCTGCGGGCGATGCTCGGCGAGGCGGCGGCGATGTTCCCGTCGTGGGAGACGCTGCCGCATGAGCGCCTGTCGCCGGCGGTGGACACGGTGGCCACGCGCCGGGCGGTGCTGGCCGGGGTGAAGTCGGGGAAGGTGCGCGTCGTGGTCGCGGCGGTGCGTTCGCTGGTGCAGCCGGTGCTCGACGATGGCGCGGAGCCGATCCGCCTGGCCGTCGACGAGGAGGTCCCGGATCTGCCGGAGCGCCTCGAGCGCCACGGCTACTCGCGGGTGGACATGGTCGGCCGCCGCGGGCAGTTCGCGGTGCGCGGCGGCATCGTCGACGTTTTCCCGGCGACCGCCGAAAACCCCGTGCGAGTGGAGCTGTGGGGCGACGAGGTCACCGAGCTGCGCCTGTTCTCCGTCGGCGACCAGCGCACCATCCCGGAGGACGAGGCCGCCGGGCCGATGGGGGCCGTGGAGGTCCACGCCTGCCGCGCGCTGCTTCTCGACGACGCCGTCCGCGCCCGCGCCGGGGAGCTCGCCAACGAGCGCTCCGGCGACGTGCAGGAAATGCTCGTGCGCATTTCGGAGGGGCAGTGGGTCGATGGCATGGAGGCCCTCATCCCGCTGCTCACCGAACGGCCGCTGGTGCCGCTGACCGAATTGCTTCCCGACGGCGCGCACACCCTCCTCTGCGGTCCCGAGCGGATCCGCTCGCGCGCGGCCGATCTCATCGCCACCGGCGACGAGTTCATGGCGGCGGCGTGGGAGACCGCCGCGATGGGCGGCGGCGCACCCATCCCGTCGGACGGGCTGGAGGCCAGCGCCTACCGCCACCTCGACGAAGTCCGCCGCGCGCCGTGGTGGTCGGTGTCGCCGCCCGGCATGCTCGACGGCGGCGCCACCGAGGACGACGTCCTGCCCCTGACGTACGAGCCCGGCCCCGAACCGCGCGGCGACCTCAAGGCCATCGGCGCCATGATGGCCCAGCTCCGAGAGGCCACGGTGGACGGTCAGCGCGTCGCGTACATCGCGGGCACGCCGGCGGGGGTTCGTCGTCAAGCGGAGAAGTTCCGCGAAGCGGGGATCGCGTGCCGCATCGCCACGGGGCCCGAATACCCCGAACCCGGGCGGATCACCGTCTACCAGGGCGTCAGCCACGGCGGCCTGGTGTTCCCGCGCACCGACGGCGGCGCGCTGACCGTCATCGCCGAAGCCGACGTCACCGGCAACCGCGTCACCGACATCGGCGGCGGGCGCCGCAAACCCGCCAAGCGCCGCAACCGCGTCGACCCGCTGGCGCTGGAAGCCGGCGACTTCGTGGTGCACGACACCCACGGCATCGGGCGATTCGTCAAGCTCACCGAGCGCACCATCGGCACCGGCGACGACCAGGCGCGGCGCGAATACGTCGTGCTGGAGTACGCCTCCGGCAAGCGCGGCGGGCCGCCCGACCAGCTCTACGTGCCCATGGAGAGCCTGGACCAGCTCACCCGCTACGTCGGCGGCGAGCGGCCCACCCTGTCCAAGATGGGCGGCTCCGACTGGAAGACCACCAAGCGCAAGGCCCGCGGAGCCGTGCGCGAAATCGCCGAAGAGCTGGTCAAGCTCTACGCCGAGCGGCAGGCCGCGCCCGGCCACGCCTTCGCCCCCGACTCGCCCTGGCAGACGGAGATGGAGGACAACTTCCCCTTCGCCGAAACCGAGGACCAGCTCACCGCGATCTCGGAGATCAAGTCGGACATGGAGAAGCCCGCGCCGATGGACCGCGTGCTCATCGGCGACGTCGGCTACGGCAAGACCGAGGTCGCGCTGCGCGCCGCGTTCAAGGCGGTGCAGGACGGAAAGCAGGTCGCCGTGCTCGTGCCCACGACCCTGCTGGCGCAGCAGCACCTGGCCACGTTCTCCGAGCGCATGGAGGGTTTCCCGGTGACGATCCGAGGCCTGAGCCGGTTCACGTCGACGCGCGAGTCGAAGGAGATCATCAAGGGGCTGGCCGAAGGCACCGTCGACATCGTCATCGGCACCCACCGCCTGCTGCAGACCGGCGTGTCGTGGAAGCAGCTGGGCCTGGTCATCGTCGACGAGGAGCAGCGCTTCGGCGTCGAGCACAAGGAGCACATCAAGGCGCTGCGCAACCACGTCGACGTGCTCACCATGTCCGCGACGCCGATCCCGCGCACCCTGGAGATGTCCATGGCGGGCATCCGCGAAATGAGCCAGATCCTCACCCCGCCGGAGGACCGCCACCCGGTGCTCACCTACGTCGGCGCGCAGTCCGACAAGCAGATCGCCGCCGCGATCCGCCGCGAGCTCCTGCGCGACGGCCAGGTGTTCTACCTGCACAACAAGGTCGCCACCATCGACAAGGCCGCGCAGAAGGTCCGCGACCTCGTGCCGGAGGCGCGCGTCGTCGTCGCCCACGGCCAGATGGGCGAGGAGATGCTCGAGCGCACGGTCCAGGGCTTCTGGGACCGCGAATTCGACGTGCTCGTGTGCACGACGATCGTGGAGACCGGCCTGGACATCGCCAACGCCAATACGCTCATCGTGGAAAACGCCCACCACATGGGCCTGTCGCAGCTGCACCAGCTGCGCGGCCGCGTGGGCCGTTCCCGCGAGCGCGCCTACGCTTATTTCCTCTACCCGGCGGATCAGACGCTGACGGAGAATTCCTACGACCGCCTGGCCACCATCGCGCAGAACAATGATCTCGGCGCGGGAATGGCGGTGGCCATGAAGGACCTGGAAATGCGCGGGGCGGGAAATGTGCTCGGCGCCGAACAGTCGGGCCACATTTCCGGCGTCGGATTCGATATGTACGTCCGATTGGTCGGCGAGGCCGTCGCGGCGATGAAGGCGGTGGCCGACGGCGAAACGCCCGACGCCTCGGCGCAGGAACCAAAGGAAATCCGCATCGACTTGCCCGTCGACGCCAACATTCCCGCCACCTACGTCGATTCGGAGCGGCTGCGCCTGGAGGCGTACCGCAAGTTCG
Source organism: Corynebacterium sp. NPDC060344 (assembly GCF_042725215.1). NCBI lineage: Bacteria > Bacillati > Actinomycetota > Actinomycetes > Mycobacteriales > Corynebacteriaceae > Corynebacterium > Corynebacterium sp. NPDC060344. Next base: position 471,758 of record NZ_JBHXCS010000002.1, on the reverse strand, counting down.
CGTCGGCGCAGGCCATGGAGGACATCGACGTCGTCCTCGACGAGCTCGTCGACCGTTACGGCGAGCCGCCGATCGAGGTGCAGCGCCTGGCGGCGATTTCGAGATTGCGAATTATTTGCCGCGAATTCGGCGTGCATGAAGTTCAGGCGGCGGGTTCGCACATTAAGATCGGCCCCATGGAGCTCGCCGATTCGAAGCAGGTGCGTTTGAAGCGCCTGCATCCGCAATCGACGTACCGGCCCGCGACGCGGACCGTTTCCGTGGCTGTTCCGAAGGAAGGGAAGGGCCTGCGCGCCAAGCCCGTGCGCGATGTCGCGCTGGTGCAGTGGGTCGCGGATTTCCTGACCGGGATGGCGGGTATTCCCGTCATGGACATCGTCGGCGGCGCCAACGGCGGAAAGGATCGGAAATGACCATCATCGTGTTGGACCCGCGGTTCCCCACCGCAATTCCCCTGGAGGCGGCGAATCTGCTGTGCGGGGAGGTGGCCTACACCGAGGAGGTGCCGATCCGCGTCCGGTGGGCGATCGCCGACGCCGGCGGGCATTCGTCGTCGACGGCGGAGGTGCTGGTCACCACCGACGTGGACAACGACGACGTCCTCGACCGCATCGCCGCGGGGGAGAAGGTCTTCAGCGTCGGCCTCGATGACGCCCCGGCCCCCGCTGCATCCGCTCCGGTTCCTGCGGCCGCTCCCGCAGCCACTGCGGCACCCGCCGCGCCCGTCGCGTCCGCGGCGACCGGCGAGCGTTTTCCGCAGATGGCCGAGGCCATCGATGTCATGGCCGCCGCCCGCCGCACCGGCGAGTGGGAGGCGGGCCAGACCCACGCCAGCCTGCTGCCGTACCTGATCGAGGAGGCGTTCGAGTTCATCGACGCCGTCAACGAGGGCGGCGACATCCGCGGCGAGCTGTCGGATCTGCTGCTGCAGGTGCTGTTCCAGGCGGAGGTCGCCGATGACTTCGACATCGACGACGTCGCCGGCGCGTTCGTGGACAAGATGCGCCTGCGCAAGCCCTACCTGTTCGACGGCTCCCGCGATCTCGGCGAGGATGCCGGGCTCATGCCGCTCGACGAGCAGGAGGCCGCGTGGGACGCCGGCCGCGGTGGCCCGCGCTCGCAGCCGGCGCAGTACCTTCCCGCGCTGTCGCTGGCCGAGGAGGCCATCCGCCGCGCCCGCGCCCTGGGCATGCCCGATTCGGACATCCCCGTCGAGCTGATGTGCCCGACGCCGGGCCTGGAGCTGGAGTCCGGCTCGGAGGCGCGCACGCGTTACGTCGCCCGCGAGTTCCTGGCGCACCTCGACTCTCTGGACTCGCCCGACTCGCAGGACTCGTCCGACGGGCCCCAGGACGCCGGCGACCCGGCCACTGCGTCCGAATCGCCGGAGTGACCTGCGCTTTCCACGTTGGGCGGCGTGATCCGTAGGATGGGCTCCCGTGTCCGACTTCGCTGATCCCCGTGGCGGCGGCCGGCGCGGCGGTGGCCGCGGCGCGCCGTCGTGGTCCGGCGATGCCCGGGGACGCGGCGGACGGAAGTCCTCCGGGTGCGGGTGCCTCGGCTTTACGACGCTCGCCGTCCTCATCCTCATCGCCATGATCGGTGCGATGACCATGCTCGTGGGGCCGGTGCAGGCGCCGTTCACCAAGCAGCCCATCCCGGACAACGTCCCGCCGGCGGCCGCGGAGGCCGCGCCGCGCATCGACGTCCACGCCCCCGGCCGCACGGCCGATCAGCTGGCGCAGTGGGCGCAGCCCATCGCCGAGGCCACCCGCATTCCCTCGGCGGCGGTGCGCGCCTACGGCAACGCGGAGGTCATCGCAGCCGAATCGTGGCCGACCTGCAATCTGACGTGGAACACGCTGGCCGGTCTCGGCCAGGTGGAAACGCGCCACGGCACCTACACGGGCAACTGGATGAAGCCCGCCGAGATCCAGGCCGACGGCGTCGTCCGCCCGCCGATCATCGGCGTGCCGCTGGACGGGTCCCCGGGATTCGCGGAGATCCGCGACACCGACGGCGGCGCACTCGACGGCGACACCGAGTTCGACCGCGCGGTCGGGCCCATGCAGTTCATCCCCGAGACCTGGGACCGCCACGGCATCGACGCCAGCGGCGACGGCGTCGCCGACCCGAACAACATCGACGACGCCGCGGCGTCCGCGGCGCGCCTGCTGTGTTCCGGTGACCGGGATCTCGCCACCCCGGAAGGGTGGGCGTCGGCGGTGCGGTCGTACAACCAGTCGGAGCAGTATCTGCGCGACGTCCGCGATGCCGCGGCGAATTACGCGCTGAACCAGGCGGCCTAACCCCGGTTTCGGGTGCGGTGGGCGAAGCGTCGTAAAGCGGCCCCCGTTCGGGGTTCGCGCGAGGGGTTCCCGTGGCGGCGCGATCCCGGCAAACGTGCCACAATCGGAGTCATACGGCCGGAAGGGTTCCGGCGGAAAGGTGACTTATGGCTGCCCCCATCATCGGACTGAACGCGCTTGAAATCCTGGACTCCCGCGGAAACCCGACCGTCGAGGTCGAGGTCGCCCTGGAGGACGGCTCGATCGGCCGTGCCATGGTGCCCTCGGGCGCCTCGACCGGCGAGCATGAGGCCTACGAGCTGCGCGACGGCGGCGACCGTTACCAGGGCAAGGGCTGCCAGAAGGCCGTCGACAACGTCCTCGACGACATCCAGGAGGAGCTGATCGGCCAGTTCGCGGATGATCAGCGCAAGATCGACAAGCTGATGATCGACCTGGACGGCACCCCGAACAAGAAGAACCTGGGCGCCAACGCCATCCTCGGCGTGTCCATGGCCGTCGCCGACGCCGCCGCGCAGTCCGCCGGCCTGGAGCTGTACCAGTACGTGGGCGGCCCCAACGGCCACGTCCTGCCGGTGCCGATGATGAACATCCTCAATGGCGGCGCCCACGCCGACTCCGGCGTCGACGTCCAGGAGTTCATGATCGCCCCGATCGGCGCCGAGTCCTTCTCCGAGGCCCTGCGCACGGGCGCGGAGGTCTACCACTCGCTGAAGAAGGTCATCAAGGACAAGGGCCTGTCCACCGGCCTGGGCGACGAGGGCGGCTTCGCCCCGTCCGTCGACTCCACCCGCGCCGCGCTGGACCTGATCAACGAGGCCATCGAGGCCGCCGGCTACAAGCTGGGCGAGGACGTCGCGCTGGCGCTCGACGTCGCGTCGTCGGAGTTCTACGAGGACGGCGTGTACAACTTCGAGGGCGGCAAGCACACCGCCGAGGAGATGGCCAAGGTCTACGGCGACCTGGTCGACGAGTACGCCATCGTCTCCATCGAGGATCCGCTGGACGAGAACGACTGGGACGGTTGGGTCGAGCTGACCAAGCAGATCGGCGACAAGGTGCAGCTGGTCGGCGACGACTTCTTCGTCACCAACCCGGCCCGCCTGGCGGAGGGCATCGAGAAGAACGCCGCCAACGCCCTGCTGGTCAAGGTCAACCAGATCGGCACCCTGTCGGAGACCTTCGAGGCCGTCGCCGTGGCGCACAACGCCGGCTACAAGTCGATGATGTCGCACCGTTCCGGCGAGACCGAGGACACCACCATCGCCGACCTGGCCGTCGCGCTGAACTGCGGCCAGATCAAGACCGGTGCCCCGGCCCGCTCCGAGCGCGTGGCCAAGTACAACCGCCTGCTGCGCATCGAGGCGCAGCTGGGCGAGTCCGCGGTCTACGCCGGCGCCTCGGCGTTCCCGCGCTTCAAGAAGTAACCCCGGCGAACCCCGCCCCGGCCGCGTGACGGCCCTGGCGGGGCGAGACGGATGAAGGCCCGTGAAAAGGGGCCGGGCCGCATGGCGGCCCGGCCCCTTTCGGCATGGTCGGGCGGGTATGATCCCGGGCATGGGCAAAACAGCGCGTGGCCGCCGAGGGCGAGGGGGATCCGCCGCGACCGCGTCGGATCGGCGGGTCGTGGGCGGTCTGGGGTCGCTGACGTCGCGCCAGGCGCTGATCATGGCGGGCCTGCTGGTCTTTTTGGTGCTGACGCTGGCCATGCCGCTGCGCACGTTCGCCGAGCAGCGGGCCGAGCTGGCGGAGACCCGGGAGAACATCGCACGGATGGAGGAGCGCACCCGCGAACTGCAGGCGGAGAAGGAGCGTTTCTCCGAGCCCGGGTACATCCAGGAGCAGGCGCGCATCCGACTGGGCCTGGTGGAGGAGGGGGAGACCCCGTTCCGCATCATCGACCCGGCGCTGGGCCCGGTCACCGGGCAGGATCCGGTGGGGGAGGAGCCGCTGCCGGCGAAGCCCTGGTACGAGCAGCTGTGGGATTCGGTGTCGTTGCCGCCGGAGCAGGAAAAGCCGGCCAACCCCGCGCGCGACGAAGCGACGCGGCCCGACCGGTTGCCGACCGTTCCCGAGCAGGTGCCCGAACCCGATCCCGGAGCAGAGCCCGGGCCCGGAATCGAATAGCCCGCCGGCGAGGCGGTAGGGTGAGGTTTCGGCCGACTCCTCTCGGGGTGCGGCCGTAGTCGTCGTTAAGCAGTCTTTTTTCAAGTACCCGTGAATCGGCCCGGCCCCCGCGGCCGGGACAGGAGGAGCCGACATGACCGTTGACCCCGCAGACGTCGAGGCCGTGGCCGCCCAGCTCGGCCGCACCCCGCGTGGCGTGCTGGAGATCTCCTACCGGTGCCCGGACGGCGCGCCCGGCGTGGTCAAGACCATGCCGAAGCTCGACGACGGCACCCCGTTCCCCACGCTGCACTACCTGACGGACCCCCGCCTGACCGCCGAGGCGTCGCGCCTCGAGGTCGCCGGCGTCATGCGCGACATGTCCGCGCGCCTGCTCGAGGACGAGGAGCTCGCCGCCGATTACCGCGCTGCCCACGAGCACTACCTGCGCGAGCGCAACGCCATCGAGGACCTGGGCACCGACTTTTCCGGCGGCGGCATGCCCGATCGCGTGAAGTGCCTGCACGTGCTCATCGCTTACGCGCTGGCGGAGGGCCCGGACCACTTCCGCCTGGGCACCGAGTCCGTGGCGCTGGCCGCCGAGGGCACGGGCCTGCGCGGCACGGCGATCCCGGAGGATTGGCCGACGTGCGCCGAGCTCGGCATCGAGAGGGGCGACGGATGACCCGCTTCGGGGCCGTGGACTGCGGCACGAACTCGATCCGCATGCTCATCACGGACGTGCGGCGCGACGTCGACGGCGTGCTGGAGCTCACCGAGCTGCACCGGGTGATGGAGATCGTCCGGTTGGGCGAGGGCGTCGACGCCACCGGCCGCCTGGCCGATGCGGCGCTGGAGCGCGTGCGCGGGGCGCTGACCCGGTATGCCGAGCTCATGCGCGCCGAGGGCGTCGAGGCCGTGCGCATGGTGGCCACGTCCGCCTCTCGCGACGCGTCGAACCGCGACGAGTTCTTCGCCATGACCCGCGAGATCCTCGCCGAGTGGGGCGTGGAGGCGCAGGTCATCTCGGGCGACGAGGAGGCCGCGCTGTCCTTCCGCGGCGCGGTCGACGACCTGCACCCGGAGGAGGGCCCCTTCTGCGTCATCGACGTCGGCGGCGGCTCCACCGAGGTCATCGTCGGCGATTACGACGGCGCCGTCCACGGCGCGCTGTCCGTGCCGATGGGCAGCGTTCGCCTGACGGAGCGTTTCCTCGTCGATTCGCCGCCGACGGCCAAGCAGGTCGACGCGGCGCGCCGCTACGTCGCCGATCAGGCCGAGCGCGTCCGCGAGGCCGTGCCGCTGGCCGGCGCGCGCACGATCGTCGGCTGCGCGGGCACCTACACGACGCTGTCGGCGCTGGCCCAGGGCCTGGAGACCTACGATCCCACGGCGATCCACCTGTCCACGCTGCGTTTCGACGCCCTGCGCTCCCTCAACCAGTCCGTCCTGGACACCGACCGCCGGACGCTGGCGGAAAACCCCGTCATGCACCCGGGCCGCGCCGACGTCTTCGCCGGCGGGGTCATCGTCATCGACGGCCTGATGGACATGTTCGAGGCGGTCAACGCCGAGGCGCAGGCCCAGGCGAAGTCCCGCGACAAGGCCTCCGGCAGGGCCCCGCGCGCGGGCGTGCCCCTGGAGTTCCACGTCAGCGAGAAGGATATCCTGGACGGCATCGTCGCCGGCCTGGTCGACGAGAAGCTGGCCCGCGCGCCGCAGTAGCGCCGGGCCCCGGGTCCCCGCCGCCGGTACGGCCGGTCGGGGGCCCGGTTCCTTTGTGCTTTGCGACGGCCCGCGTGGCGCGCGAGCCGTCGTCACGCCCCCGTGGCCCAATTGGCAGAGGCAGCGGACTTAAAATCCGCGAGTTGCGAGTTCGAGTCTCGCCGGGGGCACCACCGCGAAACCCCGGGCCGGTGACTGATCACCGGCCCGGGATTTTGCTCGGCCGCCCGAAGTGCGGCGCTCGCGCAACGGCCTGCCGCAGCGCTCGGGTCGATCAGGGCAGGACGCCGAACTTCTTGCCCAGCTTCAGCGCCGTGGTGAAGACTTTCGCGTAGGTCTCGCGCTCCAGCGCGGGCATGGAGATCGGCGTCGCCCGCTGGACGGTGACGGTCTGGGAATCGGTGTACTTGAGCAGGCCCTCGGCACCCTGGCGGCGGCCGACGCCGGACTCCTTGAAGCCGCCCATCGGGGCGTCGACGGAGGCGAACGTCGCGGCGAAGCCGTCGTTGACGTTGACGGAACCGGCCTGGATCTTCGGCGCCAGCTCCTTGGCGCGCGACGGCGAGCACCACAGCGAGGCGTTGAGGCCGTAGCGCGAATCGTTGGCGCGGCGCACGCCCTCCTCGGCGTCGGTGACGCGCTGCACGACGACGACCGGGCCGAAGACCTCCTCGGTGAGCAGCTCGACGCCCTCGGGGACGTCGGTGAGCACGGTCGGCTCGTAGAACAGCGGGCCCAGGTCCGGGCGGGCGCGGCCGCCGGCCAGCACGGTGGCGCCGGCCTCGACGGCGTCGTGGACCATCTTCTGCACGATGTCGAACTGGCCCTGCGACTGCAGGCAGCCCATCTCGACCTCCCAGCCGTAGCCGGCGCCCAGGCTCATGGCCTTGGTGCGGTCGGCGAAGGCGGGCACGAACTCGTCCCACACCGCGTCGGCGACGTAGATGCGCTCGACGGACACGCACAGGTGGCCGGAGTTGGTGAAGCACGCGATGCGCGCGCCCTCGACCGTCGACTTGATGTTCGCGTCCTCGGCGACGATGAGCGGGTTCTTGCCGCCGAGCTCCGCGGAGAAGCCGATCAGGCGCTCGCCGCACTGCTTGGCCAGGGACTTGCCGGTCTCGGAGGAGCCGGTGAACATGAGGTAGTCGGCGTTGGCCACGATCGCCTGGCCGACGACGGAGCCGGGGCCCGGCACGACCTGGACGACGTCCTCCGGCAGTCCCGCGCGGTAGAGCAGGTCGATGGCCAGCAGCGCGGAGAACGGGGTGGTGGAGTCCGGCTTGAGCACGATGCCGTTGCCCGCCATGATCGCGGCGACCGCGTCGGACACCGCCAGCGTCAGCGGGTAGTTCCACGGGCTGATCACGCCGACGACGCCCTTGGGGTGGTGGTAGACCGTCGTGCCGGACAGCACCGGCAGCGCGCCGTGGGCCTTGGCGGGCTTGAGCAGGTCCTCGGCCTGGTTGCCGTAGTAGCGGGCGGTGATGGCGACGTGGAGGACCTCCTCGTAGGCGGAGGCGCGGTTCTTGCCGGTCTCGGCCTGGACGACGTCCATCAGCTGGTCCTGGTGGGTGAGCACCAGGTCGTGGAAGCGGTGGAGCACGTCGCGCCGCGAGCTGACGGGGATGCGGGCCCACGCGGCCTGCGCGAAGCGGGCGCGCTCGAAGGCCCGCTCGACGTCGGCGGCGTCGCCGACGGGGATGTCGGCGAGGGGCTCGCCGGTGAAGGGGGAGGAGATGGTGCGGGTGTCCGACCCGGCGACGGAGGCGCGCTTGAGCAGCCGGTCGACGACGTCGGGCGTCAGGGGGTTGCGGATGTCCCGCGCGCCGGGGGCGCGGTCGGTGTCGATCGTGGTCGCGTTCATGGCCGCGATGGTACGCGGCGGGTGGGCCGTCCGGGCCGTTTCCGCTTGACGACGGCCCAGCTTGACGACGACCCGGCGCCGCACCCGGTCAGTTGTCCGTGTACCCCAGGCGGCGGCTGTGGTCGGGATCCCGATTGCCCTGCTCGCCGAATTCGAAGGGCTCGTGTCCGTCGACGTCGCCGTAGCGCATCTCCGGATCGACGTCCGGATCCTCGTCGGCGTCGACGTCGGGCTTCTCCTCGGCCAGGCGGCGGTCGAGGGTGTCGTGGGGGTCGGCGCCGCGCCAGCGGTCCGGCGGGTCCATGACGTAGTTCTCGCCGTCGCCGGTCATGTGGTCCGCGTCGAGGCCCTCGGACCCGTCGAGGGTGTTCTCGTCGAAGTCTCCGGTGGTGTCCGCGTCGTAGTCGCCGGCCATGGTCTTCCTCCTCGTCGTCTTTTCTTTCGGTATCCCGATCGTACCTCCCGGCGGCTCCGATTCGGCCGCGATTTTCCCGCTGCGGAAATGCCCGCGATCGGGAACAATTCGGGCGGTTGGACCGTTATACGTCTCGTAAGGCAACTCATACTCGGCCGTTAGCAGGCCGGAAGGAAGGACGACGTGCGCGAAAGCAGTAACCCCGCATTCAGCTCGCTCACCAAGACCGTCGCCCGCGGCCAGGCCGGCGCCCACCACTACGGGCAGCAGCAGTACGGCCCGGGCGGTTACGGCCAGGACCCGTACGGCCAGGGCCAGTACGGCGCCCCGCAGCAGACGCAGGATGCCCGCCCGATGACGGTCGACGACGTGGTGTCGAAGACCGGCATCACGCTGGCGGTCATCGTCGCGCTCGCGGCGGTCAACTTCGCCATCGCGGCGTACGTCAGCATGGGCCTCGCCATGATCCTCACCATCGTCGGCGCGATCGGCGGTCTGGTGACGGTGCTGATCTCCACCTTCGGCAAGAAGTACGGCTCGGCCCCGGTGACCCTGACCTACGCGGCCCTCGAGGGCCTGTTCGTCGGTGGCGTCAGCTTCATGTTCGCCGGCTTCAACGTCGCGGGCACCAACGGCTTCGGCCTGATCTCGCAGGCGGTCATCGCGACCATCGGCGTCTTCGCCGGCATGCTGTGGGTCTACAAGTCGGGCGCCATCCGCGTCACCCCGAAGTTCACGCGTTTCATGACCGCCGCGCTCATCGGCGTGCTGGTCCTGGCCGTGGGCAACCTGCTGCTGGCCGTGTTCGGCGTCGGCTCCCCGCTGCGCGACGGCGGCCCGATCGCCATCATTTTCTCGCTGGTGTGCATCGGTCTGGCGGCGTTCAGCTTCCTGCTCGACTTCGATCAGGCCGACAAGCTGGTCCGCGCCGGCGCGCCCGCCAACTACGCGTGGGGCGTCGCCCTGGGCCTGGCGGTCACGCTGGTCTGGCTGTACATCGAGATCCTGCGCCTGCTGTCCTACTTCAGGGACTAGCGGCGAGATAGCCCGAATCGGGCATAAGCGAAGGGCCCCGGTTTTCACCGGGGCCCTTTCGCATGCGCGGGAATCTAGTCCTGGAAGTCCGGGTCGTACGGCTCGGCCTTGATCAGGGTGACCTCGACCTCGTCGCCGGTGGGGGACTTGTAGGTGCGGGTCTCGCCCTCCTTGGCGCCGACGAGCGCGCGGCCCAGCGGCGAATCCGTGGAGTAGGTCTCCAGGTTCGGGTTGGAGGAGTCCGCGCCGCGGGTGCCGATGAGGAACGTCTCCGTGTCGTCCTCGTCGCCGTCGTAGTAGACGTGGACGACGGTGCCGACCAGCGCGACGCCCGACTCCTGCGGGGTCTCGCCGACGGTGGCGCGCTGGAGCAGGTCCTCGAGGTAGCGGATGCGCGCCTCTTCCTGGCCCTGCTGCTCGCGGGCGGCGTCGTAACCGGCGTTCTCCTTCAGGTCGCCCTCTTCGCGTCGCTCGTTGATCTCGGCGGCGATGATCGGGCGGTTCTCGTACAGGGCGTCGAGCTCGGACTTGAGCTTGTCGTAGGACTCCTGCGTGAGCCAGGGATTGTTGGAGTCGGTCATGGTGCCTCCTTGGTCTGCAACGCCGGCCGACGGGTCGTCGGTCGGCGGAAACGGCTGGCTGGCCAGCCCGGAATATGAAAAATCGGCCCCAGCCGGGGCCGTGAACGGGGTCAGGATACCACCGCGCCGTCATGCTGCGTTAACCGCCCCGCCGGGCGATTTCGCCGCGGGAATTTTCGGGAGGTCCCTGGGCCTCGCCGCGATTGCTTTACGACGCTTGCCGGCCCAGGAACTCCGGGATTTCGGTGGAGCAGCCGTAGACCTCGCCGGCGACGGCCTGTTCGCGGGTCTGGATGGGCACGTCCATGCGGATGGTGGTCGGTCCGCCGGCGGGCACGAACACGTCGCGGCGGCCGACTTCGGCGACATCGTAGTTGAGGGCGTAGATGACGCAGTACGAATCGAGCGACGGGTCCTCGCGGGTGACGTCGAGGGTGAAGATGAAGACGTCGTCCTCGCGGCCCTCCTCGCGGGCCCAGCCGGCCTGGGAGGCGGTGACGTCGGGCGTGGACACGCGGTTCATCTGCACGAAGATGTAGGCTCCGGCGACGATGATCACGCCGATGATGCCCAGGACGATCAGCTTGCCCGGCAGGCGGCGGTTGGTGTCGCCGTAGCGGGCGCTGCGCTTGGCGGCGCTGGCTCGGTTGTCGCGATCGCGGCGGCGATCGGCGTTGGAGGCCTTCGTGTCCGACATGCCCCCAACTGTATCGGAACGGGGCCCGGCGACCGGCGTCGGGGGCCGGGGCCGCGCCCCGTAGGATGTGGGGAGCCGGATCGTAGGATATGGGGAACCGGATCGGATACCCGGTTGGAAGGAAGCCGCATGAGTTTGCGTTTGATGGCCGTCCACGCCCACCCCGACGACGAGTCGAGCAAGGGCGCGGCGACGATGGCGCGGTACGCGTCGGAGGGCCATGAGGTCATGGTCGTCACCCTCACGGGCGGCGAGCGCGGCAGCATCCTCAATCCCGCGATGGATCGGCCGGAGGTCGTGGCGGACATCGCCGCGGTGCGCGTCGCCGAGATGGCCGAGGCCGCCCGGATCCTCGGCGTGCAGCACCGGTGGTTGGGCTTCGTCGATTCGGGCCTGCCGGCGGGGTCGCCGACGCCGGTGCTTCCCGACGGCTGCTTCGCCCGCGAGAAGGTCGAGGATGCGGTCAAGCCGTTGATCCGCGAGATCCGGGAGTTCCGGCCGCACGTGCTGATCACGTACGACGAGAACGGCGGGTATCCGCATCCGGACCACATCATGACGCACATCATTTCCGTGCGGGCCTGGACCGAGGCGGCCGAGAACGTCTACCCGGAGCTCGGGGAGCCGTGGGAGATCAAGAAGATGTACTACACCCACGGTTTCGTGCGCCGCCGCCTGCTGGCGCTGGACGACTACTACGTGCAGCGTGATCTGGTCAGCCCGCTGGGCGAGCCGCTGAAGCGGTGGGTGTCCACGCGCGGCGACATCATGGAGCGGGTGACCACGCAGATCCCGTGCGCGGATTTCTTCGACGCCCGCGACGACGCCCTGCGCGCCCACGCCACCCAGATCGACCCGAACGGGCCGTTCTTCGCGGTGCCCACGGACGTGCAGCGTAGAGTGTGGCCGACGGAGGAGTTCGAGTTGGCGCGCACGCGGGTGCGCACGTCCCTTCCGGAGGATGACCTGTTCGCGGGCATCGACCCGGCAGAGCAATAAGGAATGAAGGCTGACATGCCCCAGGCAATGGAAATCTGGAATGCCGCCGCGGCCGAGGCCGCGAATGTGACGCTGCTGGCGCAGAACCCGGTCGGCCCGATGGGCGCGGACTTCGGCAAGGCGTCGCCGATCGGCCTGCTGGTCATCGTGCTGCTGCTGGTGACCATCCTCATCATCGGCTTCGATCTGACGCGCCGGATGAAGCGGATGCGCCGCCGCCGCGCCTTCGCGGAGGCCCACGGCATGGATCCGTTCGACATCGAGGCGATCGACCGCGCGATGGCGGATCACTCCCATTCGGGCGGCGTCGACGGCGAGGCGACGGTGGAGGACCGCTTCTCGGGGGAGCCCGAATTGCGGGATCGCCGTTCCAAGGATTAGGATTTGTGACGTGCGCAACTGGCGATTTTATTTTATGAGGGGCTCCGGCAGCTGACCCCGTCAGCCATGCATCCCTGAAATCGCCACGCGCACGCCGGAGCCCCGAAGGCAGCACCCGTTCACCGGGTAGCTGCCTTTCGTCGTATCCGGCCCCTCGCCGGAGGGCGGCGACCGGCGCAGACATCACCCGACACTTTGAAAGGCCCTGGCCATGACGCCCCCGACCTCCCTGGAAAACCCGGCTTCGACTTCGAACCAGCGCGTCGTCGCGTTCCACGATCTGCCGTCCCCCAAGCAGTTGCTTTCCGACGTCCCGCTCGGCGACGAATTGGCCAATGACGTGGAGGTCGCCCGCCGGGCCATCGCCGACGTCATCGCCAACGAGGATGATCGCCTGCTCGTCGTCGTCGGCCCGTGCTCGGTGCACGATCCGGAGGCCGCGGTGGATTACGCCCGCCGCCTCAAGGCCGTCGCCGATGAGCTCAAGGACGACCTGCTCGTGGTCATGCGGGTGTACTTCGAGAAGCCGCGCACCACGGTGGGCTGGAAGGGCCTGATCAACGATCCGCACATGGACGGCTCCTTCGCCATCCTCGACGGCCTGCGCATGGCCCGCGAGCTGCTCATCGAGGTCCTGCAGGTCGGCCTGCCGGTCGGCGCGGAGTTCCTGGAGCCCAACAGCCCGCAGTACATCGCCGATGCGGTGGCGTGGGGCGCGATCGGCGCGCGGACCACGGAGTCGCAGGTCCACCGCCAGCTGGCGTCGGGCCTGTCCATGCCGATCGGGTTCAAGAACGGCACCGACGGCAACGTCCAGGTCGCGGTGGATTCGCTGGTGTCGGCGGCCAACCCGCACTTCTTCTTCGGCATGAACGACGACGGCGGCGCCGCGGTCGTGGAGACCGCCGGCAACGCCAACTGCCACATCATCCTGCGCGGCGGCACGAAGGGCCCGAATTTCGATCCGGAGTCGATCGCCGACGCGAAGGCGCGCCTGGAGAAGTCCGGCCTGCCGCGCAGCCTCATGGTCGACGCCAGCCACGCGAACTCGGGCAAGTCGGAGGTCCGCCAGGCGGAGGTCGTCCGCGAGATCGCCCAACAGATCGCGGACGGCGACGACGGCATCGACGGCATCATGGTCGAGTCCTTCATCGAGGCCGGCAACCAGAAGGTGGTCAACGGCCGCGAGGGCCTGACCTACGGCCAGTCGGTCACCGACGCCTGCATCGACTGGGGCACCACCGACGAGCTGCTGCGCGAGCTGGCCGGCGCCGTGCGCGCCCGCCGCGAGGCCCGCGGCGACGGTCCCCAGCAGGCCTGATCCGGTTTTCCGCGCGGCCCGGTAGACTCAGCCGCGTGAAACCGTTCCACATGCCGCGGGTGCTCGGCCGCCTCGCCTACCCGCTCTACGAGCGCCGGCTCGCCCGGTCGCTGGCGGGTCTGCCGCGCCCGAATCACGTTGCGGTGATGGCGGACGGCAATCGCCGGTGGGCCCGCGAGGCGGGTTTCACCGACGTCAGCCACGGCCACCGGGTCGGCGCCCGCAAGATCGCGGAGTTCGTGTCCTGGTGTTCTGAGCAGGATGTCGGCCTGGTGACCATTTACCTGCTGTCCACCGAGAATCTGCGGCGGTCGGCCGACGAGCTGGAGCTGTTGTTCGACATCATCGGCGACGTCGCCGACGAGCTCGCGGGTGCGGGCGAGGACATCCGGTTGCGGATGGTGGGGCATCTGGAGTTGCTTCCCGACGCCATGGCGCAGCGCCTGCGCCGCGACGAGGAGCTCACCGCCGGCAACACCGGCATCCAGGTCAACATCGCCGTCGGTTACGGCGGCCGGCAGGAGATCGTGGATGCGGTGCGCCGCATCGTCGGCGATGCGGCCGAGGAGGGCGTGGCGCCGGCGGACATGGCCGATCGCATCACGCCGGAGGCCATCGGCGGCCACCTGTACACCTCGGGGCAGCCGGACCCGGATCTGGTCATCCGCACCTCGGGCGAGCAGCGCCTGAGCGGCTTCCTTTTGTGGCAGTCGGCGTACTCGGAGATCTGGTTCACCGACACCTACTGGCCGGAGTTCCGGCGCATCGATTTCCTGCGGGCGCTGCGGGACTTCTCGCAGCGAAGCCGCCGTTTCGGGCGCTGAACAGCGCAAACCACGCGTCGAGTGGACTCGTCGCGGGCGGACTGGGCCGGTTGGGGGCACAATTGGGCTCATGTCCAACACCACACCGGCCCAGCCCATCGTCGTCGTGTCGAACACCCGCTACGGTTCGACGACGGATTATGCGGCGGAGTTCGCCCGCCGCACCGGGGGATTGCTCGTCGGCGGGGAGCACGGGGAGTCGTCCCACTCCACGGATGAACTCGATGCGGTGCTGGCCGAGCGGCCGGATGCGCCGCTGGTCGTGTTCACCCCGAACTACGCCGGCACGTTCGGCGGGGCGAATCTGATGAAGTCCGCCGCCCGCCAGTACCCCGACCGGAAGGTGGCGCTGGCGGTGGTCGGCATGACGCTGCTGGAGGAGGTCCGCGAGAAGGACCCGGCCCGCGCCGCGCTCGACGACGTCGCCGACCGCGTCCACCGCCACTACCTGCCGGGGCGCATGCTGTTTTCGGTCATGTCGCGCAAGCACCGCGCGGTGCTGTGGACCATGACGCGGATGATCAAGGGCAAGAAGAACCCGTCGGCCAACGAGGTGCAGATGGTGGAGGCCTACGGCGTCGACACCGACCGCGTCGATTTCGCCGAACTCGATGCGCTCGTCGCGTGGCTCGGAGGGGCCGACGGGGAGTAGCGTGGGGCGTCGTAAAGCGCCCTAAAGCTTGCGCATGCGCACGCGGTCGATGGTGTGATCGCTGGACTTGCGCAGCACCAGCGAGGCGCGCACGCGGGTGGGCAGGATGTTCTCCATGAGATTGGGCAGGTTGACGGTCTGCCAGATGCGGCGGGCCTCGACGGTCGCGGCGACGTCGTCCAATCCGGCGTACTCGGAGAAGTGCGCGCCCGGCGCCCGGAACGCGGTGTGGCGCAGCTTGAGGAAGCGCTCGATGTACCAGCGCTCGATGTCCTCGCGGCGGGCGTCGACGTAGACGGAGAAGTCGAAGAGGTCGGAGACCATGAGCATCGGGCCGGTCTGCAGGACGTTGAGGCCCTCGACGATGAGGATGTCCGGCTGGTCGACGATCTCGAACTCGCCCGGCACGCGGTCGTAGGCGGTGTGCGAGTAGACGGGGGCCTTGACCTCGCGCACGCCTGCCTTGACCGAGGTGACGAAGCGCATGAGCCCGCGCTGGTCGTACGACTCGGGGAAACCCTTGCGGTTCATGATGCCCCGCCGGTTGAGCTCGGCGGACGGGTGCAGGAAGCCGTCGGTGGTGATCAGGTCCACGCGCGGGTTGGTGTCCCAGCGCTCCAGCAGCACCTGCAGCAGGCGGGCGGTGGTGGACTTGCCCACGGCCACCGACCCGGCGACGCCGATGATGAACGGCACGCCGTGGTACTCCTCGCCGAGGAACGTCGCGGTGGTGCGGTTGAGCTCGCGGTGGGCCTGCACGCGCAGGTGGATCAGGCGCGACAGCGGCAGGTAGACCTCGGCGACCTCGTCGAGGTCGATGTTTTCGCCGATGCCGGAGAGCCGCTCGGCCTCCTCCGCGGTGAGCACCTGGGGCATCGACTTGCGCAGTTCGCGCCACTGCCGCCTGTCGAACTCCAGGTAGGGGCCGGGTGCCTGCGCGCGGGTCATGGCCCCATCATGCCAACCGGGCGTACTGCGCGGGAAGACCGGGTGCCATAACATTTCCCCCATGGTCGAAAGGGAGCGCGAGGACATTGCAGGCGGTACGGCACCCGAACGGGGCTCGGTCGGCGAGGTGTTCTCCGCGTTCGGGCTGCTGGGGCTGACGTCCTTCGGCGGGCCCGTCGCGCACCTGGGCTACTTCCGCGAGGAGTTCGTGGGCAAGCGCAAGTGGCTCACCGATTCCGAGTACGCCGACGTCGTCGCGCTGTGCCAGTTCCTCCCCGGGCCTGCGTCGTCGCAGGTCGGCATGGCCTTGGGCTGGCGCCGCGCCGGGCTGCCGGGCATGCTTACGGCCTTCATCGGCTTTACGACGCCCTCCGCCGTCGTCCTTGCCCTCGCCGCCGTTGGAGTGGCGTACTTCGGCGATCTGGGTGGTCCGATCGCGGGGTTGAAGGCGGCGGCCGTCGCCGTCGTGGCCGTCGCGCTGTGGGGGATGGCCAAGAATCTGGTGACGTCCCGATTGACCGCGGCGGTGGCCGTCGGCGCCATGGCGGCGACGCTGCTCGCCCCGGGCACGTGGGGAGTGTGGGCGCAGGTCGGCGCGATCGTCGTGGCCGGGCTGATCGGGCTGGCGATGATCCGCGGCGGTGATCGGGGTGGTGACCGTGGCGATGGGGCCGACGAAGAGGCCGAAAAGCAGTCGGCACAGCCCGCGCACCTCGCCTATGCGGTGCCGGCGTGGGCGTCGATCGCCGCGGCCGTCGCCTTCGCGGTGATCCTGGCCATCGCCGCGGCGCAGTGGTGGGGCACCTACTACTGGGCCGGTGCGCTGGTCTTCGGCGGCGGCCACGTGGTGCTGCCGCTGCTCGAGGGCGGCCTGGTCCCCGGCGCCGTCGACGCCGACACCTTCCTCGCCGGATACGGCCTGGCCCAGGCGGTGCCCGGCCCGCTGTTCACCTTCGCCTCCTATCTCGGCATGGCCGAGGCCGGGGTGCTCGGTGCGCTGGTCGCGACGCTGGCGATCTTCCTGCCATCGATGCTGCTGCTCATCGCCGTCATGCCGGTGTGGGCCAAGCAGGCGGCGAACCCGAAGGCCCGCGGCGCGGTCGCCGCCATCAACGCCGCCGTCGTCGGCCTGCTGGCCGCCGCGTTCTACGACCCGGTGTGGACTCACGGCATCTCGGGGCCCGGCACCTTCGTCGTCGCCGTCGTCGCGCTGGCCGCACTGACCACCTTCAAGCTCCCCGCCTGGGCCGTGGTGCTGTCGGCCGGCGCCGTCGGCTGGATCGTGTTCTAGGCCGCAGCCGGATCGGGGGACGGGGGGAGCGGGCGGCGGGGCGTCGCAAAGCAGGCGCGTGGGGCCCGGAAACCGGGCACCGGGGGCGGCGCCAGGTACCGAATCGGCCCGGTCGGGGGTGGGGGACTACGATGGCCTTTCGAACCCGTAGCTTCCTTTCGAAAGGTTGTTGGCCACCCATGACCGGTACTCCCAGCGATGACGTCCGCTACCAGTCCCTCAGCGAGCTCGACCCGGCAGTCGCCGAGGCCATGGCCGGCGAACTCGCCCGCCAGCGCGACACGCTGGAGATGATCGCCAGCGAGAACTTCGTCCCCCGCGCCGTCCTGCAGGCGCAGGGATCGGTGCTGACCAACAAGTACGCCGAGGGCTACCCCGGCCGCCGCTACTACGGCGGCTGCGAAAACGTCGACGTCGTCGAGGACCTCGCCCGCGACCGCGCCAAGGAACTCTTCGGCGCCGAGTTCGCCAACGTCCAGCCGCACGCCGGCGCCCAGGCCAACGCCGCCGTGCTGCACGCGCTGATCAACGCCGGCGACCGCATCCTCGGCCTGGATCTGGCCCACGGCGGCCACCTGACCCACGGCATGAAGCTGAACTTCTCCGGCAAGCTCTACGAGGTCGGCGCCTACGGCGTGGACCCCGACACCATGCGCGTGGACATGGACAAGGTGCGCGAGCAGGCGCTGGCGGAGAAGCCGGACGTCATCATCGCCGGCTGGTCGGCCTACCCGCGCCACCTCGACTTCGACGCGTTCCGCTCCATCGCCGACGAGGTCGGCGCGAAGCTGTGGACCGACATGGCGCACTTCGCCGGCCTCGTCGCCGCCGGCCTGCACCCGTCGCCCGTCGCCGCCTCCGACGTCGTGTCCACCACCGTGCACAAGACCCTGGGCGGCCCGCGCTCCGGCATGATCCTGGCCAAGCAGGACTACGCCAAGAAGCTCAACTCCGCCGTCTTCCCGGGCCAGCAGGGCGGGCCGCTGATGCACGCCATCGCCGCCAAGGCCGTGGCCCTGAAGATCGCCGGCACGGAGCAGTTCAAGGAGCGCCAGGAGCGCACCCTCACCGGTGCCCGCCTGCTCGCCGAGCGCCTCACCGCCTCCGACTGCAAGGACGCCGGCGTCGACGTCCTGACCGGCGGCACCGACGTCCACCTGGTGCTGGCCGACCTGCGCAACTCGGAGATGAACGGCCAGGAGGCCGAGGACCTGCTCCACGAGGTCGGCATCACCGTCAACCGCAACGCCGTGCCGTTCGACCCGCGCCCGCCGATGGTCACCTCGGGCCTGCGCATCGGCACCCCGGCGCTGGCCACCCGCGGCTTCGACGAGAAGGCGTTCGGCGAGGTCGCCGACATCATCGGCACCGCCCTGGCCGCCGGCAAGAACGCCGACACTCAGGCCCTGCGCGCCCGCGTGGCCAAGCTCGCCGAGGACTTCCCGCTGTACGACGGCCTCGAGGACTGGACCATCGTCTAAGGCTTTCGAGCCGCCGCCGGGCGTCGCAGCCGGGCGTTGGCGCCTCATGACGTCGCGACCTGGCGCCGTCGAGGAACCCGCACGCAGATAGATGCCGGGTGAACAGATAGAAGTGGTGTGCCGCTTCTAACTGTTCACCCGGCATCTTTTTGTGCGCCCGGGGAGGGGCACGCGCCGCCCGCGGCGCCCGCGCCGCCGGCTCCGGCCGCACCATTCGCGCCCGGCCGCCGCGCGCGCCGGGTAATTTGGGGGCCATGGAATTCGTCTCCGTCACCCGCGACGCCGGCCTGCTGACCATCGCCATCGACCGCCCCGAGGGCCACAACTCCCTGAACAGGGCCCTGCGCCTGGAACTTCGGGCGGCGTTCGAGGAGGCGGCGGACAAATGCGTCGTCAAGCCCGAAAGCGATGACCCGGACGCCGACGGCCCCGTGCGCGCGGTGCTGCTCAAGGGCGGCAAGAAGGTGTTCTGCACGGGCCAGGACCTGAAGGAGCACCTGGGGGAGATGGGCGACGCGTCGGCGATGGACAAGGTCGACGTCGAGTACAACCCGATGGTCGCGGCGCTGGCGGCGATCCCGGTGCCGGTGGTCGCGGCGGTCAATGGCGCGGCGGCGGGAGCGGGCTGGTCGCTGGCGCTGAACTGCGATTTCCGGGTGGCGGCGCGGTCGGCGTCGTTCAAGGCCGCGTTCCCGTCGATCGGACTGGCGACGGATTGCGGCATCAGCTACCTGCTGCCGCAGCTGGTCGGCCCGGCGAAGGCATTGCAGTTGCTTTACGACGACTCGCCCATCAAGGCCGAGCAGGCTTTCGAGTTGGGTTTGGTGACGCAGGTCGTCGACGGGGACGATGCCGACGACGCCGCCGAGGCGTTCGCGCGGAAGCTGGCGTCGGGGCCGACGGGGTCGTACCGCGAGATCAAGGCGCTCGTGCGGGATGCCTCGGCGATGTTGGCCATCGCCGACCGCGAGTCGGGGGCGCAGAAGCGGCTGGTGGTCACCGAGGATCACAAGGAGGCCGTCGACGCCTTCCTGAACAAGCGCGCCCCGGAGTTCACGGGGCGGTAGGGGGAAGCGTGCCGGAAAGGCGGCCGGTGCGTCAGTCGGTGCCTCAGTGAGTGTGGACGTGCCCCTCAGCTGACGGCGCAGGTGTCATCGGCGCAGGGATTGCGCCGCCACGCCCAGATGACCGCCGCGAGCAGCGCCGCCAGCGAGATCGCCGCGAGGAAGGGCTGCAGCGGCTGCCAGAAACCCAGCGCACCGGACGTGCCCAGCGCCAGCAGCACGATCTTGTTGCACACCGGGCATGCGACGGCGAACATGGCGAGGCCCGCGCCCCCGATCGCCGGCGCCGACTTCTCTGAACCGGGCCGCTGCAGGCCGAAGTAGAGGCCCGTCAATACGGAGGTCGTCACGAGGACGGGCAGCTCCCACGGGCGCACCGGCACATCGCGGCCGAAGATCGGGTTGGGCACGATGTCCGTGGGCAGCCCGATGATCAGGAACGTCGCAAGCGCAGCGCCCAGGGCGGCGAGTACGCGGACCGAGCGGCCGCCGACGTTGACCGTGGCGGAACCGCGATCCGTGATGGTGGCCCGGGATTCGGACGCGAGCACGGGCGTCGCACCGGGGGCGTCGTCGCGGGTGTCGTCGGTCGTCGGCGAAGTCGGCATGGCACAGAGGGTACCGGCGACCGCCGTCGCACTCTCCGCTCCACTCCCACTCCGCACCCATGGCGAAGGCCCGCTCCCACGAGGGGAGCGGGCCGTCGTCAAGCGAAAATGCGAAAGGCACTGACACCGTGCCGCGGGAACCGGGCCAGGAGGAGCGCCGGCGCCCGCCGGGGAGCGGAACCTACGCGGCGCCGCCCTTGGCGATGCGGCGGAAGATGATCTCCTTCATGATCTCGTTGGTGCCGCCGTAAATGGTCTGCACCTTCGTGTCCAGGTAATGCGTGGAAATCGGGTACTCGAGCATGAAGCCGTAACCGCCGAACATCTGCAGGCAGCGCGTGACGATGTCCTGCTGCTCCTCGGTGGTCCAGAACTTCGCCATCGACGCCGCGGTCTCGTCGAGCTCGCCGGCGTTGTGCGCCATCACGCACTGGTCGACGAACGCCTGCATCGACGTGATGCGCGTGGCGATGTCCGCCAGGTAGTGGCCGTGGACCTGGTGCTGGATCAGCGGCTTGCCGAACGTCTCGCGCTCCTGCGAGTACTTGTACGTCAGCGTCCACGCGCGGCGCGAGGCGGCGACGGAGCCGACCGCCAGCGTCAGGCGCTCGTGGGCCAGGTTCGTGCGGAGGTAACCGAACGCGGCACCCTCCTCGCCCAGCAGGTTCGCGCCCGGGACGCGGACATTGTCGAAGTTGAGCTCCGCCGTGTCCTGCGCCTTCAGGCCGACCTTCTTCAGCGGGCCCGACTTGGTGTAGCCCTCCAGGCCGGTGTCCACGATGAACATGGACACGCCGGCGCGGCCCTTCGACGGGTCGGTGATCGCCGCGACCAGCGCGAAGTCCGACAGCATGCCGTTGGAGATGAAGATCTTCGTGCCGTTGAGGATCCAGTCGTCGCCGTCGCGCTTGGCGAAGGTGCGCATGCCGGCCAGGTCGGAGCCCGCGCCCGGCTCGGTCATGGCCAGGCAGCCGATGAGGTCGCCGGCGTTCATGCCCGCCAGGTACTTCTGCTTCTGGTCCTCGTTGCCGAACTTGGCCAGGTACGGGGCGCAGAGATCGTTGAGGGTCCCAAAGGACACGACGATCGAGCCGCAGTCGGACTGCGTGAGCTCCTCATTGAGGACCTGGTTGTAGCGGAAGTCCATCTCGCCGCCGCCGCCGTACTCCTCCGGCGTGGACATGCCGATCAGGCCGAGCTCGCCGGCCTTCTTGAAGATCTCGCGGTCGGGCATGCCCGCCTCGTGCCAGCGCTCGACGTTGGGGGTGATCTCCTTCTCGACGAAGCCGCGGACCATGTCGCGGAACATCTCGTGCTCTTCGGAGAAGTGGGTGCGGGGCAGGAAGTCCTTCATGGGTGTCTCCTCGTGGCTCGGCTGTGAATCTCGAGTCCGGGAGGGGGCGCGGGGTGCGCTCCGCTCGCCGGTATGTCTGTCTCAACCATTATGCATAAATATGTGACGGAGGCCACCAGTTGCCGTGACATTGCCCCCATTTTTGCAATCTCGGAGGGGTTCCTCATGTTTTGAGGGGTGGGTGAGTGACGCCTTCCCGGGCCCGGTGTGCTGGGTTCGGCCCTGGCGACTCGGCACTTTTGCGCGGGAACATGCAGGTGGGGGACGTTTCGTTAATGCGTGCGCTACCCCCGCTAGGGAGTGGTTACCCTAACTTAGGGCAGCCTAAAAAAGTCGCGTTCACCTGCGGTGATGGGCGGCCCGTCCGGGCGTTCGCTCGTCGTCCGCGGGGGTGATTAACGCAAGTGTGTCGTTGTTTTAATCGCGTCGCCGCAGGTCGGGGATTATCGTGACGCTCAGTGGTCAACTGCCACGACAGTCACGACAGTCAGTCACACGCAACCTCCAATTGCACACGAAGAGCGAGGCGGCCATCCCTTGGAACAGGATGGCCGCCTCGCTTTTTGCGTTGCACCGGCCGCGCGGCGCCATGCGAGCGGGCTGCACATCTGACGAGTGTGCGCCTGGGGCCCTGTACCGCACACTCGTGGCAGCCGGCGGGGCTGCACATTCGACGAGTGTGCGACTGGGGCCCCGGGCCGCACACTCGTCGACAGGGTCCCGGCGCGGAGCTTCCGGCTAGAGGCCCCAGTGCTGGGCGAGGACGCGGTTGACCTGCTCCGCCTTCTCGATGTTCACCAGGTGCTTCGCCGGCGAAATGGTGGTGAGGTCGGCGTGGGGGATGGCGTCGTAAAGCGACGTGACCACGTCAAGTGGGGTCGAGGTGTCTTCCTCGCCCGCGATGACGTGGGTGGGCACGGCGATGTCGGCCAGCCGTTCGCGGGAATCGAACCCGGCGATGGCGTGGCAGCAGCCGGCGTAGCCGTCGTCGGAGGTGGTGCGGATGCCCTCAGCGAAGCGGCGGGGCAGCGCGGGGTTGGCGTCGAAGCACTCGTCGGTGAACCAATTGCCCACGACCGTGTCGGCGAGGGCGCCGGTGCCCTCCGCACGGACCGTGTCAGCCTTGTCCAGCCACGTCTCCGTCTCGCCGAACTTCGGGGCGGTGGAGATGAGCGTCAGGGTGTGCAGGCGCTCCGGGTGCTCGAGCGCGATCGTCTGCGCCACGGCCCCGCCGAGCGACAGGCCGACCAGATGCGCCCGGTCGATGCCCAGCGAATCCATCAGCGCCAGCACGTCGTCGGCCAGATCGCCCATCGCGTATTCGCCGGTCGGGGCGGGGGACTCGCCGTGGCCGCGCAGGTCGACGGTGACGATCCGCGCCGCGCCCGCCAACGCCTCGACCTGCGGGTCCCACATGTCGCGCGAGGCGCCCAGCGAACCGAGCAGGATCGCCGTCGGCGCCTCGCCGCGCGCTCCGGAACCGGCACCGGCGCCCTCGCCGGTGGCGGTGGCGGTGGCGGGATGAACGTCGTGGGCAAGCGCGACGGGGGTCACTGCGCGCCCCCGTCCTCCCGCTCGGCCGCGCCGGCGCGCTGCTCGGCCATCGACGTCCGCGCCGCGCGCAGCCAGTCGGGCTGGTCGGCGAGCAATGCCTTGATGTCGTCGGTGGTCAGCGGCTTGTCCATATCGTTGGACTTCAGCGCGGTGATGGTGATGCCCAGTCGCCGGGCCACCTCGGGCCGCGGGTGCGGTCCGGTGCGGCGCAGCTCGGCGAGCCACTCGGGCGGGTTCTGCTGCAGCTCGACGAACTGGTCGTGGCTCAAGTCCGACTGCTGGAAGTCTTCGGGGGTCGCGGGCAGGTAGATGCCCAGTTTCTTGGCCGCGGTCAGGGGTTTCATGGGCACCACGGTAGCACTGGCGAACTAGCATGGCGTTCATGCCGAACGACCCCGGAGACCACGGAGACACCGAGCCCGCCGCCGAAACCAGCACGGAAGCCGCCACTGACGCCGCCGGCCGCGCGCTGCGGGTGGCGTTCGTGCCGGGCGCGATGCCGGAGAAGTGGTTCCGCCGCTTTCGCGAGCGCACGGGCCTGGCGCTGACGTCCTTTTCCGCGGACGACCCGGTCCTCGAGGTCGCCGCGGGCCGCGCGGACATGGCACTGGCGCGCGATCCCCGGGACGACGATGCGCTGCACCGGATCAGGCTTTACGACGAAGCACCGGGCATCGCCGTAGAGAAGGAGCACGTGCTGTCGCTGCTCAAGGACGGTGACGTGGTCGATCGCGGGGAGCTCGAGGGTGAGACGGTGCTCCTCGACGCCTCCGGCGGCGCGGCGAACCCGGCGGATCCGGGAGAGGTGCGCGACATGCTGCAGGTCGTGGCCACCGGCGCGGGCGTGCTGCTGGCGCCCCGGCCCCTGCTGCGTGCCCTCAACGCCCGCGGCACCACCCACCGCGAGATCGCCCCGGCCGACGGCACCGCGCCGACGACGCTGTGGCTGACCTGGCCGAAGTCCGGCGACGACGAACTGACGCAGGAGCTCGCCGGCATCGTCCGCGGCCGCCGCGAAGGGTCGCGCCGCTCGGCGCTTTCCGACGACGATGCGCCGAAGAAAAAGCTCACGGCGCGGGAGAAAACGTTGGCGAAGCAGGCGCGTCGTCAAGCGGAAAAGGGAGGCGCGGGCACCGGCGGAAAGCCGGGGGCCAAGCGGGGCGGAAAGCCCGCCGGCCCCGGCGGCCGCGGAAAAGGCGGCCCGCGCAAACCCAAACGGCGACGCTGAACAGCAAATTCAGCGATTCATTCGACGCGGGCCGCCAAATCGGACAGACTGGACACATGGCTGACGGAAACCGCGGATTCAGCATCCGGTTGATGCGCGAAGAGGACTACCCGCAGGTGCAGGTGATCTACGAGATCGGCCTCGACACCGGGCACGCGTCGTGGGAGCACTCGGCGCCGGACTGGGAGGGCTTCAGCGCACTCAAGCGACTGGACCTGTGTTACGTGGCGACGTCCGACGACGACCCCTCCAAGATCCTCGCCTGGTCGTCCGCCTCGCCCGTGTCCAAGCGGCACATCCTGCGCGGCGTCATCGAGGACTCCATCTACGTCCACCCCGACGGGCAGGGCATGGGCATCGCCGGCGCGCTGCTCAAGCACCTCATCGACGAGGCGACCGAGAAGGGCTGCTGGTCCATCCACTCGTGGGTGTTCCCCGAAAACGTCGGGTCGCTGAAGCTGCACCGCAAGGTCGGGTTCCGCGAGGTCGGCGTCTACCACCACATGGCCAAGATGACGTACGGGCCGATGGCGGGGCAGTGGCGCGACATCATCATCCTCGAGCGGCTGCTGGAAAAGCCCGAGGAGCGCGCCGAAAAGCGCGCCATCAAGGAGGCCGAGGAATCCGGCGACCCGGTGCGGCCCGTCCTGGACAAGCTGGACAACGCCGCCGACCAGGTCGGGGCCTGACCGGACCTGAGCGCGGGGCCCGGCTCGGCCCCGCGGCCTGATTCCGGCCTGACCGGACCTACTCCACGGTCTCCTTGAGCTTGTCCTCGCGGACGAACGCCAGGATGATCGCGGCGGTGGCCATCAGCGGCACCAGCATGAGCAGCACGGGCGTAAAGCCGTCGTTGTAGCTGGACACCACGATGTCGTGGATGGGGCCGGGGAGGCTGTCCAGGATCGCCGGCGTCAGCGTCGAAGCGGCCTCGGGGGAGAACCGCGCACCGTCGGGCATCCGCTGGATCAGCAGGTCCCGCATGCGGTGGATGAAGATCGCGCCGACGACGGACGAGCCGACGGCGCCGCCGATCTGGCGGAAGAAGTTGTTCGCGGCGGTGGCGGTGCCCACGACGCGCACGGGGAACGAGTTCTGCACGATGAGCACCAGCACCTGCATGACCAGGCCGAGGCCGAAGCCCATGAGGAACAGGTTGCCGCCGATGACCGCGGTGGGGGTGCCGGGGTCGAGGGTCGACATCAGGCCGAGCGCGGCGGCGACCAGCGCCATGCCGGCGACGGGGTACCACTTGTAGTGGCCGGTGCGGCTGATGATCCAGCCGACGGTGATGGAGGTGCCGAGCATGCCGATCATCATGGGGATCATCATCATGCCGGCCAGGGTGGGCGACATGCCGTGGACCATCTGCAGGTAGGTGGGCAGGTACGCCATCGTGCCGAACATGCCGACGCCCATGGCGAAGCCGGCGAGGGTGGTGAGCACGAAGTTGCGGTTGGCGAACAGGGCCATGGGCACCAGGGGGTTCTTCGCGCGCTTTTCGACGGCCACGAACAGGAACCAGGCCACCGCCGAGATGGCGATGAGGGAGAGGATCATCGGGGACGACCACGCGTACTGCGTGCCGCCCCACGTGGACATGAGGATCAGCGACGAGGTGGCGATGATCATCAGCGCGGTGCCGGTCCAGTCGAAGTCGCCGGTGGTGGGGCGCTTGGGCAGGCTCAGGTAGCGCCAGGCGAAGAACAGGGCGATGAGGCCGAGGGGGACGTTGATCCACAGTCCCCAGCGCCAGCCGGGGCCGTCGGTGAACCAGCCGCCGAGGACGGGGCCGAGCACGGAGCTCAGGCCGAACACGGCGCCGAACAGGCCCATGTACTTGCCGCGTTCCCGGGCGGAGACGACCTCGGCCATGATGGCCTGCGACGACACCATCAGGGTGCCGGCGGCCAGGCCCTGGGCGGCGCGGGCGACGATGAGCAGGGTCATGTCCTGCGCCAGAGCGCCGATGATCGAGCCGACGATGAACGACGAGATGCCGAAGAGGAACAGCCCCTTGCGGCCGATCATGTCGCCGACCTTGCCCACGATGGGCAGGGCGATGGTCTGGGCCAGCAGGAAGCCGGTGATCACCCACGACATGTGCTGGACGCCGCCGAGTTCGCCGACGATGGTCGGCAGGGCGGTGGAGAAGATCATCTGGCCCAGCGAGCTCATGAGCATCGACAGGATCAGCGAGGTGAGGATCAGCCCGAGGGCGCCGCGGTTCTTCTCCACGACCTGGATGTGCTCGGTGACCGCGGTGGCCGTCGCGGTGGCGGTGCCGCCGGCCGCGGGGGCCGTGGCGGTGCCGTCGGCGGTGGTGGTGCCGGCGCCGGCGGCAGTGCCGGTGGCGGTGGCGTTCGCGGATTCGGGTGTCGCGGTCACTTGATCAGCTCCTTCGAGAATCGGGTGAAGAGTTCCGCGGTGTCGCGGATGGGGGTACCGTCGACGCCGATGCGGTCGTTGTAGACGGCGAACCATACGGCCTCGCGGATCAGGCCGGTGATCAGGCCGGCTTCCTCGTCGGCGCTGAGCTCGGGCATGAGGCGCGCGCCTGGGTGATCGTCGAGGTGCGCGGCCACCGCCATTCGCATGCGGCGCAGCGTCGCGGCTTGGCTGGTCATGGACACGGTGAGCATGCTCGGCGTGGCGTTGATGATCTCCCGGCGCAGCGTGCGCAGCCGCCGGTGCCGCTCGCCGCGTTCGGCGGCGGGCAGATCATCGTCCTCCAGCGAGGGACTGGCCACTCCCGCCTCGATGATGTCGAGCAGCGCGGAGTAGGGGGTCGAGCCGGATCCTGTCGCGGCGTCGGTGAAGGCCGCCGCCTCGGCGTCGCCGAAGACCAGCAGGCCGCGGCCGAAGATCGCGTGGTCCTTCGACGAGAAGTAGTTGAAGAACGTCCGCCGGCTTATCTCGGCCGCGGCACAGATGTCCTCCACGGTGACGTCGTCGTAACCGCGGTCGGCGATGAGGGTGATCGCCGCGTCCTCGATGCTGCGCCGGGTGCGGCGGCGCTTGAGTTCGCGCAGCCCGCACTCTGAGTTGATTGTTTCTTCCACGAGGTGCAAATCTACACCCGGTGCAAGTTTGCGCGCAATGCAGCGTTTGGTGGCTTTCGTCGCACGCGGCACCTATGCGTGACGGCGGTCACGCGGCCGCCCTGTCACGTGGCCACCTTGTCACGTGGCCACCTTGTCACGTGGCCGCCGGTCACTTGGCGGCCCGTCACGTGGCCGCCGGTCACGAGGTCGCCCGTCGTAAAGCACTCGCGCCGGGTCAATGGCCGAGTTAGTTGCATGGCGCAGCCACACGATTTTCGGTCCTGGGGTTATACCGTCGTTCACCCGGCGTGTGGCTGCATTATGCGACTAAGGCGGAGTCCCGGCGGGTGCTCGGCCACGCAATTGGGGCTGCGGCTCACTTATGGCGGGGCCCGGAAGCTCGCACGCCCGGATGAGACGGCGGCTCAGTCGCGGACGGATTCGGTCGCGCCGGCCCACTGGTTGATGCCGCGGTCGACGGCCCACTCGTCGATGGCGGCGAGCTCCTCGTCGCTGAACTCGGCGGCGCCGGCGGCATCGAGGTTCGCGTCGAGCTGTTCGACGGAGCTGGCGCCGATGAGCGCCGACGTGACCTCCGGGCGGCGCAGCACCCACGAAATGGCCATTTGCGCCAGCGTCTGGCCCCGCTCGGAGGCGATGCCGTTGAGCGCGCGGATGGCGGCGAGCGTCTCGTCGGTGAGGAAACCGGAATCCATCTTCCCGTCGCCCAGGCGGGAGTGCTCCGGCACGCCGTCGAGGTAGCGGTCGGTGAGCAGGCCCTGGGCGAGCGCGGAAAACGCGATGACGCCGATGCCCTCGTCGGCGGCGACGTTGAGCAAGCTGGGGGAGCTCGCCGCCGCGCCGGCCTCAGTGCCAGCCCCCGCGCCGGCCTTGGCGCCGGCCGCCGATCCTGCACCCGATCCAGCGCCATCCCCTTCGCCCGCGCTGCCGGGGCGCTCGATCCACCGGTTGAACATGGAGTAGCTGGGCTGGTGCAGCACCAGGGGAGTGCCCAGGTCGCGGGCGATGGCCTGCGCGCGCCGCGTCGTCGCGGGCGAGTAGCTGGAAATGCCGGCGTAGAGCGCGCGGCCGGAGCGGACGATGTGGTCCAGCGCCGCCATGGTCTCCTCCAGCGGCGTATCCGGGTCGGGGCGGTGGTGGTAGAACACGTCGACGTAGTCCAGGCCCATGCGCTTCAGCGACGCATCGCAGCTGGCCACGAGGTACTTGCGCGATCCGCCGAAGCCGTGCGGGCCCTCCTGCATCCACCAGCCGGCCTTGCTGGTGACGGTGATCTCGTCGCGGTAGGGCGCCAGGTCCTTGGCCAGCAGTCGGCCGAAGTTCTCCTCGGCGGATCCGGGCGGCGGCCCGTAGTTGTTGGCGAGGTCGAAATGCGTGACGCCCCTGTCGAAGGCCCTGCGCACGATTGCGCGCATGCCGTCGAAGGGGCGGTCGTCGCCGAAGTTGTGCCACAGGCCGAGCGAGACCTCGGGGAGCTTCAGCCCCGAGGTGCCCGCCCGGCGGTGGGGCATGGCGTCGTGGTGGTGCGGGTCTGCGGAATATACGTCCGGGTACATGGCACCCAGGATGCGCTTTTCCGGTGAATGCCGCTACCTTCCGGGCCGGTGCCGCTTTACGACGACACCAGCTCCTGCTTGTCGGCGTCCGCCCGCTCGTTCGGCGGCTTCGACGGCCACCACATGCGGTCGCCGAGGAGGTCGAAGAGGGCGGGCACGACCAGCGTGCGCACCAGGAAGGTGTCCAGCAGGATGCCCAGGCCGACGACGATGCCCACCTGGCCCAGCGTGATCAGCGGCAGGACGCCGAGGACGGCGAAGACGGCCGCCAGGACGATGCCGGCCGCGGTGATCACCCCGCCGGTCAGGCCCACGGCGCGGGACATGCCCTCGCGGGTGCCGTAGCCGGCGGCCTCTTCCTTGGCGCGCAGCACCAGGAAGACGGTGTAGTCGATGCCCAGCGCGATGAGGAAGATCAGCGAGTACAGCGGCACGGAGACGTCGAGCGCCGGGAAGCCGAAGATGTGCTCGGAGACCAGCGCGCCGGCGCCCAGTGCGGCGACCGCCGACAGGGTCGTGGCCATGAGCAGGAAGATCGGGGCGATGACGGCGCGCAGGATGATCATCAGCAGGAAGAGGATGACCACCAGGATGATCGGCACGATCAGCAGCGTGTCGCGCTCGGTGGAGTCGCGGGTGTCCAGCGTCTGGGCGGACTGGCCGCCGACCAGCGCCTCCGGGTCGGCCTCGTGGGTGGCCGCGCGCAGGTCCTCGATCTCGCGGAAGGAATCGGAGGTCGCGGGCTCGGAGTCGGTGACCACGGTGAAGCGGGTGAGCGTGCCGTCGTTGGACTCGGTCGGCGGGCCCTGGATGGTGGCGCCGTCGACGGACTCGATGGCCTCGGTGACCGTGTCGGCCGATCCGGCCGGGGCGATGACCGACAGCGGCGAGGCGGCGCCGGCGGAGGTGTACTCCGCGATGGTGTCCAGGCCGTCGGCGGCCTCGGACTCGGTGCGGAACTGCTCGGTGGTGGACAGGCCGATGTTCGCGCCGAACAGGCCGGTGCCCAGCACCGCGAGCAGCACGATCATGCCGGCCAGGTAGGCGGCGGGGCGCTTGGCCACGGCGTCGGCGACCTTGTACCAGCCGGAGGACTTCGCGGTGCGGTTGTCGTCCTCCACGCGCGGGATCTTCGGCCAGAACAGGCCGCGGCCGCACAGCGACAGGGCGGCGGGCAGCACGAACAGCGCGAAGGCCAGGGCGACGAGCAGGCCGATGGACAGCGAGATGCCCAGGTAGCGGTAGGCCGGAACGACGGCCAGCGCCAGAGCCAGCAGGGCGAAGACGACGGTGAGGTTGGACGACACGATCGCCGAGGTCGAGGCACGGGTGGCCTTCGCCAGGGCCTCGCGGTGATCGGCGTGGCGGCGCAGCTCCTCGCGGTAGCGGCTGATCAGCAGCAGCGCGTAGTTGGTGCCGGCGCCGAAGACGAGCACGGACATGATGCCGGAGGTCGACGAGTCGAACTGCAGCGGCGTGAACGACGCCACGAGCTCGACCAGCAGCGAGGCGGCGCGGTCGGCGATGGCCACGGTGAGCAGCGGGATCAGCCACAGGATGGGGGAGCGGTAGGTCAGGATCAGCAGCACCGCGACGACGAGGGCGGAGATGCCCAGCAGCGCGAAGTTGGCGCCGTCGAATGCGGAGGCGGTGTCGGCGGCGAAGCCGGCCGGGCCGGTGACCTGCAGCTGCAGGCCGTCGGGCAGGTCCTGCTTGCCGGCGTCGCGCATCTCGGCGATGGAGTCGGCGAGACCGGCGCCGTTGATGTCGCCGGGGAGGGTGAGCACGGCCTGGGCGGCTTCGTCGGCAAGCGGCACGGCCGGGGAGACCTGCTCGACGGCCTTGTCGCCCTGCCAGTCGCCGAGCTGCTCGAGGGCCGATTCCGGCAGCTCGATGCCGGCCATGGCCTCGGCGGAGGCCTGGGCCGCGCCGATGTCCTGCGGGCCGAGGGCCTCGCCGTCCTCGCGGGAGAACACGGCGATGGCGGTGAGCTGGTCGCCGCCGGGGAAGTCGGAGGCGAGCTGCTGGACCTTCGCGGACTCGGAGTCCTGCGGCAGCGTCGCCGGGGCGGAATCGCCGGGCTCCAGGTTGGAGGTCAGGCCGGTGAGGCCCCCCACGAACAGCAATCCGATCAGGATGGTGATCGCGGCCATGGCCTTGGAGGTGATGTGTTTGACGGGTAGTCGCTGGGAGAGGCTTCCGGAGCTCATTGCGCTAGTTTTGCATGCATTTTGCGCCCGGGGTGAATGGCGTGAGATTGCCGGGGGTAACTTATCGACGCATTGTCGATATGTTAGCGATCGTTGCGCAGCAATTCGTGGCGCAGCGCGGCCTCCAGATCGGGGAACCGGAAGACGTGGCCCGCGTTTTCCAGGGCCCGCGGGATTGCCCGCTGGTTGGCGAATGCCAGCTCATCGGCGCCGCGGCCGCCCAGCACGAGCTTCGGCGCGGCCTTGGGCACGGGGATCGCCGCGGGCCGCCGCAGCACCTTGGCCAGGGTCTTCGTGTACGTCTCGTTGTCCACGCCGTTGGGCGCCACGGCATTGAACGGGCCCGACCACGCCGGGTCCAGCGCCGCCCGGTGGTAGACGTCCAGCAGGTCGTCGAGCGCGATCCACGGGAACCACTGGCCGCCGTCGCCGAGCTTGCCGCCCAGGCCCGTCGACGTGATGCCCGCCAGGAGAGGCAGCAAGCCTCCGCCGCCGGCCTGCACGAGCCCGGTGCGGACGTTCACCACGCGGACCCCGGCGTCCCGGGCGGGGTCCCACGCAGCCTCCCAGTCCCGGACGATGTCGGCGAGGGGGCCGTCTCCGGCGGGGGCGGCTTCGTCGAGAAGCTCCGTGCCCCGGTCCGACCCGTAGTACCCGACCGCCGACGCCGACACGACGGCCTCCAGGCCCGCCGACGCCGCGACCTCGGCGAGCTTCCGGCTGGGGCCGACGCGCGAGTCGCGGACCCGGGCCAGGTGCTTGTCGGTGAAGCGTCCCGCGATCGGCGCGCCCGCGAGGTGGATGAGCACGTCGATGCCCTCGAGCAGATCCGCCGCCGGCGACTCCGGGTCCCACGTGCGGGTGCCCGGGTCGGTGGAATTGGAGCGGGTCAGCTTGACGACGTCGTGTCCCGACGTCGACAACAGCGCGCACAGCATCGAGCCGACCGTGCCAGAGGCGCCGGACACCGCGATGCGCTTGTGTGGCAGGGCGTTGAGGGGATGGGGTCGGGCGGAATTCTCGCCCGAGACGTCGCCGTCACGTTCCGGATCCAGGATTGCCGCGAGGCGGTCCGCGGCGGCGAAATCGCCCTCTAGAACGGCAGCGCGGTAGGCGAAGACTCCGGCGATGGCGCGGCGGGGAGCGCGCGAGGTGACCTCGTCGACGACGTTGGTCCACCACGCGGGGTGGTCCTCGCCGGGGCCGCGGACGTCCTCGAAACGGTGGACGTGGCGCCAGGCGAGCGTGCGGCGGAACGGCTGGTTGGTCACGCGATCGGCGAAGCGATGGCCGGCGACGTAATCCTCCGGATCATGCTCGGCCACCCACGTCAGTCCTGCGGGCATGTCGAAGGTGGTGGTGCCGTCGCGGAGGTTGCCGGCCTCCTGAGTCGGCGTCATCGGCAACCACCCCGGCGTCAGGCGCCGCACCGCGCCGGGCCGCGCGAACCAGTCGACCACCCGTTCCCGCGGATGAAACAACAGGTGGGTGAAACGTGCGGTGGTCGGGGCGGCGATGCGGGAAATGAACGGGATGTCCATGAGCGCGTCCTCTCGTGCGGCGGCCGGAATGCGCGCCACCGGGCCAGGCCACGCACCGGGGCGGACTCTTGGTGAACGACGATACGTGAGGTGGGCGGCGGACCGTCGAAAAGCAGAGCGCCCCGCCCCCGGAAACCCGGGGACGGGGCGCGGTGCTTCGGTCCGGAGACCGGAAACCGGAAACTAGTCGCGGTCGGTGTTGGCCATGGCCAGCACGTCGAGGCGCTTGTCCAGCTCCTCCTCCGTCAGCTTCTCGCCGTCGACGAAGCCCATGTCGATGACGGTCTGGCGGATGGTCTTGCCCTCCTTGAGGGCGGTCTTGGCCACCTTGGCGGCGTTCTCGTAGCCGATGGCGGAGTTCAGCGGCGTCACGATGGACGGCGAGGACTCGGCGAGGGTCTTCATGTGATCCTCGTTCGGCTCGATGCCGTCGACCAGCTTTTCCGCGAACACGCGGGCCGTATTGGCCAGCAGGCGCGAGGACTCGAGGACGTTGCGCGCCATCACGGGGATGAACACGTTGAGCTCGAACTGGCCCTGGGTGCCGGCGAAGGCGACCGCGGCGTCGTTGCCGATGACCTGCGCGGAGACCTGGGTGGCGGTCTCGCACAGCACCGGGTTGACCTTGCCCGGCATGATCGACGAACCCGGCTGCAGATCCGGCAGGCGGATCTCGCCGAGACCCGTCAGCGGGCCGGAGCCCATCAGGCGGATGTCGTTGGCGATCTTGTACAGCGACACGGCGACGACGCGCATCGCGCCCGAGAACTCGACCAGCGCATCGCGGTTGGCCTGCGCCTCGAAGTGGTTCTTGGCCTCCGACAGCTGCTCGACCTCGGTCAGCTTCTTCAGCTCCTCGGTCACCTTCGCGCCGAAGTCGGCCGGGGTGTTCAGGCCGGTGCCGACCGCGGTGCCGCCGATGGGCAGCTCGCCCAGGCGGGCGACGGTGGCCTCGATGCGCTCGATGCCCAGCTCGATCTGGCGGGCGTAGCCGCCGAACTCCTGGCCCAGGGTCACCGGGACGGCGTCCATGAGGTGGGTGCGGCCGGACTTGACCACGGACTTCCACTCGGCGGACTTCTTCGCCAGCGACTCCTGCAGGACCTTCAGGCCCGGGATCAGGTCGTTGACGGCGGCCTCGGTGGCGGCGACGTGGGTGGCGGTCGGGAACGTGTCGTTCGACGACTGGCCCATGTTCACGTGGTCGTTGGGGTGGACCTCGACGCCGTTGGCCTTCGCGATCGACGCGATGACCTCGTTGGTGTTCATGTTCGACGAGGTGCCCGAGCCGGTCTGGAAGACGTCGATCGGGAACTCGGCGTCGTGCTTGCCCTCGGCGATCTCCTTGGCGGCGGCGACGATGGCGTCGGCCTGCTCGCCCGGAAGAAGGCCACGGTCCTTGTTCACGATCGCGCACGCAGCCTTGAGCAGGCCCATCGCGCGGATCTGCTGGGACTCGAGGCCGCGGCCGGAGATCGGGAAGTTCTCCACGGCACGCTGGGTCTGGGCACGCCACAGGGCGTCGACGGGCACCTTGACCTCGCCCATGGTGTCGTGCTCGATGCGGTACTGCTGCTCGGTCATAAATTCCTCTTTCGTCTCGGGTCCATCTGAGGTGTGAAAGGTGGATGGATTCCACCCCTAAGTATGACGCAACCGCCGGGGAGCGTGGCGACGCCCACCCCCGGCGGAAACGGTCCTTACAGGTCGATGTCCGGGAAGCCGTCCTTGCCGTAATCGACGGAGGAGAACTGGCGCAGCTTCTCCAGCGAGTGCCACGCCTCGATGTTGCGGACGGTGCCGGACTTGGAGCGCATGACCAGCGAACGGGTCCAGGCGCCCTTGCCGCGGTAGGCCACGCCGCGCAGCATGTCGCCGTTGGTGACGCCGGTGGCGACGAAGTAGCAGTTGTCCGAGCGGACCAGGTCATCGGTGGTCAGGACGGTGTCCAGCACCAGGCCGGCGTCGAGGGCCTTCTGGATCTCAGCCTCGTCGCGCGGGTGCAGCTTGCCCTGGATCTCGCCGCCCATGCACTTCATGGCGCACGCGGTGATGACGCCCTCCGGGGTGCCGCCGATGCCCATCATGATGTCGACGGAGTTGGTGGACTGCGCGGCGGCCACGGCGCCGGCCACGTCGCCGTCGCCGATGAGGCGGACCTTCGCGCCCGACTCGCGGATCTGGCGGATCATGTCCTCGTGGCGCGGGCGGTCGAGCACCATCACGGTGACGTCCTCCTTGCGCAGGCCCTTGGCCTTGGCGACGGCCTTGATGTTGTGGTCGACCGGCGCCTCGATGTCGATGGTGCCCGCGGCCTCCGGGCCGACGGCGATCTTGTCCATGTAGAACACGGCCGACGGGTCGTACATAGAACCGCGCTCGGCGGCGGCCAGCACGGCGATGGAGTTCGGGCGGCCCTCGGCCATCAGGGTGGTGCCGTCGATCGGGTCGACGGCGATGTCGACCTCGGGGCCCTCGCCGTTGCCGACCTTCTCGCCGTTGAACAGCATCGGGGCCTCGTCCTTCTCGCCCTCGCCGATCACGACCACGCCGTTCATGGTGACGGTGTTGATGAGCTTGCGCATGGCGTCAACCGCGGCGCCGTCGCCCTTCTCCTTCTGGCCGCGACCCACCCACTGGCCGGCGGCGAGCGCCGCGGACTCGGTGACGCGGACCAGCTCCATGGCCAGGTTGCGGTCGGGAACTTCGGGATTGATGGCAGACATGTTCGGGTGGCCTCCGTCGTTGATGAAGCGTCTACAGATCGGCGCGTGCTGAGGAATCGCCCGCCCGTTTCCGGGCCGGCGGCCATGCGGGACGCGCCCCACATGGGCTCACCCCAAGTGTTCCACTTTTTCGGAAATCACGGCGGGCAGGGCGGTCGTGTTCGGGGGTGGCGGGCCCTGATGGCATACTTGGCCCCGTGAAATCGGAGAAGCCCAGGATCCTGCAGGACGGCCGCGACATGACCATGACCCTCGTGGTCCTTGGCATCGCCATGCTGGTCACGGTCGGCTTCACCGGCCTGTGCACCTTCAATCCCGGCGCCCCCGACAACGGGCCGGTCCGCGACGTCGATTCCGCCGCGTTCCTGCAGATGGAGACGCAGCGCGCCGATTACCCGGTCCGCGAGCCGGCGACCCCCGAGGGCTGGCAGCCCAATTCCGTCCGCGCGGGCATGGCGGAGGGCCACACCACGACGATCCTCGGCTTCGTCACCGCCAACGGCGACTACGTCCACGCCCTGCAGACCAGCGCCCCCGCCGATGCCCTGCCCGCCGACGGCAAGGCCCGCCTGGATGACGGCACCGAAGACGTCGACGGCGTCACGTGGGTGAAGAAGGACGGCGTCGACCCCAACACCCGCCGCACCTGGGTCGCCGATCTCGGCGATTCCCGCATCCTCCTCGAGGGCTCGGCCAACGACGAGGAGTACCGCGAGCTGGCCAAGGCCATGCAGGACGCCAAGGTCCTGGAGAAGCAGACCAACTAGCCCGGCGCCAAGGTCATCGCCTGGCTTGCTGGCTTTACTCGGCCCCGTCCCCGTCAGAGCCCTTCGCCAACGCGGCCTCCACCTTCGCCTTCGCCCCGGCCAGGTGCTCCTCGCACCTGCGGGCCAGCGCCTCGCCGCGCTCCCACAGCGCCAGCGAATCATCCAGGCCCATCTGGCCCAGCTCCAGCAGCTTCACGGTTTCCACCAGCTCGTCGCGGGCTTCCTCGTAACCGAGCTTGTCGACGTCCACCTGCTCAGATCCCCGGCCATCACCCGCGCCGACAACGTCCTGGTTCATGTGCGTGTTCCTCTCGTCTCCCGGTCATGTGCCGGGATCAATTGAAGTGTCGTGTTCGTGGTTTGCCGCTATGCGGCCGGTCCTGCCGTGATCGGTCTGGCTCCAGCCGGGATCACCTGGGGTTTAATCCGCGGGTTTGACGCCCATGGCCGCCGCCGTGATCGAACCGTCGGCGACGCGGATGCGCAACTGCGACCCCGGCGGCGCCTGCTCGATGGCGGTGACCACCTGATCGCCCGATCCATCGCGCGGCTGGACCTGCACCACGGAGTACCCGCGGGCCAGCGTCGCCGCCGGACCCAATGCGGAGACCTTGCCGCGCAGGCCCGCCACCATCGACTCCTCGCGCTCGAGACGCCGGGAGATGGCTCCCCGCAGACGGTCCCGGCCGCGGCCGATGTCCTCCATCCGCGCCCGGATCGGCGTCAGCGGATCGGCCAATACCGGTCGCGAGCGCAGGTCGGAGACGATGCGCGACTCGCGGTCGACCCATCGTCGCAAAGCAGCCGCGGAGCGGGCCCGGAGCTCGTTGATGCGGTGGCGCTCCTCCATGACGTCGGGGACGACGCGCTTGGCGGCGTCGGTCGGCGTGGCCGCGCGCAGATCCGCGACGTGATCGAGCAGGGGATTGTCCGGCTCATGGCCGATGGCCGAGACCACCGGCGTTTTCGTGCGGCTGACGGCGCGGACCAGGGCCTCGTCGGAGAAGGGCAGCAGATCCTCCACCGACCCGCCGCCGCGGGCGATGATGATGACGTCGATCGACGGATCCGCATCCAACCGCTCGAGCGCCGGGATGATCTCGGAGACCGCCTTGCCGCCCTGGACGATGGTGTTGATCACCTCGAAATCGACCTCCGGCCACCGCGCCTGCGACACCGACAGCACATCGCGCTCCGCGGCGGAGCCCCGGCCGGTGATCAAACCGACGCGGCGGGGGAGGAAGGGCAGGGGGCGTTTGAGGCGGGCGTCGAAAAGCCCCTCGGCGGCCAGGGCCACCCGCAACCGCTCGATGCGCGCGAGCAGCTCGCCCACGCCCACCGGCCGCCACTGCGTGGCCCACAGGGAAAAGGAACCGCGGCCCGCGTAGAACGCGGGCTTGCCCAGCATGACCACCCGGTCGCCGGTGCTCAGCGGATTCGCCCGCAGCGCCGACGTCGAGCACGTCACCGACACCGACGCATCGGCCTGGGTGTCGCGCAACGTCAGATACGACAGCTTCCACGACGGTTTGGAACTGATCTGCGCGATCTCGCCCTCGACCCAGATCTGGCCGAGCTGCTCGATCCAGTCCTTGATCATCTGGTTCAGGCGGCGGACCTGGACCGGAGCCTCCGGCGTGGTGGTCAGCTTGTTGGACATCCCTCGGTTCCCCCTTCCCGCCGGCTAGTCGCGCAGCGCGTTGTCGAGGAGCGTGCGAAACGCCGGGCGATCGCCCAGCTCACGCTCGTGGCGGCTCAGCGCGGAGAGCTCGACGGCGTCGAGCATGGGGATCAGGTCCTCCAGATCCTCCGCGTCCATGTCCGCGTAGCCCACGTCCGCGGCGACCTGCTCGGGCGTGCGGGAGTGCCCGCCGTTGGCGGCGGCGGCCGATGCGGCGGCCGCGGCGGAGCGCGAGGCGGTGCCGGCGGAACCCGACGCACGACCTGCTGCAGCACCCGCCGAAACATCCTCGTCGAACGTCGCCCAGGAGGGCTGCTCGACCACCGGCGTCGACAGCTCCTCCAGCACCATGTCGCCGCGCGCCACCAGATCCGTGACGTTCTGCCGGGCCCGCAGTGCGGAGCCCGCGGCCGACGTCAGCGCCGACCCCGCGAGGCGGCCGGGCAGGCGGCGCAGGCGGTAGGGGAGGCGAAAAGCCTCCTCGGCGGTGGTGGCGGCGATGCCCGCCGCAAGGCGGATGGGCAACGGTGCGGGCATGTCAACACTCCTGCGGGATTGGACGGGGCGGCTTGTGTCGATTGTAGGTGCCTTTGGCTAGGGTGGTGCGCATGACGACTACCCACACCGACGCAACCGCCGCCGAGAAGAAGGTGCTGCTGGCCGCCCCGCGCGGGTACTGCGCCGGCGTCGACCGCGCCGTGGAGACCGTGGAAAAGGCCCTGGCCATGCACGGTGCTCCGCTGTACGTGCGCAAGGAGATCGTGCACAACAAGTTCGTGGTCGAGACCTTCGAGGATCAGGGTGTCATCTTCGTCGACGAGACCGATGAGGTCCCGCACGGCGCCAACCTGGTCTTCTCCGCCCACGGCGTCTCGCCGGAGGTGCATTCCCAGGCCAGGACCCTGGATCTGCACACCTTCGACGCGACGTGCCCGCTGGTGACCAAGGTCCACAACGAGGTCAAGCGCTTCGCGCGCGATGGCTACCAGATCCTGCTCATCGGACACGAGGGCCACGAGGAGGTCGAAGGCACCGCGGGCGAGGCCCCGGATCGCGTGCACCTCATCGACGGCGCCGCGAGCGTCGAGGCCCTCGACTTCGCACCGGACGAGAAGCTGGTGTGGCTGTCGCAGACCACCCTGTCGGTCGACGAGACCCTGGAGATGGTCGACCTGCTCAAGGCCAAGTACCCGCACGTGCAGGATCCGCCGAGCGACGACATTTGCTACGCCACCCAGAACCGCCAGGTCGCCGTAAAGGCGCTGGCCCCGGAATGCGATCTGGTCATCGTCGTGGGCTCGCAGAATTCGTCGAACTCGAAGCGCCTGGTCGAGGTCGCGCTGCAGGCCGGCGCGCGCGATTCCCACTTGGTGGACTACGCGCACCAGATCCAGGAGGAGTGGTTCGACGGCGTCACCACCGTCGGCCTGACCTCGGGTGCATCGGTGCCGGAGATCCTGGTCAACGGCGTCCTCGACTACCTCGCCGAGCGCGGCTACGCCGACGTGAAGGAAGTCCGCACCGCCAGCGAGAAGATCGTGTTCTCCCTGCCGCGCGAGCTGCGCGAGGCCCGCGTCCAGCGCTGATCCGGCCCGCTCGGGCGCCGCACGGTGCCGTGCCATGAACGAAGCCCGGGTGATCGTTTCCGATCACCCGGGCTTCGTGCGTCGTACGGTTGGTTTTTAGTCGCGTCCGTCGCGGGAGTGCCGGGGGCGTTCGTGGCGCGGCGGCCATTCCTGCACGGGACGGCGCTGCGGCTGTGCTTGACGACGCCCATCGCGCCTCGGATCCGCCCCACGTCCAATGTCGCGGCGGTCATCGGCCCGGCGGGGATCGACCCTGCGGTCATCCCTTCGGTCATCCCTTCGGTCATCTCGGCGGTCGTCGCGGCGGGCGCCCCGGCCATCGTCGATGCGGCCGCGACGGGGATCCTCACGGCGGCGGTCATCGCGGTGCACATCGCGGTGATCGGGGCCGCGGCGCTCGTCCACGCGACGGTCATCTGCTCGGCGCTCATCCACGCGGCGGGGGACCGGGCGGCCGGCGGCGGCGCGCTGCTCCATCATCCGCTGCTCGGCACGGGGATCACGGCGGCGGGCGGGGCGCTCGGGGCCCTGCACCGGCGGGCGCTCCGGACGGCGCTGATCGGCGGCGGTCGGCCGCGGCGACTGGCGCGGGGAGGGATGCGGCGCGGGCTCCTGCGCACGCCGGGCCTCCTGTGCGGCCCGTGCGCGCTCGGCCGCGCGGCGGCGCCTTTCTTCGGCGGCTTGGATGATTTCGGACGCGGGACGTCGTGAAGCATCCTTGCCCCGCGTATGTCGCACCCGCGCATCCGACTCCGCGACCCGCTTGCGCGCGCGGGTCGCCGACACCGTGGTGGTCTCCTCGGCCTTCTGCAGGCGGGCGTTGTCGCGGCGGGTTTCCTTGTCCGTCTTCGCGTTGACGCGCGTGATGTCCAGGTAGCGCCAGATGGCGATGGCCGCACAGACCAGCGGGATCAGGGCCATCCACGGGAAATACTGGACGATCGGGTAGGCGGCCGTGATCAGCCTCGTCTTGGTCGGCGTCGTGTCCAGGGCGCCGCCCACCGACGGATCCGACCACGAGGCGATGAGCCACGTGGCGATCGGCGTGATGATGGTGAACAACAGCGGCTGCTGCGCCACCGTGACCACCAGGCCGCGGGGATCGACCAGCATCGTGCCGGCGATCGCCGCGGCGGCAAAGGCGAGGAGATACGGAAGGCCGATGCTGCCGGTCGGCAGCGCCGCGACGATGCCGATGAGCGCTGCCACCACGAACAGCAACGGCGGCGCCCAGATGGGCAGCCGCCGTGGCCCGGAACGACGTGCGGCGTTCGGGTGGGCTGAAGTTGCGGTATCGGACACGCTTCCAGACCTTACCGGGTGCCGCCGCCGCCGAGCCTCAGGCTCGGTGTGTCGCGCCGGGGATTGAGCCGTAAATTGCGTGGGGCTCTGAGCCGGGAACTATCAGTGGCGGCGGAAGCGCCCCGTCACGGCATTGCTGATGCGCCCGAAGGCGGTCGTCGTCGCGCCCTGGCCCGAGCCGTCGGACAGCGGGTCGTTGGCCGAGGCCGTCGTCGCCGGTGCGGAAGCGGCGTCGGCCGGGCCGTCGGCGTCGGCGGGGGAGCCGGACCCGGAACCGGTGGCCGTCGCGCCGCCCTTGGCGGAGGAACGGTCGCCGCCGCCCAGGCGCAGCATGGCCAGGCGGTCGCGCATGGCACGGCCGGCGGCCTCGGTCTGCAGGCCCGAAATGGAGCCGGCCTCGGTGGCGAACTTGATGTCGGCGGCGGTCTTGTCGCCGGTGCGCAGGTCGGTGAGGTCGCCGAGGTAGCGCAGCCACACGGCCAGCATCGCGGCGACGGGCACGGCCAGGAAGGCGCCGATGATGCCGAACATGGTGCCGCCCAGCGTCACGGACAGCAGCACGATCGCGGCGTGCAGGTTCATGGCCTTGGACTGCAGCATCGGGGACAGGATGTTGCCCTCGACCTGCTGGACCACGACGATGAGCACGAGCACGAAGATGGCGGTGGTCGGGCCGTTGGCCACCAGCGCGACGACCACGGCGATGAAGCCCGCGGTGAACGCACCGACGATCGGGATGAAGCCGGCGAAGAACGTGATCACGGCCAGCACCAGCGCCAGCGGCACGTCCATGATCCACAGGCCCAGGCCGATGAAGACGGCGTCGATGAAGGACACCAGCGCCTGGGTGCGGATGAAGCCGCCGAGGGTGTCCCACGAGCGGGTGAGCACCTCGGTGAGGTGCCAGCCGAGGCGGCGGCCCGTGATGGAGCGCAGCCACGGCAGGAAGTGGCGGCCGTCCTTGATGAAGAAGAACGTCAGCACCAGCATCACGACCAGCGTGACGGTCACGCTGCCGACGACGCTGATGCCCTGGACCACGGTGTTGGCGATGTCGCCGGAACGCTGCTGCAGCCACGTCGTGCCCTGGTCGAGCAGGTCGAGCAGCTGCTCGTCCTTGACGTTGAACGGCGGGCCCTGGAGCATTTCCTGCAGCTGGACGATGCCCTGCGTGAACTGGTCCTTCAGGTGCGGCAGCTGGGACCGCACGGTCGGCGCGATGAGGGCGATGACGCCGCTGACGATGGCGATCGTGCCCAGCAGGGAGATCATCGCGGCCAGCGCATCGGGCCACTTGCGGCGGATGAGGAACGCCGCCGGGGGACCGAGGACCGTGGCCACGATGAGGGCCAGCAGCACCGGCAGCACGCCGGCCCACACCTTGCCCAGTGCGGTGAATGCCACGAACAGGGCGGCGCACACGATGAGGAAGCGCAGGCACCAGCCGGCGAACCAGCGGGCGCCCTCTCCGATCACGTCGGCGCGGTCGACGACCTCGCCTTCGGATTCGGACATCAGCTCGTCGAGTTCCTCGCCCTCCTCCTTCAGTTCGGGGGTCGGCGCAGCGTCTGCGTGGACGTCGTCGGGGACGGACAGCGCCTGGTCGACGCGCAGGGGCTCGGCGCCCATGACCTCGTCGATCATGTCGCGGTCGTCGCGGATGGGGAATCCGCCGCGGGTTTCGTCGTCTTTGCTCACATCGCCATTATGGGGGAAGACGTTCCATTGCGGTATATCGGCGCCAGCGATTCATTCACCCGTTTACCGGAATTCACCCGGCGGGCGGTCGCGGGAACGGGTGCGGGCCGGCGGACCGTGCAAGGTTGCACGCTCCGCCGGCCCGCTTTGCGACGCCGTGGACTACTGCTGTTCGAGGGCGGCGAGCTCCTCGTTGGTCATGTGGTCGTCGCTGCCGAGCGCCCCGGAGGAATCGTCGGGATTGTTGGACAGGTTGACCAGGGCGGCGACGAAGCCGCCCCAGATGATGACGATGAACAGGGCCATCATGATGATTGCGATGCCGGACATGGCTCTACACCTTTCCGTCACGGTCGATGGGGGAGGCCGGCGATGCGGTGCCCGGGGACTGGGCCGACCCGGAGGTCGAGCGCGCGGCCGCGGGGGCCGGGTCGCCGTCGGCATGGCCGGACGTGCGGGACGCCGGGCCCACCGGGACGCCGAAGTCCGAGCCGGGCGGGCCGGACAGGGAGTGGGTGCCCCGCCACGGGGCGACCGTCAGGACGATCGACATGACGAGGATCAGGGCGATGACGCCCCAACCGAAAACGTTGATCTGGGTGTTGGAGAAGCCGCCGTAATTCTCGGCGAACAGGCCCTTGAGCTCGTTGAAGAGCGTCACGGCCAGGACGATCGGGGTGACCACGAAGGAGCAGAACTTCCACAGCGGGCCCACGCGGAACGAGGACACGGCGTTGATGTGGCGGCCGAGTTCGTCGCCGCGGCGCAGGATCCAGCCCAGCGCGATCAGCGCGATGATGGCCACGCCGACGATGCCGATGTTGTTGGTGAACTTGTCCATGATGTCGAGCGTGGACAGGCCCGAGGTGGTCGGGAACAGGGCGATCGACAGCACCGCCATGACGCCGCCGACGACGAGGACCGCCGGGACGCGCGCCATGTCCAGCTTGTCCTGGACGGCGGAGATGACGACCTCCACCAGCGACACCAGCGAGGTCAGGCCCGCGATGGCCAGCGAGAGGAAGAACAGCACGCCGAAGATCGGGCCAATGACCGGGCTCATCTCGGAGATGACCGCCGGGAAGGCGACGAAGGCCAGGCCGATGCCGCTGGTGACGACCTCGTCGACGCCGACGCCGGCCTGCTGCGCCATGAAGCCCAGGGTGGCGAAGACGCCGACGCCCGCCAGGACCTCGAAGGAGGAGTTGGCGAAACCGGCGACCAGGGCCGAACCGGTGAGGTTCGAGCGCGGCTTCAGGTAGGAGGCGTAGGTGAGCATGATGCCGAAGGCGATGGACAGCGAGAAGAAGATCTGGCCGTAGGCGGCGATCCACACCGACGT
This sequence comes from Corynebacterium sp. NPDC060344, assembly GCF_042725215.1. Classification (NCBI taxonomy): domain Bacteria; kingdom Bacillati; phylum Actinomycetota; class Actinomycetes; order Mycobacteriales; family Corynebacteriaceae; genus Corynebacterium; species Corynebacterium sp. NPDC060344. The sequence continues at coordinate 427,844 of NZ_JBHXCS010000002.1, read as the reverse complement.
ATTCGCCAGCGCGCCCCAGTTCGGGGTGAAGAAGGCGTCGAGGCCCATGGTCGCGCCGTCGAGGGTCAGCGCGTAGATGACCACGCCGATGAACAGCACGGCCAGCAGCGGGATGAAGAACAGCGACGTGCGGCCGATGCCCTTGTCCACGCCGAGGGCGAGGATGCCGATGACCACGGCCCACACGGCGATGAGCGTGATGGTGATCGGCAGGACGAAGTCGAAGGACGACAGTGCGGCGCCGTCCATCTTCAGGAAGTCCTCGAAGAAGTGGGTTTCGGGGTCATCGCCCCAGCTCTTGCCGATCGACTTCCACGCGTACATCGCCGCGTAGGCGATGATCACCGCGTAGTAGATGGTGATGAAGAACGCGACGCCGACCTGGATCCAGCCGATGGGCTCGGCCCAGGGCTTGATGCGGCGGAAGACCTTCGGGGCGGAACCGCGGTAGCGGTGGCCGAGCGCGTAGTCGAGGAACAGCAGCGGGATGCCCGCGGTCAGCAGTGCGACGAGGTAGGGGATCAGGAACGCGCCGCCACCGGAGTCGTAGGCGACGTACGGGAATCGCCAGATGTTGCCCAAGCCGACGGCGGAACCGATCGCCGCGAAGATGAACGCGGCCCGGGTGGAGAACACCTCCCGACCCTGTTTCGTGCCGGCGGTGCCGGTCTTCTGGTTGCTCATGGTGTCTCCATTGGCAGGTGGATAAGATGCTGAGATTTTATCAGCCCGTCTTAAGTATCGCGGCATTTAGGCCGAGTGAACTCAGCATATGGTTCCGCTCAGGAAAATGTAACCCCCGTCACACTTTTTGCCCACTCCGTGGGATCGCCCATTGCGTGACGACGGCCCGCGTTTCCCGCCGCCACCGTGCCCGGACCGGACAAGGGGAGACCGGATCGTCGCAAAGCGAAACCGGGGCCGTAGGATGGGGCGCGTGAGCCTTACTCTTGGAATCGTCGGTCTGCCCAACGTGGGCAAGTCAACCCTGTTCAATGCGCTGACCCGCAATGACGTGCTTGCCGCGAACTACCCGTTCGCCACCATCGAGCCCAACGTCGGCGTGGTCGAGCTGCCGGACCCGCGGCTGGACAAGCTCGCCGAGATCTTCGGCTCGGAGCGGATCCTGCCGGCGACGGTGTCGTTCGTGGACATTGCGGGCATCGTCAAGGGCGCGTCGGAGGGTGAGGGCCTGGGCAACAAGTTCCTGGCCAACATCCGCGAAGCCGACGCGATCTGCCAGGTCGTGCGCGTGTTCGCCGATGATGACGTGGTGCACGTCGACGGGCGCGTCGACCCGGCCAGCGACATCGGCGTCATCGAGACCGAGCTGATCCTCGCCGACATCCAGACCATGGAGAAGGCCCTGCCGCGCCTGGAGAAGGAAGCGAAGAAGGACAAGGAGCGCGCGGGCGAGGTCGCCGCCGTCAAGGAGGCGCTCGCCGTGCTCGAGGAGGGCCGTACCCTCTTCGCCGCCCAGGGCGACGTCAACATGGCCGCGCTGCGCGAGCTGCACCTGCTCACGGCCAAGCCGTTCCTCTACGTTTTCAATGCGGATGAGGAAGTGCTCGCCGACGAGGACAAGCGCGCCGAGCTGGCGTCGGCCGTCGAGCCCGCCGACTGCGTCTTCCTGGACGCGAAGGCCGAGTCCGACCTGCTGGAGCTCGACGAGGAGTCGCGCAACGAGCTGCTCGCCGAAATCGGCCAGACCGAGCCGGGCCTGAACTCCCTGGCCCGCGCCGGTTTCCGCACCCTCGGCCTGCAGACCTACCTCACCGCCGGCCCCAAGGAATCCCGCGCCTGGACCATCCCGAAGGGCGCCACCGCCCCGCAGGCCGCCGGCGTGATCCACACGGACTTCGAGCGCGGCTTCATCAAGGCCGAGATCGTGTCCTTCACCGACCTCGTCGACGCCGGCTCGATGGCCGAGGCGAAGTCGAAGGGCAAGGTCCGCCAGGAGGGCAAGGACTACATCATGCACGACGGCGACGTTGTGGAGTTCAAGTTCAACGTGTAGTTGGGTTCAGAATAATGGAGGGCAGTGGTGGCGCGCTACATTGATACCGGAGCTCGTCAATCCCGAGATGCCTTGGGGAGTTGGCTGGGGCAAGAATTGATGGGGTCGGCGTCCCCAATCGCCCTGCGAGTGCAGACCGGGTTCTTTGGATCCGGATCGCTTGGATTTTTCGAAAGCGCACTATCTCAGCTTGAGTTAGCTGATGGACACACGCGGTTCCTCATTGGTTCAAATGATGGCGTTACAACCAAGAAGTCAGTCGCTGACCTCATTAAGCTTGCAGGCAAGCCTCGCAATGGTATGCGACTTGGTGTAGTAAGTTACCAGGGTGGGCTGTTTCATCCGAAGGTATACCACTTTGAACGTGCAGATGGTAGCGCCACGGCATATGTAGGTTCGGCCAACCTGACGGAACCTGGGGTTCGGTCTGCGCACGTCGAAGCTGGGATAATCCTTGATACCGTTCGAGGTGATTCCGAATTTGAATTGCAATCTATCGCGGATGCAATTGATGAATGGTTTAAGGACCAGCGAAATGGTCTTTACGAGGTTGCGTCCGAGTCGGATCTCGAGGATCTAGTTAAGGCACATATCCTCGGAGTGAACCCACCCGCTGCCGTAAACCGGGTCATAGCCTCCGCTCAAAGGGGGCGAAAGGCGAGGGGGAGCAAACTGCGTCCTCTCATCGGCGTGCCGCCAATTCAATCAGTAAACGTGGACGATACCTCGGGGCAGGGCGCTCATTCTCAAGTTGGCATTGACTCCCCGTCGGTGAATGGGGGAGTCGATCGGCCCTCGGGTGAAGTTCCGCCGTCATTGGCGTCGTCAAGGGGGGAGGTGGTGAAACACTGGGGTAAAAAGCTTTCAGCATCGGATGCTCAACGCAAGGCAAAGGGAAATGAGAGAGGCGCAATCACCCTAGTGCAAGGGGATTACCGCGGAAAGATCGATCAGACGACCTATTTTCGAACGGACCTTTTTGGCGGTCAGGAATGGCAGCCAGATTTGTCAAGGACTGGCCAAACGGTGGACAGGGCGATCGTTCCAATGAATGTCATCATCGATGGAATTTCACACGGTGTGATGGATTTTCTTGTGACGAATGGTACAAGCAGGCAAGCTTCGCAGAACAACTATACCGCCGAGCTGCATGTTGAGCCGATACGGCAAATTATTGCACAACTTGATGTCACCGGTCGGCAGCTCGAAATAGTTCTCGATAATGATGGAAAATATTGGTTGACGATTGAGTGACTAGTCGGCCTTTTTCTTTGTTCGACTATTGCGCCGGTCGCGAAGTGTCTTCCAGGTCGTTCTGGCCAGTGTGACTTCGTCAGGAGAGAACCCTAGGTGATCGATGAGGACCATCTTGTCGACAATGTTCAGCGCTCCCTCAATGTCTTTCGCTCGCACTAAACCGTCAACTTTCTCCACCAGGGCATCAGGTATTAGCGATGGATTAGGGGTTGGTATTTCTTCAGCCTCGCTTGGCTCGAGGGTTAGCACGCCGCCACCGTAGCTACGACCGATAATCTCACTCATCGCGAACGTGATTGAATTAAACGCCGCAGTTGCGAGGTGGCGAGCGCTGGTGCCGTTGACCATTCGCATCCTGTGAACGGTGTCGGTACTTGTCGCCGAGGTGAGATTAGCGACTATGCGTGGGTGTGTGTGGATCTGCCGTAGCATAAAGGCATCGGCTTCCCAGATCGATGGGACGACCCACCACTTCTTGCGAATGCGGCATTTGTATCCAGTGTGGACTTGAGCGGCTTCGCCGAGGGTTACGTACTCTCGAAGCCTAGCGTGCTTGTTTAGGTCGATTCCACGTGCGTCGAGAAGTTCTGTTTTCCCGGGGGCGTTATGGTGGTCCGTGTCCGTGTATGTGGTCCCGTTAAGTTGTGCTGATCGGGTAACCATAGGAATCGTCAAGTCGTTGAGGCCGTGTGATTCTGCCTCTTCGGAAGTCATTACGAAAAATGAGTTTCGTCCAGTAACCACCCCGACATCGACTGAAGCAAATTCTTCGATTGGTCGGAGTCGGGGGTCAGCGCGGAGGGCGCGCATTAGTTCGACTTGGTCCGGCGACAGAAAGTACTTCGTCCATTTTTCTTTGGTGTGGAGATGGGCTCGTACGTGCGCAGAGGAAACTTCCAAGCTGTCGAGCGCAGCGGCGTCGTCAACTTCGATAATCTGCATGCGGGCCGGCCCGTTTCCTTTGACTGCTAGGAGGAGTATAACCTCCTGAAGGATGCCAGGGAATACTAGCTGCTTAAACGCGACGACATTGATTTCTGAGCAGCTATTGATGAGGTACTGGCGAAGTTCGGCTGCATATCCGACCTGCATTAATTCGGCTGGGATGACCAGGCCGATCCGTCCTCCCGGCCGGCTGGCTAAAACGGAAGCGACAACGAACGGAACCCATGAGTTGGTAAGTTTGTTCGGATTCATCCCTACAGATTGCATGAGGTGGAGTGCGTCGTTTCGAGTGTCGTCTGTCCAGTTCCCGAATCGGATGTAGGGAGGATTCCCGGCCACGCCGTCGAACGATCCGTACATGCCTGGCTTGAACCAGGTGAAGAAATCTTCGGTCACGACCGTGGAGTTGGTTCGTGCGCGCGCCTTTTCCGCTTCTTCGGGGAAGAGTTCGATACCGACCGATTGGCTTGAGTTCCGGGCTAGGTGTTCCAGGATGTTTCCGTCGCCACAAGAGGGTTCAAGTAGCTTGGGTCCAGCTTCACTCACCCATGCTGCAACGAAGTTGGCAATTTTGGAGGGTGTGTAGTAGCCACCTCGTAGCTTTTCGTCGGTAGGAGCAAGTTTGGTTGCGAACCGATTCATTTAGGCGGAACTCCTATAGGTAGGGGGACGTGTTTTCACCATATACGGTGACTCGGATGGGTCTCGTCTTGAGTCGAAGGCATCCCCGCTGGTCAGTGTACCCTATTCGAAAAAGTGTGCGTTTGTCAACTTCTCCGATCGTCGATCGTGGTCCGCATCGTTAGGTGCACTGAAGGTGGTTGCACCCTTGATGCTATCGTGCGTTAGGGGTTTTAGTTGCGTTGATTGCCTTGGCTGGTTTCCGTTGGGTGTGCACACGGCTACGGTCCGATGTGGGCCGTCGGGGCAAGTGTTACGGACAGGCTCCTTAATGCTGACGTGTCCGGTAAGGGCGCGTGAGGCATCTGCAGGGTTCTCTCCCGGCGATTAGCCTTCAAAGGCTCGTTTTGCTGGCGGTTTTGTTCGGACCGCGATGGTCGGCTTGGGCCTAGAGAGTTACAGCCATCAATGAAGGCGATGGAAAGCTCAGTAGGCACCGCTTCCATGCCAGGAGTATTGACCAGTGCTCGATGCGACGGGCTCGGCCATTGCTGGCCCTGTCCGGGCGGTGGAATGGACTTACCTCGTTCGGTTTGGCGGTTTTCATCGTCAGCGCTTGCTCATCGAGCCGGCGGTGCTGCCGTTGTCATCGTCGCGGACTTCGCGGCTGCGGACGAGGCGCGGCCCGGTGGTGAACACGATCCCGCCGATGATGTTGAGCGGGATGACCCACCAGACCCAGCCCAACCAGTCGAGGTAGCCGATGCCCTCGGCCCCGGAGTGGATGGCGCCGAAGATGATGATCGAATCGAGGACGGAGTGGAACAGTGACGCACCGGTGAGGATAAACGCGCCGGTCACCGATGCGACGAGAACGGGGCCGGTGTCGTCCGTGCCGGCGTGCATCCTGGTCATGAGGGTGATGGCCAGCCCGGCGAGCACCGCCAGGGCGGCGCCCTGCCAACTCAGGCCGATGTCGAGGAAATGGTGCGACAAGTCCACGAGCACGTGCGACAACTCGGGCAGGGCCACGACGACGAGGCCGATGGTCACCCACCCGCCGAGGAGATTCGTCGCCAGCGTGACCAGCCACAGGCGGATCAGCTCGAGCCAGGTCCCGCGACCGTCGAAAATCGCCATGATCGGGTAGTAGAAGCCCTCGGTAAATAGCTCCGAGTGGGCGAGATAGAGGGCGATGAAGCCGACCGAGAATGCGAGCGCGGCGAGCAGCGTGCTGCCGGTTTCGTGCTTGGTCAGGATGTAGGCGAGCAGGCCCACGGAGATTTCGACTCCACCGAGGAAACCCGTCGATCCGGGCGAGGGTCGGCCGGAATTCGCCCCACGACGCCGCTGATGGGCCGCCGCTACCATCGGCTCGGTGAGCACCTACCGCATTGAGCGCCACGAAAAACTCGGCACTCCCACGGACCCCACGCGGGCCGCCATCGATGCCGACCGCCTGTGGGAGGCGGCGGACATGGCGAACCTCGGTCACCCCGACTTTGCCTACACGGCCACCGAACTCGCTGCGTACGCCACCGAGGACTCTCCAGAGCACATGGTGTTCTTCATGGCCTACGACGGTGACCGTTGCGCGGGCTTTCTGCGGGTGGATGCACCGCGCCACGACAACGTGCACCACATCCACGCAGAATTTCGCACCGTGCCCGGCGTCGATCCGCGCAGCGTCCTCGATGCGGCGTGGCCCGAATTGCTCGGCTACTGCGACGAGCAAGGCCGAACCTCGATGACGTGGTGGGAACCGTCGCGAATGGACCGGCCGACCATCGCCGCCGCTTCCGGTGAGGGCGCGGTCGAGGCCACCGCGGTCACGGCATGGCTGCAGGAGAAGGGGTTCGCCCTGGACCAGGTCGAAGTCGCCTCGACCCTCGAGCTGTCGGCAGAACCTGCAGGTGGGGCGTGGGGCGGGGACGTGGGCGTCGCAAAGCAGGGGCGCTACGCCCTGCGCACCTGGACCGGGCCGACCCCGCCGGAGCTTCTCGGCGGGATGGCGCGACTCCGCGCGCGGATGAACATCGAGGCCCCGCACGGAAATCGCCCCATGGAAGAGGAGCGATGGGATGCCGAGCGGATTCGCCGGGACGACGCGATGATTGTCGCCGCCGCTCGGCTCGGAGCGTGGGCGGTCGCGCTTGACGACGAAGGAGAGCCCGTCGCCTACACGTACGTCGAGTGCCCCGACGGGCGTCCCGGGGTGGCATTCCAAATGGACACCTTCGTGCGCGGCAGCGACCGTGGGCACGGCCTGGGGATGGCGGTGAAGGCCGCCAACCTGCGGCAACTGCGGAGCGTGCGCCCCAGTGTCGCCCGGCTGCACACGTGGAACGCGGGGGAGAACGAGTGGATGCTGGCGATCAACCGGCGGCTCGGCTTCGAGCCATCGTCGGCGCTGGGAGCGTGGGAACTCGGGGAGGTGCCCGCGCGGTAAGGCGGGGCATTGGGTACGGTCGGTCGAGGAATTGGGGTCATGACAACGACCCAGTGATGCGGCAATGATGAAGGGGAACCTGCTGTGAGCTTCAACGTCTACCTGTCCGGCGAGATCCACACCGACTGGCGCGAGGAGATCCGGCGCGGTGCCGAGGCCGCCGGCCTCGACGTCGTGTTCACCGCCCCGGTGACCGATCACCCGGCCAGCGACGCCGCCGGCGACCACCTGGGCGAGGCGCCCGCCGGGTTCTGGCGCGACCACCAGTCGTCGAAGGTCAACTCAATTCGCACGCGGACGCTCATCGCGAAGGCGGACCTGGTCGTCGTGCGTTTCGGCGACCAGTACAAGCAGTGGAATGCGGCGTTCGACGCCGGTTACTGCGCCGCGCTGGACAAGCCCTACGTGACGCTTCACGACGAATCGATCGTCCACCCGCTCAAGGAAGTCGACGCCGCCGCGCAGGCGTGGTGCACGACCACCGGGCAGGTCGTGGAGATCCTGCGCTACGTGCTCGAGGCGTAGTCGGGGGTCAGTGGTCGGGGGCTAGTGGGCGCGTTCGGTGGAACGGCGCGCGATGACCACGACGACGAAGCAGATGAGGGCGGCGAAGCCGAGCTGAATGGCCAGGTGGAGCATGCTGGCCGCGACGTCGGACTGGTTGCCCAGGAGATCCTCGCCGCGCAGCACGCCGAAGGCCAGCGAGATGACGTTGTTGGCCACGTGCACGCCGATCGCGGCTTCGATGCCGGCGAAACGCCACGCCAGCCACGCGAACAGCAGGGCGAAGAGGACGTAGGACACGCCCGTGGCGACGTCGGAGGTGGCGTGGGCGGCGGCGAAGCCCGCGGAGAACACGAACGCGACGATCCAGAACTTCTTCGTCGACCACCCGAGCTTGCCCAGCACCGTCTGGATGGCGAAGCCGCGGAACAGCACCTCCTCGGCGGAAGCCTGCAGCGGCACGAGCAGGACGATCGCCACCAGTGCCAGAGCCACGGGGCCGGTGACGGACCCGAAGGACTGGCCCTTGAGCACCGTGATGATCGCCGCCGACGCCGCGAAGCCGATCAGGCCCACGAGCAGCGAGGATCCCAGCAGGCCCCAGCGGATGCGGCGCGTGTGCGAAATGAGGTCGCCGAAGCGCATGCCGAACATGAAACGGGCGACGCCGATCACCGCGAGCCACCACGACGCGACCGGGAGAGTGAGGTGGAGGATCTGCCCGGCGGTCGAGTTCGCGCGGCCCGACTCGTCGATGGGGGCGACGGCGGCGGCGATGAGCCCGCCGATCACCGACAGCAGGGCGATGGCAACCGCCAGCACGACGAATGCGGCGATGATGCGGCCCCACCCGTACCCCTCGCGCGTGCTGCCGGGGCGCGTGAAGAACTGCGCGCGGGAGTCATTACCGATGCCTTTAGTCTTGATCTTTTCCACGAATCCATGGTAAACGCTCGGCGGCGATTCAGCAGCGAAACGGATCTACGGGGGCGGGTGACGGCGTCCGAATCAGGAGTCGCTGGGCCTGCGCCTCTGCGACTTCAGCTCCGACCGCCGCTTCTTCGCGGCCAGCCGGCGCCGGACCGAACCGCGCGTCGGCTTCGTTTTCCGCCGCGGCGGCGGGGGAGGGGCCAGCGCGTCGCGCAGCAGTGCGGCCATCCGCTCGCGCGCCTCGGCCCGATTCCGGATCTGCGACCGCTGCGTGGACACGCTGACCATGAGCACCGTGCCATCCAGGCGGCTGTCGAGGTTGCGGAGGATGCGGCGGCGCTGGGCGTCGTCAAGCACCCCGACCTCGGCGATGTCCACCGACAGCTGGACCTTGCTGTCCGTGGTGTTGACACCCTGGCCGCCGGGGCCCGACGAGCGCGCGAAACGCTCCGTCAGGTCGGCCGCGGCGATGACGAGACCACCGGGGACGCCCGGTCCGGGGGCGATGGTCAGGTCGTTCATGGGAACCAGTCTATTCGGCGGCTCAGTCGGCGGGAGTCTGGCGGCCAACGGACGTCGGCGACGCGGGGTGCCTGCGACGACGGCCCCGTACCGACATGACGGCGGCGATGAGCATGGCGACGGGAATCGCGGCGGCGGCGATGACGATGCCCGGTTCCCACAGCCAGAAGTAACGCAGCGGCACGCCCATCAGCAGGGGCGCGGCGATGAGCGCGGCGGCCGTCACCGCGACCGCGCCAATGACCCACGTCCGGGCCCGCACCGCGCGGCGGCCGAGCCAGCCCAGGACCAGCGCCAGCAGCGCCAGTCCGAGCAGTGCCGCGGGCACGATGACCGCCATGCCCCCGACCCCGGACGCCTCATCCTCGGAACCGGTGCCGGCGGGCGGGGCGGTGTTTCCCCCGAATGCGGAGGCCGTCAACGCGGCGAGCACTTCTTCGTGCAGGTAGCCGGAGGCGTTGAGCAGTACGACGGCACCGTCGCCCGACTCCGGGTCGAGGTAGATCGCAGAGAAATACCCCGGCACGGTTCCGGTGTGCCACACGGTTGTCGGGCCCGTCTCCGGAGCCGAGATGCGCCAGCCCTGCCCGTAAAGCTGGTGCGGGGCCGACGTCGGTTGGGTGCCCTCGAGCCGTGCCGCCGCGGCGACGGACGAATCCAGCTGGGACACCGCGAACTCGGCGAGGTCGCCGATGGAGCCGCAGGCGTATCCGTAGGCTGCGCCGGCGCCGTCGTAACCGCCGTCCATCGGCCACGCGAAGGGTCCGGCGAGCCGGTGCCCCCGCGGCACGCCGGCGCATTCCCCGGATGACGCCCCGACATCCATTGCGCCCGGCGTGGCCGCGACCGCGTCCTGGTAGGTGCCGCCCGTCGCCCCTTCGATGACGGCCTGCAGGACCAGGTACCCGAGGCTCGAGTAGTGGTGCTCTCCTGGCCGTCCGCCGGTGGAGGCGATGGAATCGGCGACGCCGGGGTCCGCGAGAATCTCCGACGCCGTGGCTTCGGGGCGGTCGACGTCGAGAAGCTCGGCCCCGAACCCCAGTCCCGCCGTGTGGTCGAGCAGGGACCCGACCGGCGCATCCGGCGCGCCGTCCGCATACGTGCTGGCCGGAGCGTCGAGATTCAGCGTCCCCTCGTCCGCAAGGCGCTTGACGACGGCCGCCGCAACCGGTTTGGACACCGAGCCCCACAGGAACGGCGTGGCGCCGTTGACGGGGTTTCCATTGCCGTCGTGGCCGAAGATCTCGGTGCGGGTGACGGTGCCATCGTCGATGTGAGCGACGGCACCGCCGGGGATCCCGAGTCGATCGGCCCGTGTCGCAAATGCCGAGTCGGCGGGCGCGGCGGTGGCGGCCGGCACCGGGGCAAATGCGATCGCCAGCAGGGCGATGAGCATGGATGCGAATGGTTTCTGAGGTGAATGGGCCCTCATGCGGCGCAGTGTACGCACGATACGGGTGCCCGACACGGCTACCGCGATCGCGCGCGATGGCTATGTGGGCGCCGCGAATGACGGGCGGTGCGTCTGACGGTGCGACTGGTCGCGGTGGCCCACATGGCGGCGAAGCGGCCGCACGCTAACCCACCTCGAATGTCCTAACCCACCCGTTAAAACAGGCCTTTTTCGCAATTCGAGGTGGGTTAGCAGCGAAGGGGCCGACGGTGAAGAGGGTGATTCCGCCCCCTGACCCGACCGGGAATCCGTTGGTATCCTCGCGCACACCCCGGCCCCGGGGCTTTTCGGAGGAAGGAACCTCATGAGCATCGACAATGGCACCCCTATCTGGGTCGACCTGGGCACCACCGACCTGGACGCGGCGATGAACTTCTACCGTGAAATCTTCGGCTGGAACTTCACCACCACCGGCGAGGAATTCGGCAACTACCAAATGGTCGACGTCGGGGTCCCCGTCGGTGGCGCGGCGCTGAACTTGAACGAGCAGGGCGAGTTGGACCCGTCGATGCCCGCCTGGTTCACCATTTACCTCAAGGTCGAGGACATGGATGCGGCGCTGGCCGGCGTCACGCAGCATGGCGGCACGGTCTTCGTCCCCCCGATGCAAATCGGCGACATGGGGTACATGGCTATCGTCTCGGCTCCGTCCGGGGCGGCCTTCGGCCTGTGGCAGCCGGAGTCCTTCGAGGGATTCGACACCTCGGGCCGACCCGGGACTGCCGTGTGGTTCGACTCGATGAGCACGTCCTTCGACGCCGACGCGGCGTTCTACCGCGAGGTGTTCGGATGGGAGAACGCCACCGAGGAACAGGCTGGGGCGCCGTACGTCACCAACGCCCCCGGCGATGGTGCCCGTGCCGGCTTGATGAACGCTGCGGGCATTTTGCCCGAGGGCGTGCCGTCGCACTGGCAGGTCAGCTTCGCCGTCGAAGACGCCGACGCGACCGTCGCAAAGGTCCTCGAACTCGGCGGCACCACGATGATGGAGGCCCAGGATTCCCCGCACGGCCGCTACGCCGTGGTCGCGGACCCACAGGGAGCGCCCTTCGGAATCGTCGAGCTCGGACAGGGCTGATCCGGCCCGCACGTCACTGCCGTTCGGTGGCCTCTCCGATGGCCGTGACGTCGTCAAGCAAGATCCCGGGCCACCGATCGACCTCCGCCCGCGTCGACGCGACGTGCAACACGGAGTTCGGCAGCAGCTTCGCCAGCGCCTGCGCCGTGGTCAACGGGTGGGCGGGGTCCTCGGTCCACGCCAGCAGCGTCGTCGGGGCATCGATGGTGGTCAGGGCCCTCTGGGCGGGCAGGTCGCTCATCGCGGCGCCGCGGAACACCCACGGCATCAACGCCGGGGCCACGTGCGGCCGGGTCGGCGGATTGCCCGCGATGGCCGGCGGGTCGATGTGGTCGCGCTCGATAGCCAGCAGCGCATCCACGCCGTGCTTCTCGACGAGATCCGCCGTCCGCTCATAATCCGCCGCCTTCGCAATGCGCGATGCCCACGCCGTCGGCGGGGCCATCAGCGTGAAGCCGGCGAAGCGCCCCGGGTCGAGCAACGCGGCGTGGAGCATCGTCGCGCAGCCCATCGACGGGCCGACGCCGTGGACGCGCTCGCCGGGGAACCATTCGTCGAGGAGCAGGAGCAGGTCCTCCGCCAGGTTCGGCCAGCGGTAATCCTCCGCGACGGGTCGGCCCGTCGACTCGCCATGGCCGCGGGCGTCGTAGCGCAGCAACCGCGTGCCGTGCAGGCCACGGCCCAAATCGAGGTTGAGCAGACGGTCACGGGCCCGGCTCGACGTCAGCCCGTGGAGCTGGACGACGGGATGGCCGCCCTCGTCGCTGAACTCGGTGGCCAACTCGGCTCCGGGCACCGAAAACCGGCCGTTCGTCGATGGGTCCACTGATCTGCTCCATTTCCTGCACGTTTCGGAATTGTATCCATTAAATGTCGTAATCGCATTTGTTCCCATGGGTGCGCAATTGCGTCGTAGGGTGAAATGCGTGAGATTAACTAATGTAGCGCACCTCGGGCTTACCTTTGGTCGACTTGCCGGATACGACGTCCGCGTTTCCCGCACCGGCCGCGAATTGCCGATCTCATTCGACCAGCGCCGCCACGTCGCCCACGGCGACCGGCCGGGATCGTGGATGGCCATCGCCTTCACGCTGCCCACCGTGGTCGATCCCGCGCGCCTCGCGGCGGCGTGGCTGGCCGTCGTCGAGCGCCACGGCGCCCTGAAAACCGTGTTCGTGCAGGGGGAATCCGGCGATGAGGATGACTTCGCGCTCGAGGAGATCGAGGTGGCCCCCGGCGGCTGGGTCGACCACGACGTCGCACCCGGGGAAGCGATGAACGAGGCGCTGCGCCGCGTGCTCGATGACCATTGCACGCCATTTTCGGCGCCGTCGCATCGATTGTGCGCAATTCACGCGGTGTCGGAAACGACGGTGATCATCGGCGTGGACCATTCGCATACGGACATGTGGTCGATGTTGGTCATCCTCCGCGATCTGCTCGGCGCATTGGGGGAGGCCACCGGTGACCGGGTCCCAGAATTGGCGGGTGTGCCCGCATTCGCCGAACACACCGAGGGGATGCGCACCCGCCGCCCGGCACCGGAGGAGGTCCGCCGCCGGTGGGCGGAGGTCCTCGGCGCCAGCGGCGGCGGCATGCCCAGGTTCCCGCTGCCGTTGGGCGTCCCCGGTCCGCATGTCGAGCGGGTGGAGGTCCGCGACGTTCTCGACGTCGACGATGCCGCGGCATTTTCCGCCCAGGCCCGCGGGGACGGGGTGTCGTCGCTGTCCACGGTCGTCGCGGCGATGACGGCGGTGACCCGCGAGCTGGCGGGCGCGCCGCTGCGGGCGGTGTTCCCGGTGCACAGCAGGTACGACCGGACGTGGCATGACTCGGTGGGGTGGTTCATCACGAACTCGGTGCTGGAGTCGGGCGATCCCGAGCCGAAGGCCTGCGCGGCGGCGGTCAAGGAGGCGGTGCGCCTGGGATCGTGGCCGCTGGAGGACATCGTCGAGCCGTGGGGCGGGCTGCCGGATTCGCCGGGCATGTTCGCCATTTCATGGCTGGACCTGCGCCGGCTGCCCGTTCGCGTCGATTCGATCGGCCTGGGCGCCCAGTACGTCGGGGCCAGCGTGCGCCCGGACGGGGTGATGCTGTGGTTCATCCTCGATGAGACGGGCCTGCACCTGCGGTGCCGCTACCCGGACACCGCCGAGGCCCGGGCGAGCGTCGGCGGCTGGCTCGACGCGCTGGTCCGCGACATCCGGTGCCGCGCTCATGAATCGGTCGGCGGCCTGCTGCGGGTCGCGGGCCGGTCCTTCCGCGTGCAGCGCGCGGACCGGTCCGACATCGCCGGCATCGTCGCGTTGCTCTCCGACGACGAGCCCGTCGCCGCACGCGAGTCCCGCGCCCGGGACGACGACGGGCAGGCGGCCCACGAGACCGCATTCGATGCGGTGTCGCGCGATTCCGGGCAGTACCTGGCGGTGGTCAAGGATGAGGTCGGGGCGACGGTGGGCACCATGCAGCTGTCGATCCTGCCGGGACTGTCGCGCAATGGCGCGACCAGGCTGCAGGTCCAGGGTGTGCGCGTGGCGCCGGAAACCACGGGCATGGGACTGGGCTCGGCGATGATCGAATGGGCCCACGAGCATGGCCGGGCCAGGGGAGCGACGCTGGCGGAGGTGACCACGGACCGTTCCCGGGTCCGCGATCAGGCGTTTTACGAGCGCCTCGGCTACGGCGCCAGCCACGTCGGATTCAAGAGGACTCTGTAGGTCCGCCGACGGTTGGGGCGGATGAAAGCGCAGGTAGGATCGTCGTCAAGCAACCTGCCCGAACCCGCCCCCACCAGCCCCGGAGCCACCATGACCGACGACGCCGCCCAGATCCCGCCCTGCCCCGAGTGCGGCAGCGAGTACACCTACGAGTCCGGCTCGTCGGTGATCTGCCCCATGTGCGGGCACGAGTGGGTGCCGGGCGAGGCCGAAGCCGCCGAGGCCGCCGCAGCCGCCTCGGCGTCGGTGGTCAAGGACGCCGTGGGCAACGTGCTGTCCGACGGCGACGACGTCTCCGTGGTCAAGTCCCTCAAGGTCAAGGGCGGCGGGGCGATCAAGATCGGCACCAAGGTCACCGGCATCCGCCTGCTGGCCGACCCCGTCGACGGCCACGACATCGACGCCAAGGTCCCCGGGGCGGGGCAGATGTACCTGAAGTCGAGCGTGGTCAAGAAGCTGTAGGTGCTTGCTTGACGACGGGTCGGCGCCGGCAGATCAGGAGCGTTCCGGCTCCACGTTGAACGCCCACATGATGCCGAACTTGTCGAAGACCTGGCCGTAGTGCGCGCCCCACGGGGCCTGCTCGAACGGCATGTTGACCTTCCCGCCGGCGGCGACGAGCGCGTCGATCTTGGCCTTCGCGTCGTCGACGTCGTCGAACTCGTAGAGCAGCGAGTAGATCGAGCCCTGGATCACGTACTCCTCGCCGGGCATGCCGTCGCCGCCGGTGATGGTGCCGCCGGGCAGATCGAGCTTGGCGTGGGCGACCAGGTTGGGGTCGGGTTCGAAGGGCATGCCCTCCATGGGCGGGGTGTCGCCGTACTTCATCAGGTTCAGGTCACCGCCGAAAACCTCGTGGTAGTGGGCGAATGCCTCGGCGGCGTTGCCGGGAAAAGCGATGTAGGTGGACAGATTGGCCATGATCGGCTCCTTGCTTCCGTGCTTCCGTACCGCTGGGATTGTGCTGCCCGGGATGCACGCCGAGTGGCGCGCCCCGAGTGGCGCGCCTCACATTATGCGCCCATCTCCGGCTCAGAGAAAGCCCCGGCGCGCACAATCCATCGCGCCGTCGAGGAACCTCGCGACGTCCCCGCGCCGTGTTCCCTTCATGTTCGGGATCCGTATCGAGGACATCGGGCGTTCGCCGCCGAGTAACGCCCGGCTGCGTCCGGGATCCAGCACATTCTTCGCGTGCGGCGGCAGCAGCGCGGCCCGCCGGCTGCCGTGCTCGGTGAAGGGGAGGACCAGGGTGAGGGAGCGGCCTTCGTCGTAAAGCGACTGTTCCATCCGCGAAGTCGTCGGCGCGACGTCGGTCCACGGGATCGGCCCGACGCCGCCGATGGTGAGGCCACTGCGGTCGATGACCCAGTGCGATTCGCGCGAAACGAGGCTGACGCGGGCCAGCGTGCCCGCGATGAGCAGACCGAAGCCGGTGACCCCGAACGCCGCGAGCCCGATCTCCGCGGCACCGGTGAGCACGAGGATCACGCCGGCCACTGAAATCAGCAGCGCGACGCCCGCGATCCCCGCCGCGATCCAGCGCAGCTCGAGTCTGACCGGCTCGAGGATCACGGTGCCGTTGGCACGCAGCTCCCGCCACAGGTCATCGGGCGTTCGGGAGGCGGTCGCCGGGGACGGGCCGCCCCTTCCCGGGACATGGTCGGCCATGGTGATCCTCGTGGGTCGGGCGGGTGCTCAGGCGCGGGCGGGAATGCGGGTCATGGCCACCACTATGTCATCGGCGAGCAGATGGATCTGACGATCGACGTCGTCGGGTGATCCGGTGAGGTCAAGCGCCCTGACAGTGAGCCGTTTATCCGTGTTGTGGACCGGGACCGTGCGCCGGGAGCCGCCCGCATCGGAGCTGCAGTAGATCAGCATTCCTTCCGGAAGGTCCAAGGAAGTCACGTACGCGAGCAGCTGGTAATAGTCCTGGCTCCGGGCGCGGGCGTCGGAGGCGATCTTGTACTTGACGTCGGCGACGAACCGGGGCGTCCCGTCGGGGGAGGCGAAGACGAGATCCGGTTGCATCGAGATTTGTCGATGGACGCCCAGGTGGTGAGTGGGTTCACTCCTTACCGTCGCCTTTCCGCGCAGCGCGCGACTAAGTCGTTCCGTGATGAACCGCTGGAAGAGATCGTTCATGTCGACCATGAACGACTGGGCCCTGGTGGTGCCGTGAACGTCGGCAAGCGAAAGATTGGCCAGAATGAGCCGGGCGAGTCGAAGCGCGGGCTCGTAATGCCGATTGAGTCGCGTCAACTGGATGGCGTCGATGTCACCGGCACCCACGACCACGTCACGCGATTCCTCCAGAGCCGTCAGTTGATGCATGAGCAGACGTCGGATTTCTGGACGCAGCCGCGGCATCCGCAGCGCGATGCGGATCGCAGCCTTCAATGCCCGGTTCTCCGGAGTGTCCTGCGAGTACTCGTCGAAAGTGCAGGCGAGCGGGGAAAGGACGCCGCCTCGTCGGAACTGCCCCGTCACGTCCATCCGGCCACGTAAAGCGATCAATTCGTCGTCGCGGGCTTCGTAGGCGCGCACGATACCGCGCCCGAGTGCGGTTTCCACTGTTCTCGAGAAAAAGGCGATGACGGATGGAAGCAGGTCAGAAGTTGCGCCATAGTCGAAGAGCTCCCGCCGCCACGCATGCGGGGGAAGTCCCGGTTCCAGCAACAGGAAGAGATTCTCCGGATTGGTCTTCGGGCGGATCAGGAGCTCGATATCGTCCGCGGCCAGTGAACCGACGAAAGACGACGTCGCCACCCGCCACCGGTCGCCGGCAAGCGGGCTGACGGTGACGTACCCGGTCTTCTGCAGGGCTTCCGCTTGGCGACGGGTGAGGTCGAGGTCAACCGCTGAGTGTTCGGGGATAACGACCATGTCGCTCAGCCGTCTTCGAGCGGAGTGGTGGAACCCTCCGCGACTGATTCTCGGGCGATGTCCTCGAAGCGGGCCCACACCTGGTCGAATTGGAAACGGGCGATCAGCTCGGAATCGCCGAAGAACTGGTCTTCGATGAACGGTTCGATGTTGTATTCCCAGATTCTGCGCAAAGAATGCTGGTCGAGGCCCGGCTTCATGAAATGGCTCGCCCCCAACTGCAGGTGGGGACCGCCGAGTTCCCGTTCGAGTTCATCGTTGACGTGGCCGACGAGTTCACCTACCCATGCCGGTTCCCCATGTCGTTCCAACCACTTTTTCAGCAGACCCGCCATCTTGCCGTGATTCGGGAAGAACGGGACGAAGTGGAATCGCCGGCGCAATGCGGCGTCGACGAGCGCGATGGACCGATCCGCAGTGTTCATGGTGCCGATGAACCACACGTTTTTCGGCAGCACGAAGGGATCATCCGGTCGATACAGGGTGCGGACCGGGGTGCCCCGGTACTCCAGAAGGAAGAGCAATTCGCCGAGGACCTTTGGCAGATTCGCCCTGTTGATCTCGTCGATGATCATGACGTGGCGCAGCCGGGACGCATCGGCGGCTCGTGCCGCCAGGTCCGCGAGCGGCCCTTGCTTGAGCCGGTATGACATTGCTCCGTGTACGTCGGTCTCCGGGCGATATCCCTCGAAGAAATCCTCGTACGAAGTCGAAGGATGGAACTGCACGATTGGCCGTCGTTCCGGATCCGGTGCCAGCGCGGCTGCGAGCTTGCGGGCGAAATACGTCTTGCCGGTGCCTGGCGGACCGTAGAAAACGACCTGCCCCTTGTCTTCCAATAGCGCCACTATGTCGTCGATGAACTCGCGGTCGACGAGGAGCTCCTCCGCGACATTGTCGAGCGGATCGGATTCGATATCGGACGGTTCGACCGTGCCGCGTTCGGTCAGCCAATAGAGGAAGGAGCCCATTCCCCAGGGATCGCCGGGGAAGTGGCGATCGAGCCTTTCTCTCAACATGTCGTTGGATTTCACCTGGAGCTCGCCCCGCGAGGAAACCTCGGGGGCGTTGAGCCCAAGTTCGCGAAGCATTTTCAGTTTTCCCTTGGGGCCCGTGTATGGGTAGACGGTAATGAACCGGTCCGGATGGGAGATCGCGAGCAATTTCATGATCACCGATTCGCCGAGGCCCCGAACCCTCAGTTCGTCATCTTCGAGAAGCCGGTCGATTCGGGCTTCGACGGGTCCGTCGCCCCAGCAGAGGTAGGAAATGCTGGACAGGATTCGCGTGTACTCGGACTCGTCGGCATCGCGGATGCTGGTGTTGAGAACGGACATCGGACCAGTTGATCCGTAGCGCTGTGAGTTCCAGATTCGCCGGAGCTCCGCTGCTCCGATGACCGGCAATTCCTCTCGTTCGATGAGTCTGGCGAAGTCACGGAGATCGGCCCGGTGTTGTTCGTCGTCTTCGGTCGGGTACCGCTCCGCGGTGAACTCGGCGACGAGTTCGCCGAGATCGTCATCCTCGTCCCGGTCATCGGCCTCTCCGAGCATCGTGGCCATCAGCGGCGTGACGTCACTCGCAGTTCGTGCCAATTCCTCGGGAAGGTTCAATGTCGAGAAATCATGGCGATCGAACCAACGCCCGTAGAGGACTTCGCCGGTGCCTCCGCCGACGAAGCCACGGTCCTGGCCGACGCCCGTGCGTCCACCCGCGATGACCTCATACCCCTCCACCGGCTGGGAACCGATGATGCTCACGGCTTCCTCCGTTGCTCCCGCATCCCCATGCGCGTAGGGCCGCAGGCCGATGGCGAGCCCATGTTCATTGAGCCATGCGCGGACCGAAAGCCCGTATGTACCGGGAACTTTCCAGTCGACCCACATGTCACCGCGAGGCCGCTCCTTGTGCCACATGACCGGGGGTTTGCTGGCCTTGAGCGTCCGATTCGCGGCCTTGGAGACATCCGCTTCCAGCGCAGAACCGAGGTGGGCGGCGACGTTGACCAACGCCTGAGCGTTGCAACGGAATTGCCGTGGATCCACGTTTTCGGTGAGCTCCTTGATGCGCCACGCCGCGCGGTCGCACAGCGATTCATCGAGAATGGGCGGTTCCGTGTCTGCCCACCACGCGGCGGTCTCCTCGAACCGGACCACATCACCATCGATCTCCGTGGCGAAGCGGTGGAGCTCCAAGTACCGATCACCTTGGTCGTCGTAGCTCGGGATTCCGGTGCAGTAGTCCACGTATTTCGTCGAGTTCGGCCATGCCACCGGCCACGTCTGCGGTTGGTCCAATCCCCAGTAGTACGACGCGACGAAGGGGGCGCGCGCCGGGCTCGGGTGCGATCCGAGCTTGATCGAATCCAGGTAATCCGCGAGCACCCGGACTTTTCGAGCCGCATCCTCGGCATCTGCCGGGGCAGTCAATGCGTCGAGCAGAACCGTGACGGCGGCGTCGGGTTCGGGGCTCAGTTTGACGATCTGATTGATGATCATCTGGCCGGCGGCCCCCGCGAACCCGGACTTGAAACTCCGGATCCAACGATCTGTGTCGGATTGGAATGCCGAAAGGTCTCGGGTCCTGCGCAGCTTCTCCAGGAACTCACGTGCCTCCGCTGCGTGGGGCGTCATATTCTCTGCCCGCCAACCGCGCCGAAAACCCTCGCTCTCATGCGCAGCTCGAATATGGGCCCGATGCCATCGCCGGATCAATTCCAATTCATGCTGGTGCAACTGGATGCGATCGGTCATGGCTCTCCTCTGGATTCTGGTCGTCACGGCACGGCTCTTTCGATGAAGCCATGTTGCCGAACGGTCAGGTCGCTGGATTGTGCATTGGCATCCAGTATGTAGAGGTTCCGCGTCCGATGTATTTTTCTGCGGCTAGGAGGACGCGTCTCCGTTCCGGGGCGTCCCGTCGAGGATCGTCGTCAGGCTCCCAGCACCTCGACGATCTTCTCCGCCGTCTTCTTCGCCGACGTCGGGTTCTGCCCGGTGATCAGCGTGCCGTCGGCGACCACGTGCGGGCCGAAGGGGATCGGGTTCTTCCCGTACTCCGCGCCGCGGGCCTTGATCTCGGCCTCGACGTCGTAGGGCACGAGCTTTGCGACGCCCGCCGCCACCTCTTCCCGCCAGGAAAACCCGGTCACCGCGCGGCCATCGACGAGGTGGGTGCCATCGGACAGCGTCACGTCCAGCAGCCCGCAGTAGCCGTGGCACACCGCGCCGACGACGCCGCCGCGCTCGAAGATCTCCCGTGTCAGCCGCTGGAGGCCGGCGCTGCCCTGGAAGTCGAACATGACGCCGTGGCCGCCGGTGAAGTAAATCGCGTCGAAATCGGCGGCGTCGAGGTCGTCGGCACGCGCCGTGTCGCCGAACAGCGCCATGCGCGACGGATC
Source organism: Corynebacterium sp. NPDC060344 (assembly GCF_042725215.1). Lineage (NCBI taxonomy): Bacteria > Bacillati > Actinomycetota > Actinomycetes > Mycobacteriales > Corynebacteriaceae > Corynebacterium > Corynebacterium sp. NPDC060344. Next base: position 407,065 of record NZ_JBHXCS010000002.1, on the reverse strand, counting down.
CCCGTGCCACGCCTTTGCGGACGCGTCGTAGAACGGGAACTTCAGGGATTTCGGCTCCAGCGGCACGAACCCGCCGGCCGGGCTGGCCAGGGTCTGCTCGAATCCGTGCTTTTCGAAGACCTCCCAGGCATGGGTGAGCTCCGACAGCCACAGCCCGGTGGGGACGTCCGGGTCGGTGTCGTAGCGGTCGACGTTGGTGGCGACGTGGAGAATTCGCGTGGTCATCGGGTACTCCCAGGATTGTCGGGGTCGGGTGTCGTGGCCGGAGGGGCGTGGGTCAGGGTGTCGTCCAGTCCGCGGCGGCGAAGCTCGGCGCGGGCACGGTCCAGGCCGCCGTGCTCGAGCGCGGCCAGGGAGGTGGTGCCGGTCCAGGCGTGCTTGCCGAACCGCGACACCGTGACCTTAAGATCGCCCACGAGGTGCTCGAGGTCGCCGGGGGTGTTGCGGTGCTCGCTGGGCAGCGGCACCGGAAGCACGAAGGCCTGGTCCAGGGGAGCCGACGCCTCGACCTCGATGCGCCAGCCGAACCCCCGGCCGGACAACGTCCACTCCTCGTCCGCGGTGGTCGTGGTCACGGGACTGACGACGGGATCGCCGAGGCGGATGACGCGACCGTCGGGAAGCATGACCACCAGGGCCGTCACCTCCACCTTCAGCGGCCCGGACGTGACCAGCCCACCGGCGAACGCCAGCGACGCGCCGGGCTCGTCGAAGCCCTGCGCCTGGCCCCACCACCAGGAATCCGGAAAGCCCTCGCGGCCCCAGTTCTTCTCCGAGTAGACCTGGGCACCGTCGAACTCCCAGGTCTCGCCGCCGATGGTCGCGGTGCCCGACGCGCGGCCGCCCGGCAGCCACGGGTGCCAGTACTGGTTGAGCGCCGGGATGGTCTGGAAGACGCTCGAGCCACCGGCGATCTTGTGCGGCCAGGGGGCGAGATCGTGGAACGTCACGTCGAGACGGGCGTCCTCGCCGAGGTCGACGTGGAGCTCGCGGTCGTTGCCCTCGAAGGCGGGGCGGTCGCCGTTCGAGGCGGAAAATCCGCCCCGGACCCCGAGGCCGTCCGGGTCCGTCCAGGAACCGTCGAGGGCCTCGGTGCGCACGAACCCGTTGGGCCACGATGCCAGGCCGATCGTCGACCACGTGCCGTCCGGCCCCTTGTTCGCGCCGCACAGGGCGATGACCACGCGGCCGGTGTCCGGGTCGGTGATCCGCCAGAAGTAGCCCTCCATCGACACGCCGCGGTGCGCGCGCCTGGGATCGCCGAATAGGGGGTCGGCTCCGGTGGAACGGTATCGGCGCATGAGGGACATGCCGCCAGTGAACCAGATTTATGAGGTGCTGGGGAGTGGCGGTCAGTGACCCGGGTCTTGACGGTAGAACCTGTGGGTTCTAGCCTGCGGGCAAGTGGGACGCTGCTCTCCCCTCGGAGCATCGGATGACCGATATGCGGCTCATCTTCGGACCTTGGAAGGGAATGATTGACATGGCGATGTCCTTGGAGGACTTTCTTGCGCAGCACCCCGTGGACCGCAAGGCCGTGGAGACTGAGAAGAAGCTGGCGCTCGCGCGAGTTCGCGCATACCGACTCCGAGAGATCCGCAATGCCACCGGCCTAACCCAAGCCGCGGTGGCCGAGCGCATCGGCGTCTCGCAGAGGCAAGTGTCGAAGATCGAGTGCGGCGAGCTGGACAACTCGAAGATTTCGACCGTGCGGTCGTACGTCGAAGCGATCGGCGGTGAACTCACTCTCGAGGTGATCTCCGGGGATTCGAGCGTGGCACTCGCATAGGGCCATCGCGGCAATGGTGCCAATCCCCGACGATCAATGATGGGGACCGCGGGGTGAATCCGATCCGAATTCCCGGTGAGCACGTTCCAACAGTTCATGGAGGGCTTTCGGGCCGCCCGCGAAGCGTCGCAAAGCAATCGTGCCCGGAGCCGACAATTTTTCGTTGAGCGACTGCAATCCGCCCATCATCGGGGACAAGCTGGCGCGATAGCGGGCATGGACCTCGGGACGTAGATGCATGAATACCGTGTACTGGCCCTTCGTGTGCCAACGGCCGCCGGTGTACTGGGCGGAAAAGCCTTCGATGTCGCGCCATGAGGTCGCGGAGGTCGTGAGTCGCTCGCCCTTTTTCATGCGGTGTTCGGCCATGCCGTGCCAGGTCAGCGTCAACACCGCGCGCCAGCGCATCTGGATGAGAATTGCGGGGATGCCGAGGACCCCGAAAAACAAGACCGAGACCAGCCCGATCCACGATTCCGGGAGGCTCGCGACCTCGGACCAGGAGTCGGAGTAAACAATGGCGCCGTACACCATCCCTGCGCCGACGATGGTGAACATCAGGGCGAGCACAAGCATGAGCAGGAAATGGCGCATGGACTGCGGGATGTCCACGCGGCCGGTGGTCCGCAGCTGGCGGTAGCGATCCTCGGCGGCTTTCCTCATGGCGACAGGGTACGTGCGGGAAGCGGCGGGTCAGGTGCGGCGTGCCGCGGCGATGGAAGCGCCCGCGTCAGCTGGACACGCCCAGTGCCTTGCCGATCGTCGCGTCGTCGCCGAGGACCCCGAGGATGCAGGCGGCGAGGTCGGCGCGGGGGATCTGGCCCGACAGCGTGCCCTCGTCGGACACTTCGAGCGCGCGCCACGTGCCGGTGGCGGGCTTGTCCTTCAGGCCGGTCGGGCGCACGACGGTCCAGTCCAGGTCCGAGGCGAAGACCGCGGCCTCCTGCTCGTCGTGGTCAGCCAGGGGTTTGGCCAGCACGGCCTTCATCAGCACCCGCAGCGGGGCGGGGAGCTGGGAGGCGGAATCGCCCGCGCCCAGCGACGACTGCACCACCAGGCGGCGCACCCCGGCCTCCTCCATCGCGGAGATGACCGCGCGGGTGACCTTCGCCCGCTGATTGTCCACGCCCTTCGCCCCGCCGACGGTGACCACGACGGCATCGGCGCCGGTCAGCGCCTCGCGCAGCACCTCGGGGTCGGCGGCATCGCCGGTGACGATCCGCGCGCCGGCCGGGGCCGTGCCGCTGCGGGAGACCACCGTGACGTCGTGGTCGGCGTCGGTGGCGACGGTGACCAAGTGGGCCCCGGTGCCCTTCGAGCCGCCGATGATGGTGATGTTCACGCCGTGGTCCTCCATGGTTGTGCTGGTCGTGCTGATCGTGCTGATCGTGCTGATCGTGCAGCTGGTGCTGGCAATGCAGCTGGTGCGGTGCCGCCGGTCGCGCGTGGACCGCGGCAAGGCAAGTACCTTACCCGGCCACGGCCTGCATGAGCACGAACATCCCGGCCAGCAGGAACGCGATGCCGGCGGCGGCCAGCAGGGCGTTGAGCACGAACGTCGGGTCCGCCTGCCGGGGCACGCGGACGCGGCCGGGTTCACCGTCGGGGGAGGGGCGCTCGATCTCCACCTCGACGATCTGTCCGACCCGTCCGGCGGCGAAGTTGCTGTAGAACGTGTCGGTGACCATGCGGGTGGTCCCGTCGCGGTCGGTGACCTCGAGGACCATCGCGCGCAGGTCGTCGCCGGGCCGGCCCGTCGATGCGACGACCACGGCCTCGGTGCGGAACCGGCGCTCGGACCGTTGGTGGCGCAGGGCGAACCAGATGACGGCGGCGGCGATGGCCGCGACGCCGATCGCTATGAACAGGGACGCCACGAGCATCCGGTCACCTCCCCGCGAAAACCCCGCCGCGCAGCTGGGTGAACCGCACGATCGCGGATCCCAGCGCAACGGCGGCGAGCACGAACAGGGGGATGGACGGCCCGGCGATGGGCAGCAGGGCCTCGAGCAGCACGGGCAGGCCGAAGCCGAGGTAGGTGAACACGTAGTAGATGCCGATCGCCGTGCCGCGCCGCTGCGGCGGCGAGAACGTCTCGATGTCCAGCAGCCCCTCCCGCAGGCACAGCCCGTAGGCGGTGCCCAGCAGCATGGACGCGACGATGAACAGCCACACGGGCGGCGTCGCCGCGCCGAGTCCCGCCAGCGTCATGCCGGCGGCGGCGAACAGGGCCCCGGCGATGCCCGAGCGCGGCCCGAACCCGTACTTGCGGCCGAGCGCCTGGGCGGTCAGCCCGGAGCCGAAGGCGAACACGGCGGCCATGCCCGGCAGCAGCACGCCGGAGTCGAAATGCGCGCTGACCCGCCCCGCCAGGACCAGGAATGCGGTGGTCACGCACGCGAAGACCCACAGTGCCATGGGTAGCGACGTCGCCAGCGCGATGCCCATCCCGCGCCGGTGGCCATGGTCCGGGTCGCGGTCCGGGACGGATTGCTTTGCGACGCCACCGTCCCCGTCATCGCCCGCATCCCGCGATGCGGCGCCCAACTCCACCGGCTCGTGGCGCGCGTCGCCGACCACCGCGGAGGCCGCCACGGCGACCAGCGAGAAAATGACGGTCACGATGAACGGCACGGCGACCGTCGCCGAGGCCGGCAAGAAATAGGCCAGCAGACCGGAGGCGATGGGTCCCGTCGCAAAGCCCGAGGTCAACATGATGCCGGCCAGCGTCACGCCGCTGGCGCCGCGCAACCGGCCCGCCCATGCGGTGCCGGCGCTGACGGCCAGGCCGACGCCGAGGCCGACGATGAAGCGGCCGATCATCAGGCCCGCCGCGCCGTGCCACAGCAGGAGACTGAGGTTGCCCAGCGCCGCGATCGTGCCGCCGGTGAGCACCACCGGGCGGGCGCCGATGCGGTCGGCGACGATGCCGCCGAACAACAGGCACGGCACCAGCCCCAGCGCATAGATGCCGAAGGCCCCGTTGACCAGGACGGGCGAGTAATTCTGCTGGTCGCGCAGGACGACGAGCACAGAGGCGAAGTGGTTGGCCGCCCAGCCGGCGCTGAGCAGCAGCGTGGCCACGGTGGCGAACACCAGCCCCGCCGACCTGGGCTTCGTTGCCGCAGCGTTCATCGTCCATGCCTCCTTCGCGGTCCCGCAGATTGCTCAGTGACGTTACGCCACTGTCGTGCAGATCACAGGCAGGAGGCGGGGGAAGTGCGGGTGCGCCCGTCACCGCCCCGCGAAGACCCCGGCGCGCACCTGGCCCGTGCGCACTGCGGCGGCGGCCAGCGCGATTGCGCAGATGACCAGCAGCGGCAGCGTCGGCCCGGCGATGGGCAGCAGCCATTCCAACAGTACGGCCGTGCCGGCACCGAGGTAGGTGAACACGTAATAGACGCCGATCGCCGTGCCGCGGCGGTGCGGCGGCGAGAACGCGTCGATGTCCAGGAGGCCTTCGCGCAGGCACAGCCCGTACGCGGTGCCCAGGACCACCGACGCGACGATGAACAGCCACACGGGCGGGACGGTGCCGCCGAGGCCGGCCATCGTCATGCCCGCCGCGGCGAGCAGTGCGCCGGCGATGCCCGAGCGCGGGCCCCAGTGCAGCGTCCGGCCCAGGCTCTGCGCCACGACTCCGGCGCCGAACGCCAGCGCCGCGGCGATGCCAGGCAGCAGCGCGCCGGAGTCGACGCGCTCGCTGACCCGCGCCGCGAGCACCAGAAACGACGTGGTCACGCACGAAAACACCCACAGTGACATCGGCAGGGCGGTGGCCAGCGCGCGGCCCATGCTGCGGCGATTCGGGTTCGCGGGATTGCTTTGCGACGCTCCGGAGTCCCCGTCCGCCCGCGCCGGAGCAGGAGCCGGAGGCGTGGGGGCGTCGCCGACGATGGCCGACGCCGCCACGGCGAGCACCGACAGGACCACCGACGTGAGGAACGCCGCCGTCACCGCAGAGTGGGTGGGCAGGGCGTGGACGATCCCGCCGGAGGCGATGGCGCCGACGGCGAAACCGGCGGTCAGCACGATCCCGGCCATGGTGACGCCCGCCGTCCCGCGCAGGCGGCCGGCCCAGGCGGTGCCGGCGCTGATCATTAGCCCGACGCCGAGGCCGACGATGAATCGTCCGGTCAGCAGCCCGGCGGTGGTGGACCACAGCAGGATCAGCAGGTTGCCGGCGGCGGCGATGGCGCCGCCGGCGAGGACCGCTGGGCGCGCGCCAATCCGATCTGCGAGAATGCCGCCGGCCAGCAGGCAGGGCACCAGGCCCACGGCGTAAATGGCGAACGCCCCGTTGAGCAGCACCGGCGACAGGCCGAGCCCGTCGCGCAGGGCGGTGATCACCGAGGCGTAGTGGTTGGCCGCCCAGCCGGCGCTGAAGATGAGCGCGGCGACGGTGGCGAATACTGCGCCGGTGCCTCGGCCGCCGGTGATGCGTGACGCCACGTGACCTCCTCGGGGACCGGGCCCGGGAGATGGAACCGGGCGATGGCTGGCGGAGACTCTACCCGGCTGCGGCCGTCGCCGGTCACGGCCACCGGATCGGCCGACGGATCAGCCGACGAGGGTCAGCGCGAGGAGGCGGCCATGGTCGCGCGGCGGGCGATGGCGACGAGCAGCACTGCCGCCGAGGCGATGGCGCCGGCCCAGACCAGGCCCGGGTCCTCGAAGGAGCCCTCGGTGCGGGCGACGGCGATCCACGCCAGGCCCCACGAGGTGGCCAGCGCCGGGGCGATGCGGCCGCCGTCGAGAATCGCGGCCATGATGGCGACGATCGCCGCGACCGTGATGCCGGTGACGCCGGTGCCCACTTCGTCGAAGGCGGTGAAGCCCTGGTCGGACATGGTGGCCCAGAAATTGGCGAACGCCGCCGCCAGGACCCAGCCGAAGTACAGGCCGAAGGTGCCGTCGGTGAGGACGAGCTCGACGATCCCGCCGGTACGGGGGCGGCCCAGGATGTACAGGATGCGGATGAGCACCGCGAGCAGGACGACGATGACCGCGACGGACAGCCACAGCATCTCCAACTGGACGGTCCACAGCCACGCTCCGTTCAGCAGGGCGGACAGGATCGCCCACGGGCGCAGCACCCGCTGGCGCTCGGAGCGGCGGGCGACGGGGAACAGCTGCCAGATGGCGTAGGCGGCCAGCCCCGCGTAGATGACGCTCCAAATGCTGAAGGCGGTGCCGGCCGGTGCCAGCGGCGTCGCGTCGGCGGACAGTGCGCCGCCGGCGGCTTCGGCCACGGGCGTGCCGCCGAGGGCGCCGCTGCCGATGAAGGCCATGACGATCGCGGCGGCGACGCCGAGGACGGTGATGATGGCCATCGGCCAGGCGTTGTGGTCGGTGGTGCGCGAGTCGGGGTGATCCCGGCGCGAATCGTGGTCGGTGGCGGAGTATGCGCGTGCGTCAGTCATGGTGGCGCCCACGGTACGGGAATGCTGACACGTCCGTGACTGGCGTTTACTTGCCGGGCGTGCGGGTGGAGCTCGTGGACGGCGGCAGATCACCGCGCCGCACGAGCTCCGCCCGGTATCGGGCCATGCCCCGGCGGCCCAGTGGTTCCAGCCGCGGCAGGATGTGGGGCAGCAGCCCCGGGGCGAGCATCGCGGCGCGCGCCAGCACTCCGTCGACGCGGTTGGGGAAGACCTCGGCTACGTGGCGGCCGATCACCCCGAGCGCGGCGTCGGCGATGGTCTCCGGCGACTGGGGTGGCCCGAGGAATTGCAGCGCATTGCCGTCTTCGGCGACCTCGCGCCACAGCATCGGGGTGTCCACGGAACTGGGCAGTACCGAGGTCACGGCGATGCCGTCGCCGCGCAGGCTCATCCCCAGCGACAGCATCGCCCCGCGCAGCCCGAACTTCCCGGCCGCGTACACCGCCTGATCCGGCATCGGCATCACGCCGCCGAGCGAACCCAGGACGATGACGTGCGACCGCACCGGCTTCCTCCGCCGCCGACCCGCACCGGGCATCCAGCCTCGGCGCCCGGGTGCCTCAACGACTTCGTGCAGCCGCCCCTTCTTCAGCAGCGGCAGCGCCATCCGCACCAGGTGCATCGGCGACGCCAGATTCACGGCGAGCTCGGCGTCGACGTCCTGCGTGGTCCGCGCGCCGAAATCCTCGTTGGACACCATCCCCGCCGCATGCACGAGGACGTCGATGCGGTGGTGGCGGCGGGCGACGTCGTCAAGCAGAGCCGCAAGCGACGCCGGGTCCGAGGCGTCGACGTCCGGCAGGTCCGCGGCCACGACCGTCGCGCCCGCGGCCCGCAGCTTTGCGACGACCCGCGTGCCGATCCCTCCCCGCGCACCCACCACCACGGCGATCGCCCCGGTCAGGCGCGTGCGGTCGGTGCTGGTCGTGTTCGGCGCGGTCATGGGGGCGACGCTACAACCAGCCGCGGGCCTGCGCGGTGCGATTGGCCTCCATCCGGTTCGACGCCCCCGTCTTCGCGATCGCCGAGGAGAGGTGATTGCGCACGGTGCCCGGGGCGAGGTGCAGGCGGGAGGCGATCGCCCGGACCGAGGAACCGTCGCCGGCGGCCGAGAGGACCTCCATCTCGCGGGCCGTCAACGGGGACGGACCGGCGGCCAGGGCCTCCGCCGCCAACGCGGGATCGACCGCCCGGCCCCCGGCGTTGACGGTGCGCACCGCCTGGGCCAGGGCTTCCGCCGGAGCGTCCTTGACCATGAACCCCGACGCGCCGGCGGCCATCGCCCGCTGCAGGTAACCGGTGCGCCCGAAGGTGGTGACGATGAGCACCCGGCACGCGCCGTCGCCGCTGCCCTGGTGCGCGTCGTCCCTGCCGCGCCCGTCGTGCCCCTCGTCCCTGCCGTTCCGATTGAGCGCGGCGATGTCGGCGGTGGCGCGGAGGCCGTCGTAGGGCATCTCGATGTCGAGGATGGCGACGTCGATGCCGTGCTCGGCGACGGCGTCGGCGACGTCGGCGCCATCGGAGAGCTGCACGACGACGTCGAGGTCGGGCTCCATGCCCAGCAGCAGGGACAATCCGGCACGGACGAGTTCCTGGTCGTCGGCGACGAGCAGCCGGATCGGACGGGTGCGGTGTTCGGCGGTCATGCGCGCACCTCAAGGATGGTGCCGGGGCGATGGTGGTCGTCCCCGGAATCGGACGCGGCGTCGGTGATGGTCAGCCGCGCGGAGGCGCGCTCGGCGCGGCGGGCGAGCCCGCGCAGGCCCGTTCCCGCGGCGACGGCCGCGCCGCCCATGCCACCGGGGATGCCCGCGCCGTCGTCGATGACGCGCAGCACCGCGCCGCCGGCCGAAGTGGCCGGATCGGTGGCGCCGAGGATCTCGATGCGGCACCGGCTCGCCCCCGAATGCCGGACGACGTTGGTGACGGCCTCGCGCAGGCACCACGAAAACAGGCGCCGATGGCCGGGTTCGAGGGCGGGCAGGTCGGCGGCGGCCGGGACGTCGGCCTCGATGCCGGCGGCGGCCAGCGTGGCGCGGGCGAGGTCGAGCTGGTCGGCAAGGCCCGGGGCGTCGAGGAATTCGACCGTGGAGCGGACGTCGCGCAATGAATCGCGCGCCGTGGCCAGGATGCCGTCGAGCTGGCGCTCCGCGGCGGCGGGGTCGTCGCCGACGAGCCGTCTGGCCAGCTGCGCCTGCACGGTGATCGACGTCAGCGAATGGCCCAGGGCGTCGTGGACTGTGCGGGCCAGTTCCTCGCGCTGCTCGGACAGCGCCACGCGCTCGGACAGTTGGCGCTCGACTTCGGAGTGCTCGTCGGCCAGCCGGAACAGGGTGATGATCCCGGCGGTGAAGATGATCGGGGTGATCAGCGCGAACCGGAACTCGGCACCGGCGATGACGACGACGCCGAGGGAGCCCGCGATCGCCATGACCAATGCCATGGGCACGCCGACGACCAGTCGGTGGGTGAACATCCACAGGGCCATCAGGTACGGAACCATGCCCGCCACCGTGGCGCCGGCGGCGGGGATGGCCGCGGCGATCAGCGCCGTGAGCACGGCCGTCTGGACCGCCGTGTTCGCCGCCAGGGACAGGCCCTGGATCGGCCGGGAGCGCACGAACGATGCCAGGTAGATGACGCCGAAGGCGATGATGGCGGCCAGCGCGAGCACGCGGGCGGCCGTGGAGGGGCCCGGGGCGGTGACCGTCTCGAAGATCGGCCAGGCCAGGAACACCAGCCAGACGCCGGCGAACATGAGCACGAAGCGGCGCTCGCCGGGCGTGAGATTCTCCGGCGGCTGCCATCCGGATGGGGGCACGGGGACCTCCGGTGTCGTGGAGGAGGGGTTCATGTCCGAGGATATGCGCGCCCGGGTCAGCGCCGGTTGCGGTTGCGCCCGGCGATGACGCACACGACCAGGAAGATCAGGGTCCACGCGGCGATGTTGGCGAGCGCCAGCCCCAGCGATTCCTGCCCGGGCATCGCGCCCGCGGTGGCCGGGGCGATGAGGCCCTCCAGCTGGGGCCAGCGGGCCAGAGTCGCGGGGCCGTACATCGGGGTGAATTTGGCGATGTCCAGCATGATCCCGTCGAGCGGCATGAACAGCGTGCCGAAGAAAGAGAAGACGACCAGCATGCCCGACGCCGCGGACACGGCGGCCTCGGAGCGGAAGAGCATGGCCACCGCGAGCCCGTAGAGGGCGAAGGGAAGGGCGACCACCAGGCTCAGCGCCATCGACGCCGCCCACATCCACGCTTCGTCGAGGCTCGCGCCGACGATGGCGCCGATGACGTGGATGACGGCGATCGGCAGCAGCGCGATGATCAGCGACACCAGCACCTTCGCCGCGTAGTAGCCGGTGGTGCTCAGCGAGGTCAGCGCCAGCTGGCGGCCCCAGCCGGCGTCGCGCTCCACGGCGGTGAGCCCCGCCAGCGTCGTCGTGGCCATGGCGGCGCCGTAGACGGACATGGACGTCATGACGAAGGCCGAGACGTTGCCCGCCCCGGCGGCCTGCTCGACCGCGTCGCCGCGGGCGCCGAACATCAGGAACAGTGCGGCGGGCAGCACGGCGATGAAGAACGTCGCGTCCCACATCCGCAGCGTGCGCCACAGCTCCTTGCCGGCGTATCCGGTGAGGATGTTCCAGTTCATGTCAGGACCCCGCTTCCGCGTCGGTGCCGGTCAGTTCGAAGAAGAGGTTTTCCACGGTCCGGGCGCGGACCTCGATGTCGCGGACGAGGCCGTTGGACAGCAGGTGCAGCGCCACCGCGTCACCGTCGGGGGCGCTGAAGGTCGCCTTCCCGTCGCCGGTGATTTCGACGGCGTCGGGTGCGAGGCCGAGGGCGCCCGCCACCTCGTTCGGCGACTGCTCCGACGTCCACGTGCCGGTGATCGTCTTGTCGCCGTCGCGGACCAGGTCGTCGAGCGAGCCGTCGACGATGATCGAGCCGTCGCGGATGAGGATCAGCCGGTCGGCGAAGTCGTCGGCCTCCGCGAGATAGTGGGTGGCGAAGACGATGGTGCGGCCCCGATCGGCCTCGGCGTGCATGGTGCGCCAGAACTCGCGGCGCGCGGTGGCGTCCATGCCGGCGGTCGGCTCGTCGAGGATGAGCAGCTCCGGATCCGGCAGTAGCGCGAGGGCGAAGCGCAGCCTCTGCACCTGTCCGCCGGAGCAGGCGGAGACCTTGCGGTCGGCGAAATCCACGATGCCCGCCCGGGCGAGCACCTCGTCGACGTCGAGCGCACTGGCGTGGCAGGCGGCGACCATCTTCAGGGTGCCCTCCACGGTCAGGTCCTTGAGCAGGCCGCCGGTCTGGAGCATCGCGCCGACGCCGCCGCGCCAGGCGGTCACCGCGGGGGACTCGCCAAGGACGTCGATGGTGCCCGCGTCGGGCGTCGTAAAGCCGAGGACCATGTCCAGCAACGTGGTCTTGCCCGCTCCGTTGGGCCCGAGCAGGGCCACGACTTCGCCGACCGACACCGTGATGGACACGTCGTCGACGGCGGTGACCTGGCCGAAGCGTTTGGTCGCGCCCTCGATGGTCAGTGCCGTTGGTGTGTTCATGGCTTCATCGTGCGTCGCCCGGGCGCTCGCGGGAAGTGCCATGCGGCCGGTTCCCCGCATGACAAATGTCATGCACCTGCTTGGCGACGGCCACCCGGCAACCCGAAGGCGCCGCACCGCGGCTTCGGCCACCGTGGCGAGGAGCCCGATCCGCGTCGGCGTCTAGGGTGGCGGCCATGCGATTCCTCGATGACGTCAAGCCCCCGTACGAGCTGACCTACGACGACGTGTTCATGGTCCCGTCGCGGTCGGCGGTCGGCTCCCGCATGTCCGTGGACCTGTCCACCGCCGATGGCACCGGGACCACGATTCCGCTGGTCGTGGCCAACATGACGGCCGTGTCCGGCCGGCGCATGGCCGAGACCATCGCCCGCCGCGGCGGCATGGCCATCCTGCCGCAGGACGTGCCGGCCGAGATCGCGGCGGAGACGATCCGGAAGGTGAAGGCGGCGCACCTGATCTTCGAGACGCCCATCACCGTCAAGCCGCATCACACGGTCGGCTACGCCCGCAACCTGCTGCCCAAGCGCGCCCACGGTGCGGCCGTGGTCGTCGACGGGGACGTGCCGGTGGGCATGATCACCGAGAAGGACCTGCGCGGCGCCGACAACTTCGCGCAGGTGGGCACCCTGATGAGCGGCAACCTGCTCACCCTGCCCGACGGCATCGAGCCGGAGGAGGCCTTCGAGCGCCTCGTCGACGCCAGCCGCAGGCTCGCCCCGGTCGTCGATGGGGAGGGGAAGTTGGCGGGCATCCTCACCCGGCGCGGGGCGCTGCGGGCGACGGTGTACCGGCCCGCCGTCGACGGGGACGGCAAGCTGCGCGTCGGCGCGGCCGTGGGCATCAACGGCGACGTCGAGGGGCGGGTGCGCGCGCTGGTCGACGCGGGTGCGGACACCCTGGTCATCGACACCGCCCACGGTCACCAGGAGACCATGATCGACGTGCTGCGCCGCGTCCGTGCGCTGGCGCCCGGCGTACCCATCGTCGCCGGCAACGTGGTCACCGCCGCCGGCGTGCGCGATCTGGTGGAGGCGGGAGCGGACATCATCAAGGTCGGCGTCGGCCCGGGCGCGATGTGCACCACCCGCATGCAGACCGGCGTCGGCCGGCCTCAGTTTTCCGCCGTGCTCGAGTGTGCGGCGGCGGCCAAGGAGCTTGGCGCCCACGTGTGGGCCGACGGCGGCGTGCGCCATCCCCGCGACGTCGCCCTGGCGCTGGCCGCCGGCGCGTCCAACGTGATGGTCGGCTCGTGGTTCGCGGGCACCCACGAATCGCCCGGCGACCTCAAGGTCGGCGCGGACGGCGAGCTGTACAAGGAATCCTTCGGCATGGCCTCGCACCGGGCGGTGGAAAGCCGCAATGCCCGCGTCGGCGCCTTCGAGCGTGCGCGCCGGGCGATGTTCGAGGAGGGCATTTCCTCGGCCCGCATCCGGTTGGAGCCCGGCCGCGGTGGAGTGGAGGATCTGGTCGACGGCATCGTCTCCGGCGTGCGGTCGTCCTTCACCTACGCGGGAGCGGCGGACATCCCCGCCTTCGCCGACCGTGCCGTCGTCGGCGTGCAGTCGGCGGCCGGGTTCGCGGAAGGCGAGCCCCGCCCCGGCGTGCGCTGACGTGGTTAGGGTCGGGGCATGACCAACGACGAGGGAACCGGCGGAACGGACGGTGGCGCGAAGGACGGCGGCGCGCAGGACGGCGGCGTCGCCCGCCTGGACTGCCGCGGCTGGGAGCGGGTGCTGTGCGTCGTCGCGCACCCGGACGACACCGAGTACGGCATATCGGCGGCGGTCAACGCCTGGTCGCGGGCGGGCGCGGAGGTCTCGTACCTGCTGCTGACCTCCGGCGAGGCGGGCATGCAGCGAGACCCCGCCGAGGTCGGGCCGTTGCGCGCGAAAGAGCAGCGAGCGGCGTGCGAATGCGTCGGGGTCGATGATCTGGTGATCCTCGACCACCCCGACGGCCATCTGGTGGAGGGCCTCGACCTGCGCCGCGACATCGCCCGTCGCATCCGCCAGGTCCGCCCCGATGCCGTGGTCACGCTGACGTTCGAGTTCGAGGCGCCGCACGGCCTCAACCAGGCCGACCACCGCGCTGCGGGCCGAGCCGCCATCGACGCCGCCCGCGACGCCGGCAACCGCTGGGTCTTCCGCGAGCTCGCCGAAGAGGAGGGGCTGGAGCCGTGGGAGCCGGACGTGTTCCTGGTCGGCCAGGTCGGCGATCCCACGCACGTGGTGGAGGTCGAACCCGGCGACGTCGACGCCGCCGTGAAGTCGCTGGAATGCCACGAGCAGTACCTCGCCGATCTTCCGGGCCATCCGGCACCCGACGAGTTCATCCCGCCGATGCTCGAGTCCGCGGGCGCCCTCGTCGGCGCCGACCATGGCGTGGCGTTTCGCGTGTACGAACTCGGCGGCGTGGCCAAGGAACGCGAATAGGCCACGGTGCCGGTCCGCGGTATTTCCCTATCTCCATTTCGCGGCCTTTCTTCCCGCCTTCGCCCCGTGGCACCGTACGGTCCACCGCCGGCCGGTGCAGGGGTACACGCTTTGTTCACGCGGGGTTATTCGCGTTAAATCGATGGGGGAACGACCTGGGCCAGAAGGGCCGATGAATGACCGCATCGACGTGAGGGGGAACGCCGGATGGTGGAGATCGCGGCGATTGCGGCGGTCGTCATCCTCATCCTCAACGTGGTCGTCGCCTCCGCCGTAACGCGCCGGAGGCATCCGCGTGATGGCTGGTTGCCGGTGATCCTGCTGGGCGGCACGACGATGATCGCGGTCGTGGTGGTGGGCACCATCGTCCTTCCGGAATCGGCGCTCAACCGCGACCGCGGCATCGACGTTGCGCTGGTCGTCGCAGTGATGGCCGCCGTCGTCGCCGCGGTGCCCGCCGTGCTGGCCAGGGCCGTCGCCCGTCCGGACTCCCCTGACGGAGCCGACGACGGCGGTGCCCCATGAACTTCGTGCTGGATCTGGTGTCCGTCGCGTTCATCGTGATCGGAACCGCGTTTTTCACCGCGGGGACCATTGGTCTGATCCGTTTCCCCGATCTCCGCAGCCGCCTGCACGCCCTGACGAAGGCCGACGGGTTGGGACTCGGATTCATCGTGTTCGGGGCGGTGCTGCAAGCTCCCTCGGTGGCGGTCGCGGGACTGGCGGTCTTCGCGTGGGTGGCCACGCTCGCCGCCGCATCGGCGTCTGCGCGGATGATCGCCGCCCGCGCCGCCGAACGCGAGGACGGCGCCGACCGGCCCACCGACCAGCCCACCGGCCACACCACCGACCGGGCGGAGGTCGCCGATGCAGATCGCTGACGCCGCATTCCGCGAAGCCGACCGTGCGCTCGGGGTGGTCGACGTCGCCATCGGCCTGGGCCTGATCGCCCTCGCCCTCGGAGCGTTGTTCGCCCGCACACGGTCGACGGCGGTCATGCTTTTCCTGTGCGCGGGCGCCCTGATGATCCCCGCCTGGCTGCGCTTGGGAACCGTCGACATGGCGCTGGCCGAAGGTGCGCTGGGCACGGGCATTCTCACCGCGCTTTTGCTCACGGTCGCCGCGGAACGAAAGCCGCTTGACGACGCCGACGCCCGACCCCACCGCCCAGGGCAAACCGGCACCGCGCAATCCGGCTCCGCGCAATCCGGCTCCGCGAAATCGGGCCGGCGCTGGCTGCCCGCGGTGTCGAGGGTGGCCGTCGTCGCCGCCATGGTTGCCGTGATCGGGGTGCCCACGGCGTCGCTGTTGCGCACCCTCGGCCCCGATCGCGAGTTCGCGTGGTCCGACCCGATGGCCGCGGCGCTCCCGGAGTCGGGCGTCGAATACGGCGTCACCGCCGTCCTGTTGAACTTCCGCGCCGTGGACACCCTCCTGGAATCCGCCGTGCTGCTCTTCGCGGCCATTGCCGCGACGTCCATCGCGACCGCCGCCGTCGGCGGTGAGCGCGGCCCCATCGCCTCTCGACCGGTGCCCGGGATCTCCTGGTTCGGCAACGTGCTCGGGCCCGTGGCCCTGCTGCTGGCCGGCTGGCTGCTCTACGCCGGCACGAGTTCGGCCGGTGGCGCATTTCAGGCCGGCTCGGTGCTGGCGGGCGGCCTGCTGCTGCTCCACGCGGCCGGCGCGGGATGGGTGCTGAAGTCCCATCGCGCATTGACCGTCGTCGCCGTCGCGGGCGTCGCGGTCTTCCTCCTCGCCGCGATGGTCGGCCCGGCCACCGGCGACGTGTGGCTGGCCTTCGACCCGGCGTGGGCCGGGGCACTGATCCTGGCGGTGGAAACGGCCCTGGCACTGGGCATCGCCGCCGCCCTGGTGCAGATGTACCTGGTGCTCATCGGTCGGGAGGTGCGCGCATGATCGGGGACGTCCAATCCATCGCCGGGTTCGGCCCGGTCACGGTCGTCGCGTGGTTCACCGCGCTGGGCGCCGTGCTCTTCGCCGCGGGTTTGGGCCGGGCCGTGACCGCGCGTGATCGATTGGCGCAGATCATCGGCTTCAACGTCGTGGGGCTGGGGTCGCTGCTGATCCTCGTCGCCGTCGGCGCCCGCGGCGGTGCCCCCGATCCTTCACTGACCGCTTTGGCCATCACGGGCCTGGTGATCACCGTCGCCTTCACCGGAGTCGGCGTCGCCCTCGTGCGCGCCATCGAATCCGACGCGAATGACGACACGGCCGACGAGGGGGAGCAGCGATGAACGCGGGCGAGCTCCTCCTCGGCCTGGTGGTCTTCATGCCGCTCCTCGGCGCGCTGCTGACCGCTGCGGCGGGCACCGGTCACCGCAATGCCCGCGGCCCCATCGGCATCGTGGCCGCCGGGGCCACCGCCGCCGCATCTCTTGCCCTGGCCATTCACGTCGGCGTCTCCGGCGAGGCCGTCCAGCTGTCGCCGGGCGGGTGGGGCGAGCCCCTGGGCCTGCGCTGGGTCGCCGACGGCCTCGGCGTCACCTTCGTCGCGCTGACGGGCATCGTCGGCGCCGCCGCCTCGGCGGTGGCCGTGGCCATGCCCGGCGCCACCGGAACGGGCGGCAAACCGAACCCGGCGTTCTGGCCGTTGTGGATGGGGTGTTGGGCCGGGCTGAACACGGTGCACGTTTCCGGGGACTTCTTCAACATCTACGTGGGCCTGGAGCTGGCCGGGCTGACCGCCGTGGGCCTCGTCGCACTCGGCGGGCGCGACGCATGGCCCGCAGCCTTCCGCTACCTGGTGGTCACCGTCGTCGGCTCGATGCTCTTCCTGCTCTCCGTCGCACTCATCGCCGCCGAGACGGGCACCCTCGATTTCCACCGGGCCGCCGACGTCATCGGCGCCCAGGAGGCGATGCCCGCCGCGATCACCATCGCCGTCCTGCTGGGCACCGCGGGAATGGCGCTGAAGTTCGCGTTGGCGCCTTTGCACGGCTGGCTCATCCCCGCCCACTCCTCGGCGCCGTCGGTCGTTTCGCCGCTGCTGTCGGCGCTGGTGATCAAGGCACCTGTCGTGGTGCTGCTGCGCTTGTGGACCGGAATCGTCGATGACTCCGCGGCCCACGCCGTGGCATCGTGCCTCCTCGGCGCGATGGGCGTCACGGCCCTGCTGTGGGGATCCGTGATGGCGATCCGCCAGACCAGGCTGAAAAAACTCATCGCCTATTCCACCGTCGCGCAGGCCGGGTACTGGGTGCTCGCCATGCCGATCATCGGTGACCCGGACGTCGTCGAGCAGGGCCTGACCGGTCCCGAGGCCGACCACACCGTCCTGTTCTGGGTGCTCACCGGCACCGTGGCGCTCATCGTCGCCCACGGATTGGCCAAAGCCGCGCTGTTCCTCGTCGCCGGGCTGCTCAAGGAGCATTACGGCACCGACGACATGGGCGACCTCGCCGGCGCCGGCCGTGCGCACCCCATGCTCGCCATGACCGCCGGGCTGTCGGCCGTCACCCTGGCCGGCATGCCGCCGTCGCTGGCGTTCGGCGGCAAATGGCAGGTGGCCACCGGCGCGGTGATGGAACGGCAGTGGTGGATTCTCGCGGCGATCGTGGCGGCGACGTTGCTCAGCGTCGCCTATCTGCTGCGCATTCTCGCGCCCATGCTTCGGGACACCGGGGAAAACCGCAGTGCCGCCGCCCGCCCCACCGGACCGGCCATCCCCGCCGCGGCAACCGGTGCCGCACTCGTGCTGGCCGTTGCCGCCGTGGCATCGGGCTTCGTCGTCGTGCACTTCGACGCACTGCTCCAGATCGGGGGCCCCGCATGATCGACGGCGGTTACGTGGCGCCGATCATGGTGCTGTTGTCCTTTGCGGTGGCGCTGCTCATCTTCCCGCTGGCGAACCACCGCGTCGTGGCGCGATCGGTGATCAATCTGACGGCGGCCGTCGTCAAGCTCGGTTTCGTCGTCTACCTGATCCCCGCCGTGTTCGTCGACGACGCCCGGCCCGAATGGTCGATGGGCTTCCTGCCCGGCATCGACCTGGTGCTGCGCGTGGACAAATTCGCGCTGTTCTTCGCCGGGCTTTCGGCGTTCCTGTGGTTGCTGACCACGCTGTACGCCATCGGCTACCTCAGGGGCACGGAGCACCGGAGCAGGTTCTTCGGGTTCTTCAGCCTGTGTGTCACGGCGACCGTCGGCATCTCGTTTTCGGGCAATCTGATCACCTTCCTGGTCTTCTACGAGCTGTTGACCCTGGTCACGTACCCGCTGGTGGCGCACAAGGGCGATGAGAAATCGCTGGCGGCCGGCCGCGTCTACCTGCGCTATGCGCTCTCGGGCGGCCTGGCGGTGCTGTGCGGCGTCGTGTGGCTGACGGTCCTGGCCGGGCCGGTGGACTTCGCCGGGGGCGGCGCCGACGGCCTGGCGGCCCTGGTGCCCGAGCACCCCGTCGCCCTGACCGTCATATTCGCCCTGCTCGTCGGCGGCATGGGCGTCAAGGCCGCACTCGTGCCGCTGCACGGTTGGCTGCCCCGCGCCATGGTCGCCCCGGCGCCGGTCAGCGCCCTCCTGCATGCGGTTGCCGTGGTCAAGGCCGGCGTCTTCGGCATCTGCCGCGTCGTCGACGACGTCTACGGCATCGAGGTCGCCGAAGAACTCGGCGTCCTGGGCCCGCTTCTCGTGATCGCCTCGATCACCATCGTCTACGGCTCCTACGTCGCGCTGCGCCAGACCGACCTGAAGGCGCGGCTGGCGTACTCGACGGTGTCGCAGGTGTCCTACGTGGCGCTGGGCCTGGCCATGGCCGATGTCGTGGCCACCAGCGGCGGAATCCTGCACTTGGTCCACCAGGGGATCATGAAGATCACCCTGTTCTTCTGCGCGGGCCTGTTCGCCGAGGTCATGGGGCGCAAGGCCATCGCCGAACTCAACGGCATGGGCCGCCGCATGCCGTTGACCTCCGTGGCCTTCACCATCGCCGCCTTCGGCATGATCGGTCTGCCGCCGACGGCCGGGTTCATCTCCAAGTGGCAGCTGGGGCAGGGCGCGCTGCTGTCGGACAACACGTGGGTGCTCGGCGTGCTCGTCGCGTCCACGCTGCTCAACGCCGCGTACTTCCTGCCGATCGTCTACGGGCTGTGGTTCCGCGAGGACCAGGCGGGCTCCGGCGGCGGCACCGGCTCCGGCTCCGGCTCCGACTCTGACGCCACCTCCGATTCCGAGTCCGATTCCGAGCCCACTCGTTCCATCGTCGCCCGGCGGATGATGCTCGTGCCGGCGCTGGTGACCACGGTCGCCGTCCTCGTCCTGGGCCTCGCGGCGTCGGCGACGTATTCGCCCCTGTGGGTCGCGGAGATCATTTCCGAGGGGGTGTTCCGATGACCTGGTGGGCCGCCATGTACGCGGCGCCCTTGGCCGTGCTGTTCGGGCTGATGTTCTCCGGCTTTGCGACGGCCACCGCACGCCCCCGCCTCCGTGCCACTTTGGGTGCGCTCGCGCCGTTGTCGACGCTGCCCGCGCTCGTCCCCGCTCTGGCGCCGGATCCGGGAGAGGTGCGGGTCGATTGGCTGCTGTTGGGCACGCGCCTGGAGATGGACGGGCTCGCGGGGCCGCTGATCGTCGTCGCGGTGATCCTCTACTTCACGGCGCTTGCCGCGATCGGGTGGCGTCGAAAAGCAGGCGGCGGGAACGTCACAGGGCGGGGCGGAAAAGCCGGAGCGGCCGGAGCCGACCGCATGCCCGCGCTGTCGGGATTCCTGGTGGCCGCCTACCTGGGCAATGTCACGGTGTACGCCGCGGCGGACACCGCCACCTTCTACCTGTCGTTCGCCGTCATGAGCTTCGCCGCATTCGGCGCGATCATCCACGACCTGACCGATAAGGCTCGGTTCGCGTCGAAGGTCTACCTGGTCATGTCCGTGATCAGCGAGGTATCGGTGCTGAGCGCGCTGATGATCATCACCGCCGCGGCGGGCCCGGCGGTCGCCGACGCCCCGGCCGCGGTGTCCGGCCACCCGCTGTCCTGGCTGATCATCGCCCTGCTCATCGTCGGCTTCGGCGTCAAGGCGGGCACGGTGCCGCTGCACATCTGGCTGCCGCTGGCGCACCCCGCCGCACCGCCGGCCGCATCGGCCGTGCTGTCCGGGGCGATGGTCAAGGCCGGAATGCTGGGATGGCTGCGCTTCCTGCCGCTGGGCGAGGACCCCGAACGGGCATGGGGGCTGGTGCTGCTCGCATTGGCGCTGGTCGGCGCATTCGCCGCCGTCGTCGTGGGCGCGGTGCAAAAAGACCCGAAGGTCGTGCTCGCGTATTCGACGATCTCCCAATTGGGATTCATGGGCGCCGTGGTCTCCGTCGGCCTGCTCGAACCCACCCTCGCCGCAGCCTGCGCGTGGGCGACGGTCGTGTACGCCGTCCACCATGGCATCGCCAAGGGCGCATTGTTCCTCGGCGTGCAGATGTGGCGTGAACTGCGCCGCAGCCCATGGCGGTGGCCGATCATTGCGGGCATGGCCGTGTCCGCGGCGGCGGTGGCGGGCGCCCCCTTCACTTCCGGTGCCCTGGGCAAGTACGTGTCCAAGAAGGCCGTCGAAGACCTGGGCATCGGCTGGCTGCCCCTGGACTCGTTGCTGCCGCTGGTGGCCACGGGGTCGACGATCCTGCTCATCCGGGTCGCGGTGCTGCTTCATCGCGAAGAAAAGTCGGAAGAACCCGCAGGCCCCGCCGTTGCCGCAGCGTGGCTGGCGCTGGTCCCATTGGGCGTCGCGGTGCCGTGGCTCATCGGCGAGTACCGCGTGCCGCTGGACCCGCCGTCCCCCGATCCCGCCGTCCTGTGGGACGCGACGTGGCCCATCGCCCTCGGCGCGGTCATCGCCGCCGGCCTGTGGTGGATGGCCACTCGGTCGCGGGCGTTCGGCGATGTCGCTTCCGCGGACTCCGACCCCATCTTCCCGCCCGGCGACCTCCTCGGCCCCGAACTCGTGGTGGCGCGGTCGGCCCTGCGGGGCGCGGCCGACGCCGACGAGCGCGTCCGCGACGCCGCCGGGAGGGTGGGCGAGTCCATTGCCGAGGGTGCCGCCTCGGCCAACCGGGTGGTGGACGACGCCGTCGCCCGATCGGATGAACGGCTGGCACGTGCCTCCGTTTCCGGGCTGGTGCTGTTGGGCGTGGTCGCCGCGCTGATGGCGATCGTCGTGATCACGGGAGGGGCATGAGATGAAGACACCGGGATTCGGATCCACCGTTGCCGCGGCGCTGCTGCGCGGGCTCGCGTTCGCCACGGTGTGGGCGCTGCTCACCCGCGCCGATTCGTCCTACGTCGTCTATGGGCTCGTGCTGGTTCCGCTGGCCACGGCGCTGAGCCTCGCGGTGTCGCCACCGCGGATGGTTCCTGCGCCGCGCACGTGGGTGCCCAGGGCCGGGCGCGGCATCGTGCTCATCGGCTGGTTTCTCGGCCAGACCTTCCTCGGCGGCGTCGACGTCGCAAAGCGTGCCCTGGCACCGGAGCCGGACATCGAACCGCACGTCGAGAGGCTGCCCGTCCGGCTGCCGGCCGGCCCCGCCCGGGAACTCGCCGAAGCCATGATCAACCTCATGCCGGGCACCGTCATCCAGGGCACGGGCGACGATCACGTCGACCTTCACGTGCTCAGCCCCGATCTGGATGCGGCGGGCCAATGGGCGGCGCTGGAGGACCGCGTCGCCGCCGCGGCGGGCGTCGCGCTATCTTTTGAATAGACGCCGCTTGAACGCGCGTCGCGCACGAGTTATCGAGGCAAGGAGCACCCGCCGACCGTGGATAATCTGTGGTTCGCCTTCGGCCTGACCATGGCCGCGGGTTTGTCGACCGGCATCGGCGGTCTCATTTCCGTCGGCAGGCGCGATCCCGGACCCCGGTTCATGGCCGGGGCTCTGGGCTTTTCCGCCGGCGTCATGCTCTACGTCTCCATGATGGAGATCCTGCCCAAGGGCATCGAGGAGCTGTCGGAGGCGTGGGGCACGGTCACGGGAAATTGGGCGGCGATCGCGGCGTTTTTCGGCGGCATCGCCCTCATCGCGATCATCGACCGTCTCGTGCCGGAGCCGATCAACCCGCATGAGCCGGGGTCCCTCGACGATCCGCACGTCTCCGCGCAGCGCCGGCGGATGATGAAGATGGGCACGATGACGGCCCTGGCCATCGGCATCCACAATTTTCCGGAGGGCTTCGCCACCTTCATCTCGGCGTTGGAGGACCCGCAGCTGGCCATCCCGGTCGCCGTGGCCATCGCGATCCACAACGTGCCCGAGGGCATCGCCGTGGCCGTTCCCATCCACCAGGCCACGGGGAGCCGTCGCAAAGCACTGAAGTGGTCGTTCGTGTCGGGCCTGGCGGAGCCCGCGGGCGCGCTGATCGGTTTCCTGGTGCTCATGCCGTTCCTGGGGCCGGTGACCATGGGCATCGCGTTCGCCATGGTCGCGGGCGTGATGGTGTTCATCTCGCTCGATGAGCTCCTGCCCGCCGCGGAGTCCACGGGCCGCCACCACACGGCGATCTACGGGCTCATCGCGGGCATGGCGGTCATGGCCGTGAGCCTGCTGCTGTTCCTGTGATGGGCTACCGTTGCCGGGAGGAACTGGGGCGGCGACGCCGGGGGATCGGAGATAGGGGAGTGCGACGATGAGCGGCGGACCGCTTTTCACTCGGATTCGGCTTGACGACGCCGCACCGTGCCCATGCGGCGGCGCGGCCCGTGGCCAGGGGCGTGGGCCGGGAGCCGGGCGGCAACAGGGGCGCGGGGACGGGGAGACGGCGCCGCGGTATGGCGACTGCTGCGCCCCGCTGCACCGGCGCGAGCGGCTGGCGGAGACCGCCGTCGAGCTGATGGCCTCGCGCTACAGCGCGTACGCGGCGCATGAGGCCGACTACATCTGGATGACGTGGCACCCGCGACGCCGCCCGGAGGCCGTCACCTTTGACGCCGACGTCGAGTGGCTGGGCCTGGAGATCGTCGACGTCGTCGATGGCGGCGCGGACGACCGCGAGGGCGTCGTGGAGTTCCGCGCCCACTACCGCGACGCCGAGGGCCGCGGGCAACTGTGGGAGCGCTCGACGTTCATTCTGCGGTCGAAGCGCTGGATGTACGTCGACGGCGAGTTCAAGTAGGGGCCCATACGGGAACACGCTCCCTGGCCAAATGGCCGGGGAGCGTGCGGTGAAGCGATGACGGGGGTCGGGTTCTACCGGCCCTTCTTCTTTGCGTCGCGGTCGGCCAGCAGGCCGCCCGGGGTGGCGGATCCGGCCGAGGCGCGGACGCGCGACGTGTGCGTCCCGTCGGTGCGGGAGGCCGGCGTGCGGGCTGCGCGATCGCCGTGGGCAGAACCTGCCGCAGCGGCATCGGCATCGGTGGTCCGGTTCACCTTCGTGGCGCCGGCCAGGGCGGTGTCCTGATCCTCGGCGTCGCCGGCGCCGTGGCCCTTGTCGGCATCATGGCCCTTGTCGTGCCCCTTGCCGTGGTCGTCACCGTGGCCCTTGCCGTGGCCGAAGGGCAGGAAGTGGAGGATGGCCACGAGGATCGCGCCCCAGATCGCGCCGATGATCAGCGAGCAGATCGTGTTGACCACCCAGGCCAGGAAACCGGCGGGGACCAGGGTCTCCAGGTGGTGGACGAACTGGTACGGGGCGTGCCAGCCCAGCTCGTCGACGCCGACGAGGATGATGTGGCCGCCGACCCACAGCATGGCGAAGGTGCCGATGATCCCGATGATGGTCAGCACCACCGGCATCGCCTTGACCAGGCCCGTGCCGAACTTCCCGGCGAAACCGTCGCTGCGCTTGGCCATGGCCAGGCCGATGTCGTCCATCTTCACCAGCAAGCCGACCACGCCATAGACGAGGACGGTGATGGCCAGGGCGACGACGATGAGGATGACGGCGCGGCGCACGAACGCCTCGTTGGCGACCTCGTTGAGCGAGATGACCATGATCTCCGCAGACAGGATGAGGTCGGTGAAGATCGCCGACTTCACCAGCGAGTCCTCGTCGGCCGGTTCGCGGTCGAGGGCGGCGGCTTCCCGTGCCGCCTTTTCCTCCGCGGTCTCGCCGGAGAGCTTGTGCGAGACCTTCTCCCACACCTTCTCCATGCCCTCGAAACACAGGTAGGAGCCGCCGAGCATGAGGATCGGCGTCAGCGCCCACGGCAGGAACTGCGACAGCAGCAGCGCGATGGGCAGGATGATGACGAGCTTGTTGACCAGCGATCCCTTGGCGATGCGCCAGATCATGGGCAGCTCGCGCTTGGGTTCGATGCCGGTGACGTACTGCGGGGTCACGGCGGCGTCGTCGATGACGACGCCGGCTGCCTTCGCGCCGGCCCTGCCCGTGGCGGCGGCGATGTCGTCGGCCGAGGCCGCGGCGGCACGGGCCAGCGCGGCGACGTCATCGAGGAGCGCCGCGAGACCGCCGCTCATCGGACTGCCCCCGAGGTGCGAAAGTCAACGTTGTTCATGCTGTCGGTCATGAACGGAATTGTATGCCGCGAATCGGATCCGCGGCGCGGTCCGCGCCGGTAACCTCTCCCACATGCGATGGACCCCCAGGCAGCTCAAGCGTTTCATGTGGATGTGGCCCCCGTACCTCGGCGCGGGCGTGCGCATCGAGGAGGCCGCAGAGGATGGCACGCGGATCGTCATCAAGCACCGCCTGCGACCGTGGTTCACCAACGCCGTGGGCACCGTGTTCGGCGGGACGATGCAGTCGATGACCGACCCGTTCTTCATGATCCTGGCCATGCACCAGCTCGGCCCCGGCTACCGCGTGTGGGACACCGAGGCGCAGATCGAGTTCCTCAAGCCCGGCCGCGGCACGATCCGGGCGATCATCGAGATGCCCGCCGAGACCATCGAGGAGATCCGCGCCGAAATCGCCGGCGGCGACAAGCACCTGCGCTGGTTCGAGTGCGACATCGTCGACGAGGGCGGCGACGTGGTGGCGAAGGTGCGCAAGCGGCTGTACTTCCGCAAGTCCAAGCCGAAGACCTGAGCTCACGGCCCGAGCCGAAGACCTGAGCCCGGCCCCGCACGGGGTGCCCGATCCGGCGGTCATGGCATGATCGGGAACCATGAACGAGCAGGAGAACCAGCCCGGACGCCGCCCCGAGCGGCTCGATCTGCAGCCCGGACCCCAGCCGGATCCCCAGTCGGATCCGATGTCGGTGCCGGCCGGCGAGCCCGGGGCGTCCCCGCAGGCCGATCCGCTGCAGATCCCCAGTGATCCGTCGCAGATGACGTCGCGCCGCCCGTCTTTCGCGGACACCTACCGGTCGGTGCAGACGGCCAACGAGGACGAGGCCGTCGAGGATCCGGAGGATCGCCCGACCACGGCGTTCGTCGTCGTCGACGCCCAGAATGACTTCTCCGAGGGCGGGTCCCTGGCCGTCGACGGCGCCATCGCCGCCTACCGCGCCACGCACATGCACCTGGCGGGCCGCGCCGGCAAGTACTCGGTGCTGGCGACCACGCGCGACAACCACATCGACCCGGGTTCGCACTGGTCGGAGACCCCCGACTTCGTCGATTCCTGGCCGCGCCACTGCGCCGCGGGCGAGCCCGGCGCCGAGTTCCACCCGGAGATGGTCCGAGCCCTGGACTACTTCGCCATGACGAACCCGCAGGCGGTGCGCATCGACGTGACCAAGGGCGAGTTCGAGGCCGCGTACTCGGGCTTCGA
This sequence comes from Corynebacterium sp. NPDC060344, assembly GCF_042725215.1. Taxonomy (NCBI): domain Bacteria; kingdom Bacillati; phylum Actinomycetota; class Actinomycetes; order Mycobacteriales; family Corynebacteriaceae; genus Corynebacterium; species Corynebacterium sp. NPDC060344. The sequence continues at coordinate 381,156 of NZ_JBHXCS010000002.1, read as the reverse complement.
GGGAAAGACCGAGGCGGGCGTTCTGCTTGCCGACGCCCTGCGGGCCGCCGAGGTGACGCACCTCGAGATCGTCGGCGTGGCCACCGATCACTGCGTGCGGGCGACGGTGCTCGATGCGCTGCGGGAGGGCTTTGAGGTGGTCGTCTACGCCAACCAGATCGCCGCGGTCGATGCGGAGCGCGGTGCCGCCGCGCTGCGCGAGATGGCCGATGCCGGAGCCGAGATCGTCGCGGCGAAGTGAGCCGGTCGGGGAGCTTCGCAGGCAATGGGGCAGCGGTGTCCGGGGTCGGCCGCCGCTCGCGCGTCGCCGTCCGCTCGGCGGCCATTGCCCTCGCCGTGGGGCTCGGCGCCGGGCTCGTGGGGTGCGGTGATGGTGGCGACGGTGGGGCGTCGCAAAGCACGGGCGCTGCGGAAGCGAGCCCGGTGGCCCGCCCGGACCTGCCGGGAACGGGCCAGCCTGTGGTGGACATGTGCTCGGAGGACGTGATGGGGCGGATGACCGGTGCGGGATATCAGCTGCGCACCCGGGACGACGCCGCCGGCTGGTGCGACTTCGAGGACCCGGAGACCGGCCGCCTGGCGCTGCTGATGAATGACCCGGCGCTGCAGTACGACGTCATCGCTGCCGAATCCGATCCGAAACCCGCTCGCGAGACGGTTGCGCCGGACGCGCCGGAATCGGTGTGGGTGGTCAGGGACGTGCTGGTGACGACGTTCTCCCAGTGCCTGGCCGGCGAGACGGCGCAGGACGGGATGCAGTACGTACTGGTGACCGAACATGGGGCCGCCGCGGATTCCTGCGCGAGCGCCGTCGAGGCGTACCGCACCGCGATCGGGTGAATCGCGAAGTGGTGTTTCGAGGGTAAAATCATCCGTGCCGCGGTCCGGAAGAACTGCGGCACCGCCAATCGAGCGCCCCGCGCGCAAGGAAAGGTAGTTCCATGACGAACCCGAACGACAACAACCCGAACAGCAACAATCCGAACGATCACTTCGGCACCGGCGACGGCAACCAGGGTGGCTACGGGTCCGGCGGTTACGGCGAGGACTACCGCAGCAGCGGCCAGGAGGGCTACGGCCAGTCCGGTTCGCAGGGCTATGGCCAGAATGACTTTGGCCAGGGCGGCTACGGCGGCGGCTACGACCAGGGCAGTTATGGCCAGGGAGGCTACGGCGCGTACGGCGGGCAGCAGGGACCGGCGGGCCAGAAGCCGCAGAATTTCCTGGTGCCCTCGATCTTCGCGACCATCGGCGGCTTCCTCTTCTGCTGTCTGCTCGGCCTGCCTTCCGGCATCGCCGCGATCATCTACGGCAACAAGGTCGACTCGCTGTGGAACATGGGCGACTACCAGGGTGCGCAGGATGCCTCGAACAAGGCGAAGACCTGGATGATCGTCACCGCCGTGCTCGCGGGCATTGGCCTGATCGCCAACATCATCGTGTTCGCCAGCGGCGGTGCCGACGTCTACCTGAACATGAATTGATCGCATGAACGGGCACGGGGCACACCAGCACGGAGCACACCAGCACGGAGCGCACGGGCACGCGCCCGAGCACGCGCCCGACCACCCTCACCGGGGTTCGGTCGGCGTGATGGAGCGGGCCGGGGATTGGTTCGCCACGTCTCCGGCCGGGCCGCTCCTCGTCGCCGCCGGAGCGGTGTGCGGTTGCGCGGCGTTGGCCGCCGCCGATCCGACCACTCCCGGTGGCCCGACGCCGGTGTGCCCCACCAAGGCGTTGCTCGGCGTCACGTGCCCGGGCTGCGGCACCGCCCGGATGCTCTACTCGCTCACGCATTTCGACCTGACCGGCGCGATCCGCTACAACGCCGTCGCCCTCGTCGCGGTGGTCCTGCTCGCCTGGGCGTGGGTCGTGTGGATGGGCCGCACGCTGGGAAAACGTCTGCCCACGTGGACGACATGGAAGTGGCTGCCGCACGCGACCATCGCCGTGCTGGTGATTTGGGCCGTCGTCCGGCTGCTGCCGTTCGAGCCTTTCACCGCCCTGCACGTGTAGGGCCGACCGCGCGAAAAAGCACCGGAGCCCCGACGACCTCGGGGAACTCCGGTGCGCTACTTCGCCGATCTCCGGGTCAGTCGAACAGCACGTCCGCCAACGGGACGGGGGAGATGTCGCCGTGCAGGCGGGAGGTCTCCACGTACTTCGCGGCGTGGGTGATGAAGCCCTCCACCGTCGCGTCGTCGAGCTCGCGCCGCACCTTCGCGGGCACGCCGGCGGCCAGCGAGCGCGCCGGGATCTCCTGGCCTTCCAGCACCACGGCGCCGGCGGCGATGAGCGCCCCCTCGCCGACCACGGAGTGCGACAGCAGCGCCGACTTCATGCCGACCAGCGTGCCGTTGCCCACGCGGGTGCCGTGGATCAGCGCCATGTGGCCGACGGTGACGTCGTCGCCGAGCACCGTCTCCGCGTCGGAGTCGACGTGCACGGTGGAGTTGTCCTGGATGTTCGTCCGCGCGCCGACGGTGATGGAGTTGATGTCGCCGCGCAGCACCGACCCGTAGAACACCGACGCATCGGGGCCGATGGTCACGTCGCCGATGATCACCGCGCCGGGGGCGATCCACGCCGTCCGGTGGATCCGCGGCGTCTTGCCGTTGCAGGGGAGGATCAGTGGGGCCTGGGGGTTGGGGTTCGCGTCCATGCCGACCATTTTGCCCAAGAACGCGTCGCGCCGCGCCCGGCCCCTACACCGGCAACCCCGCCGCGCGGCGCCTGCTGCGATTGGCCAGGGCCACTGCGGTTCCCGCGATGATCATGGCGGTGACCACCCACACGGCTTTCAGACCGATCGTCGTAAAGCACCAGCCCCCGAAGATCGCGCCGATGGCCAGCGACGCCCACAGCAGGAAATAGCCGATCCAATCGGCGTGCGACCCGCCGAAGAACGCCCCGACGAAACGCTGGGACATCTTCACCAGCGTGCCGGTCATGTAGGTCAGGGAGATGGAGACCTCGCCGCCGCGCTCGAAGATCGAGTTCATCGCGCCGACGGTGAAGGACAGGCTGAGCACCGCCGGCAGCTCCTCGCCCGTGACCACCCACACCGATGCGATCGTCGCCGTAAGGCAGATGAACAGCAGCACCGCCTCGCGCGGGCGGGTCGGCGGCAGGTGGCGGTGGCCCAGGCGGCTGATCAGCGCGCCGATCATGACGCCGACCAGGAACAGCGCCATGACGCCGGCGGCCTTGCCCACGACCTCCCACGCGCCCTCCGCGAACGCCGCCGTCAGCCGCGTGGTGTTGCCCGACATGAAGGAGAGGAAGAAGCCGCCCAGATACAGGAAGCCGAGGGCGTCGATGAAACCGGTGATGGACGACAGATACACCGCGAGCGCGCGCTCGCCCAGGCGGTAACCCTCCACGCGAATCTCCTTCGAACCCCGAGTGGCCAGCTCACTTGCAAAAACGGGGCACATGTATGGGCGCCGGGCCCCGCGACGCTACGATAATTATGTCAGTGTCAACGAGCCACGGAAGGCCTTACGGATGAATCCCCAGGATTCCATTCCCGCGAAGCAATCAACGGACACCACCGACCATGCGCCACCCGCCGACGACGGCAGCGGCGACGCGAAGCCGCAGTCGATCGAGGAAGTCGGCGTCGACGGCACGAAGCGGACCCGCTTCCGCTGGCTCAAGACCGACCCCCTGATCTTTTTCGCCGCGGTCGGCTTCATCCTCGCCTTCGTCGTGTTCACCGTCGTCATGGGCGACACTGCGCGCGAGGCGTACTCGACGGCCTCAGGGTGGGTGACCACCAACCTAGGCTGGCTGTTCATCGGCGGCGTCTCCGCGGCGCTGATCTTCCTCATCGGCGTCTTCGTCTCCCGCTACGGCAACCTCAAACTCGGCGACGACGACGAGGACCCGGAGTACACGGTCGCCGAATGGTTCGGCATGCTCTTCGCCGGCGGCACCGGCTCCATGCTCATGTTCTGGGGCGTGGCCGAGCCGATGAACCACGCCATCAACTCGCCGCGGAACCTCGAGTCCATGAGCATCGAGGCCCGCCAGGAGGCGATGGGCTTCACCATCTACCACCTGGGCATCCACATGTGGGTGATCATGGCGCTGCCGGGACTGGCGCTGGGCTACTTCATCTACAAGCGCAAGCTGCCGCCGCGCGTGTCGTCGATCTTCGCGCCGCTGCTCGGCGAGAAGATCTACGCCTGGCCCGGCAAGCTCATCGACGCCGTCGCCATCATCGGCACCGTCTTCGGCATCGCCGTGTCCGTGGGCATGGGCGCCATGCAGATCAACTCCGGCGCCTCCCGCGTCCTCGGCCTTGCCGAAAACTCCATGGTCCAGCTGCTGCTCATCGCGGCGATCATCATCGTCGCCTCGATCTCCGTGGCCCGCGGCCTGGACAAGGGCATCAAGCTGCTGTCCAACGTCAACATCTGGATGGCCGTCGCCCTCATGCTCTTCGTGCTGTTCATGGGCCCGACGCTGACGCTGCTCAAGCAGATCGTCGACACGCTGGGCATCTACGCCGCCGAGCTGCCGCGCATCATGTTCTGGACCGACTCCTACAACCTCAACCCCGAGTGGTCGCAGGGCACGTGGACGGTCTTCTACTGGGCGTGGACCATCTGCTGGTCGCCGTTCGTCGGCATGTTCGTCGCCCGCATCTCGCGCGGCCGCACCGTGCGCCAGTTCATCGCCGGCGTCATCGCGCTGCCGACGATCTTCGTCACCATCTGGTTCTCGATCTTCGGCCGCGCCGGCTTCGAGCTCGAGGCCGCCAACCCGGGCGTGCTGTCCGAGCCGGTCGTCGAGGGCGGCGACCCGTCCCCGGCACTGTTCATCCTGCTGCAGCAGTACCCCCTGGCCACGATCATGAGCGTCTTCGCGCTGTTCATCATCATGATCTTCTTCGTCACCTCCATCGACTCCGCCGCCATGGTCACCGACATGATGTCGACCGGCGAGGAGAACAAGGCGCCGACGTCGTACCGCATCCTGTGGGGCGTCATGATCGGAGCGGTGGCCGGCGCGATGCTGGTCATCTCCGGAGAGTCGGGCATCCTGGCGCTGCAGGAGGTCGTGATCCTCATCGGCGTGCCGTTCTTCTTCATGCACTTCATCATGATGTGGTCGCTGATCAAGGGGATGAGCGACGACCACATGGCCGTCCACCGCCCCAAGACCCGCAAGTGGAAGAAGACGGACACCCCGGAGAAGCTCGCGGCCCACGAGGCCGCCCCGGCGCCGGGCTACGACGAGGACGGCAATGAGCTGCCGCCCATCGAGTACACCTACGACGAGGACGGCACGCTGGTCATCTCCGGCGACGTCCGCATCGACGGCGAGTTCATCGACGACGACCCGGCCGTCGACCCGGCCGTGGAGCCCGAGAACGACACCATCGACGACCCCGCCGACGCCGACGCTGGGCAGTCGACCGCCAAGACCGGGAAGTAGGCCATCACCGCCTTCTCCACCGTTTCGCCCCGACCGCGCCCCCGCCACCGCCCAGCCCGTGCCCGCGGGCGGGCCGGTGGCGGGGGCGCGGTGCGCACGTATGCTGGCGGCATGATCTTCATCGTCGTCAAGTTCTCCGTGAAGCCCGAGTACGCCAACGAGTGGATGCGCCACGTCGGCGATTTCACCGCCGCCACCCGCGCCGAAGCCGGCAACAAGTGGTTCGAGTGGTCCCGCTCCGTCGAGGACGCCAACGAGTACGTGCTGGTGGAGGCATTCGAGGACGACGCCGCCGAGGCCCACGTCAATTCCGACCATTTCAAGGCCGCCATGGAGACCATGCAGCCGCTGCTGTCGGAGACCCCGCGCATCGTGTCGCAGACCCTCGAGGGCAAGGACGACTGGGACCGCATGGGGGAGCTCCAGGTCGATTAACCGCCCACGGCGATGCGCCGATTCCGGCGCGGGGAGCGTGAATCGCCGGTAACGTGGTTCGGAGATAAGTGAGCGCGATCACGGCATGGGCCGGTCGCCCCGCAACCGAATCCACGGGAGTGAAACGAACATGGCGAATGAAATCACCCGCGTCGGCGTCGTCGGCGCCGGCCAGATGGGCTCCGGCATCATCGAGGTCTGCGCGAAGGCCGGCAGCGATGTCCTGGTCTGGGAGGCCAAGCAGGAATTCCTCGACGGCGGCAAGAAGCGCATCGAGAAGTCCCTGGACAAGGCCGTCTCCCGCGGCAAGCTGGAGCAGGACGCCCGCGACGAGATCCTCGGCCGCATTTCCTGGACCACCTCCTTCGCCGATTTCGCCGACCGCCAGCTGGTCATCGAGGCCATCGTGGAGAACCCCGAGGTCAAGGCCAGCGTCTTCTCGCAGCTCGACGAGGTCATCGAGGACCCCGACGCCATCCTCGCGTCCAACACCTCCTCGCTGCCCATTCAGTCCATCGCCGCGGCCACCAAGCGCCCCGAGCGCGTGATGGGCCTGCACTTCTTCAACCCGGTGCCGGTGCTGCCGCTGGTCGAGCACGTGGTCACCCTGTCCACCGGCGACGTCCAGGCCGAGCGCGCCCACGCCTACGCCTCCGAGGCCCTGGGCAAGACCGTGATCAAGGCGACGGACCGCTCGGGCTTCATCGTCAACGCCCTGCTGGTGCCCTACATCCTCGGTGCGATCCGCATGCTGCAGGACGGCGTGGCCACCAAGGAAGACATCGACGCCGGCATGGTCAACGGCTGCGCCCACCCGATGGGCCCGCTGACCCTGGCCGACATGGTCGGCCTGGACACCGTCAAGTTCATCGCCGACGCGATGTACGACGAGTACGCCGAGCCGACCTACGCGGCGCCGCCGCTGCTCAAGCGCATGGTCGAGGCCGGCCGGTTCGGCCGCAAGTCGGGCATCGGCTTCTACGACTACTCGTCGAAGTAGTTTTCGCGGGGGACGTCGCAAAGCACGCCCCGCCCAAGCGCCCCCGGGGGCCGGAAGCACCCTTCCGGCCCCCGACGCATTGCCCGGGGTTCATCTTTAGTTAACCCTGACGTTGACGTATTGCCGCCAATTGGCAACTAATCCGGGATAAGGTTCATCCGATCTCGGAATGACGCCATGCGCCCTGTGGGCGCTTTTCGCGCGTCGCCGCCCCGCCGAGACGCACGAACACCGCCTCAGGAGTACCCGCACCGTGAAGATCGGTTCCCGTCGTTTCATCCGCGCCGGCCTGCGTTCCGCCGCCGCCGTCACCGCCCTGGCCGTCGCGCTGCCGCTGGCCCCCGCCGCCGGCGCCCAGGAGATTCCCGGCCTGCCGTCCCCGGATTCCATCCCGGGCATCGGCGACGTCCTGCCCGACCTGCCCGGCGGTGCCGTGGCACCCGAGGGCCAGGGCGATGCGGTGCCCGGCGAGGTCGGTGACGCCGTGCCGGGCGCCACCGGCGACGCGCTGCCGGGCGTGACCGGCATCCCGCCGATGGCCGCGCCCAGCTTCATCCCCGGCCAGGAGGCCCCGGCCACCGGCGCCGACGGTGCCCCGGTGCCGCAGCCGTTCCCGGCCGACTACATCGCGCGGCCGTTCCAGTCCGACGCCTCCGGCGAGGGCTGGTTCTACCACTCCGTGGTCGACCCGTTCCGGGACCTGCGCCAGAACCACCCCGAGGTGATGGACGAGAACCTCGAGATCGTCGTGCGCATCAACAACGCCGCCAAGGACGATCGCGCCGCCCAGCTGCTGGCGCTGCAGGACGACCACGATGATCCGCTGGTGAACCTGTCCGCCGGCTTCGGCCAGAACCTCGGCGCGCACTTCCGTGCCGCGGTGGAGGAGGGGCGCCTGCCGAAGATGACCGCCCTGATGTCCGGCAATCTGGCCCGCGCCGGCGGCATCGCGTCGTCGTCCTTCGCCGAGAAGTACACCTACAACTACGATCGCCCGTTCGTCGTCGCCCCGGAGCGCATCGAGCGCTACTACCGCGACAACCCGGGCGACGACGACCCGTATTCGACCACCCCCGCCTACCCGTCGGGCCATACGAACAAGGCCGCGTGGACCGCGACGCTGATGTCGATGATGCTGCCGGAGGTGGCGCCGCAGATCCAGGCCCGCTCGTCCGAGGCCGGCCAGTCGCGCCTGGTCATGGGCGTGCACTACCCGCTCGACGTCATGGGCGGGCGCATGATGGGCAATCAGGCCGCCGCCGACCGCTGGGCCGACCCGCAGTTCCGCCCGCTCATCGAGGCCGCCGCCGCCGAGCTGCGCGCCGAACTGGAGTGGCGCTGCGGCGCCACGCTGGCCGAGTGCATCGCCGCCGACACCCCGTACCTGTCGGATGACGCCGCGATCGCGCAGTACACCGAGCGCATGACCTACGGCTTCAAGCGCGTCGGCGCCCCCGGCGTCGCCGTGACCGTGCCGAAGGGCTACGCCGGCCTGCTGGCCACCACGCACCCGCAGCTCACCGACGAGCAGCGCGTCAAGGTCCTCGAGGCCACCGCCATCGACTCCGGTTTCCCCCTGGACCGCACCGACGGCCGCGCCTCGCACGTGCGCATGAACATGGCCGCCGCCATGGCCGCCGACGTCACCGTCAACGCCGACGGCTCGCTGACCGTCAACGGCGTCCGCGCGTAGCCTCGCCGATCCGGTCGAGCGCCTCGCCGAGGATCTCGGGCGAGGTGGCGAAGTTCAGCCGGACGTGGCCCTCACCGCCCTCGCCGAACGCGGGGCCCGGGTTGAGGGCCACTTTCGCGTTGGCCAGCAGCCACTTCTGCGGCTCCATCGGCCCGCCATCGCGGTCGACGATGCCCTCGACGCCGCGGAAATCGATCCACGCCAGGTAGGACGCCTGCGGGCGGTTGAGCACCGCGCCGGGGGCGACCTCCGGCAGCCGCCGCTCGATGGTGTCCAGGTTGGCGCGCAGGACGTCCTTGAACTCGTCGAGCCACGCGCCGCCGTCGCGGTAGGCCGCGGTCGCCGAGACCATGCCCAGGGTGGACACGCCCTCCTTGATCACGTGTGCCAGGTCGCGCCAGGTCGCGTCGTCGGCCTCGTTGAGGATGATCTGCGCGCACTTCAGGCCGGCGGTGTTCCAGCCCTTCGACGTCGCGGTGACGGTGATGGTCACGGCCTCGGCGGCCTCGGAGACCGACGCCGCAGGAACGTGCTGGCCCTCGAGGACCACCGGCGCGTGGATCTCGTCGGAGATGATCCGCGCGTCGTACTTCGCGGCGATGTCGGCGAGCTCGCGGATGCGCTCGGCGGTGAACGTGAAGCCCAGGGGGTTGTTGGGGTTGCACAGGATCAGGCTGCCGGCGCCGTCGGCGAAGGCCCGCTCCACGGCGGCGGGGTCGGGGCCGTCGGCGAGCGTGGGCACGTGGACGATGTCGCGGTCGGCGGCGGGGCCGACCTCGAAGAACGGCATGTAGGCGGGCACGGGCAGCACGATCGCGGAGTCCGGCCGGGTCAGGTACCGCACGGCCAGCGTCACGCCGCGCACGACGTCGGCGACGGGGTGGATGCGGCCGGCGTCGGGGCGCCAGCCGTAGCGGTCGGCGTACCAGTCGGAGGTGGCCTCGGCGAGGTCGGCGACGCTGCGGCGCGGGTAGCCGAAGTACTCGCGGTCGACGGCGGCGCGCACGGCGTCGAGGACGGCGGGGCAGGTGGCGGCGTCGGATTCGGCGACCCACAGGGGCAGCACGTCGTCCGGGAAGGCGGTCCACTTCAGGGTGCCGCGGGCGCGCAGGGTGTCGATGGAGGGGAAGGTCACGTCAGACATGCGGCTCACCCTACACCCGATGACGCACCAAAGTAGACAGAGGGGTCTATATCGTTTTCGGGCCCGTCGGCGCAGGCGCAACCGGCCCATCCCTAGACTTGGTCGCATGACCGACTCCGCCCCGCCGCGCCCCATCCCCGTCCCGCCGATGCACCCGTTCCTGTGGGGCACCCCGGACGAGGCGCGCCCGCTGGGGCAGGGCACCCGCGGACTGCTGTCGGGGTTCCTCGGCCTCGACCCGGACGCGGGGTCGCGCCCGGAGCTCGCGGACGTGCGGTTGTCCGAACCGTTGCTTTGCGACGACGACCCCGCGGCGCTGGAAGCCATCACCGGCGCGGACGCGGTGTCGTCGGACCGGGACCAGCGCCTGGGCCGGGCCCGCGGCAAGTCCTACCTGGACCTGCTCGAATGGCGGTCGGGCGATGTCGTCGACGCCCCCGACGCCTGCGTCGCCCCGGGCACGGTCGACGAGATCCTGGCTGTGCTGGAATTGTGCTCGCGCCGCGGCATCGCGGTCGTGCCCTTCGGCGGCGGGTCCTCCGTCGTCGGCGGCGTCAATCCCTCCCGCGGCGATCACCGGGCGGTGATCTCGCTGGACCTGGCCCGATTCCGCGACGTCGAGGACCTCGACGAGGTCTCCGGCGAGGTCACCCTCGGCGCCGGCCTCACCGGCCCGGAGGCCGAGAGGCTGCTGGGGGAGCGGGGCTGGTCCCTGGGCCATTTCCCGCAGTCCTTCCCCTATGCGACCATCGGGGGCTATGCGGCGACGCGGTCGTCGGGCCAGGACTCCGCCGGCTACGGGCGATTCGATGAAATGGTGCGGGCGCTGACCGTCGTCACGCCCACCGGGATCATCGACGCGGGCCGGGCCCCCGCGTCCGCCGCGGGCCCGGACCTGCGCGAGGTGTTCCTGGGGTCGGAGGGCGCGTTCGGGGTGATCGCGAAGGTGCGCGTGCGCATCCACCGCGCGCCGGCGGCCGTGCGCCACGAGGCGTTCCGGTTCCCCGACTTCGCTTCCGGTACTGCGGGCCTGCGCGAGGTCGCGAGGATGGGCGACGGCCCGACGGTGGTCAGGCTTTCCGACGAGCCAGAAACCCTGGTCAACCTCGCCGGATCCACCGACGGCATCGGCGAGGTCAACCTCGATCCGGGGTGCCTGTGCATCACGATGGTCGAGGGTGGCGCGGAGGCCGAGGTGGAGTCGCGGATGGCGCGGACGCGGGAGATCCTCGAGGCCCACGGCGGCAGTTCCGCCGGTGCCGGCCCCGCGCGGGCGTGGGAGCACGGCCGTTTCGGCGCCCCGGTCCTGCGCGACGCGCTCATCGACGCCGGAGCGCTGTGCGAGACGCTGGAAACCGCCACCACCTGGTCGAACATCGCCGCATTGCACGAGTCCGTGGCCGGCGCGGTCACCGCGGCGCTCGCCCCGGCGCCGGCGTTCGTCCTGTGCCACATCAGCCACGTCTACGACACCGGCGCCTCGCTGTACTTCACGGTCGTCGCCGCGCAGTCCGGGGACCCGCGGGCCCAGTGGTGCACCGCCAAGGCCGCGGCGTCGAGGGCGATCGTCGACGGCGGCGGCACCATCACGCACCACCACGCGGTCGGCTCCGATCACCTGCCGTACCTGGCCGAAGAGATCGGGGAGGTCGGCGTCGCGGTGCTGCGCGGCATCAAATCCGCGATCGATCCCGCGGGCATCATGAACCCTGGCACACTGGTGCCGTGACGTTCGATCCCGAGAAGTACCCCATGGGCGTGGTCGACATCGACGCGGTTGCGCTGGTCACCAATCCGCGCGCCGGTCACGGCCGCGCGGCGCATGCCGCCGAGCGCGCGATGGCGCGGCTCACCGAGCGCGGGGTGTCGGTCGTGGCGGTGCAGGGCCGCGACGAGGCCGCGTCGCGGGATCTGCTGGCGGAGGTCGCCGCCGATGAGCGCGTCGACGCCCTCGTCGTCGTCGGAGGCGACGGCATGATCAACCTGGCGCTGCAGGTCCAGGCGGGCACGGGCCTGCCGCTGGGCATCATCCCGGCGGGCACCGGCAACGATCACGCCCGGGAGTATCACCTGCCCACTTCTCCCGAGGCCGCCGCCGACGTCGTGGCCGATGGGTTCGCCATCACCACCGATCTCGGGCGGATCACCGCCGACGACGGGACGTCGCGGTGGTTCGGCACCGTCATGTGCTCGGGTTTCGATTCGCTGGTGTCCGACCGCGTGAACACCATGGCCTGGCCGCACGGGCGGATGCGGTACAACCTGGCCATCGTCGCGGAGTTCCTCAACTTCCGCGCCCTGCCCTTCCGCATCACCCTCGACGACGGCACGGTGCTCGACGACCCGGTGACGCTGGCGGCTTTCGGCAACACCCGCAGCTACGGCGGGGGCATGAAGATCTGCCCGACCGCCGACCATTCGGATGGGCTTCTCGACGTCACGGTGATCGGCCGCGCCTCCCGGACAAAGGCGGCGATGACCTTTTCCAAGGTGTTCACCGGCGACCACGTCGAAGTCGACGAGGTCACGGTCCACCGCAGCCGCAGCGCCCGCGTCGAGTTTCTGGGCACCGGGGGACACAGGGCGTATGCCGACGGCGACGTCATGGCGACGCTGCCCCTGACCGTCGAGGCCGTTCCCGCGGCCGGGCGTTACCTGGTGCCGCGGCCGTAGTTTTCCGGGGGCGCGGGGTCTGGGGGAGTGGCCGTAGGTTCCCGGGAGCGCCGGGTCTGGGGCAGGGTTCGATCCCGAGCGTGATTTGATTCACGCTGAATCGTTCGGGGGAAAGGGTTGGTGCGGGGACCGAACTAGACTAAGTTGTTCATTAGCCGCCAGGGAGAACCTGGCACCCACCCGGGCACTCCGGCCCGGATGCGCCACATCGACGAAAGGAGCACCCGATGGTCCACGCGAACACTCATCGTGCGGTTCCGTCGTCGTCGATGTGTTGCTGTCACCCGTCCGCGCCGCGACCCTAGCGCGCGCCCCTGGAAGGGGCCCCGGGGTTGCCGTGCGGACGTACTCGTCGACAAGCGAAAGACAGCCACGCACCACGAAGACCCGGAGATCCACGCCATGACCACCGCACTGGCCGCCCCCGCCACCCAGCACCACACCGCCGACGCCGCCGACGCGTTCACCTTCGCCGACTACGTCACGCTCTTCGCCTACGACGGCCCGCGCCGCCCCGAGATCCTGGGCAACGAGCTGGTGTCCTGGGCCGGCGCCGCGGCCGCGTAAGTATCGCGAAAACCCTGATCTCGAACATAAGTGCAAGGCCGATCGTTCGCCTCCGAAAGTTGGGCTAATCTTGGGGAGGACCGACTTGCGGCTTAGGAGATCGAAAAGGCATGGCACGACGTAGGGGTTTCTTCGCGGAAATCCAGCACCAAAACAAGCTTGCTGAGCAGAAGAGGCAGCGCGAACGTGCTGCTGCCGTCCGTGCACAGAACCAGGCTATTCGGAAAGCTGAGTTAGCTCGCAAACAGGCGGTAAGAGCTAAAGCGGCAGCATTGCGCGCCCAGGAGCAGGACCGAAAAAGGGCCGAAAAGGAGGCCCGTGATCTGCATAAGCAGCAAATGATTGCTGAGGCCGAGGCTGTCATGGCGGGGTACGAAGCCCAGTATGAACAGATTGATTCTCTCCTGGTGGCGACGCTGGATGTCGATGACTACGTAGACTTGGAATCATTAAAGCGCGTAGTAGAACATCCCCATTTTGATCCAGGGGTTAATGGCCGAGCGCTGCCCGAGCCTCAATGGTTGCCAATTCCTCCGGAGCCGCTTCTAAATGAGCCTCAAGTTCCAACGGGTCTTAAGGCGATGTTTGGCGGTCGAGCCAAGTTTGAACAACGACTGCAGCAGGTGCGCCAACAATGGGAGGTAGACCATAGAAATTGGGACCACTATGTGCGAGTCGAACTTCCGCGGGAGAATCAGCGTCTCGCTGATGAGTACGCCGCCCGGGAGCGGAAGCGCCTAACGGATCTTGAGGAAATGCAGCGTGACTACCAGAATCGGTGTCAAGAGCGGCAGCAAATGGTAGATGACCACAATGGCCAGGTTGACGATCTGATCCGACGCATCAGTGAGGGCCAGCCGGAGGCTGTCGATGAGTATATAGGAATTGTTCTGGCCAACTCGATTTATCCAGAGTGCTATCCCGTTGGCTATGAGTTCGCCTATGATCCTGACCTTCGAGAACTCTCAATTTCGGTTAATGTTCCGCGGCCTGATGAGCTGGCGGCCGTCAAGAACGTTCGTTATGTAGCATCTGCTGATGAAATCCGAGAAACTGCTCTTTCGAAGTCTGATCAGAAGAAGCGGTACAATAATGCTGTTCATGAAACCGCGCTTCGGACTTTGCACGAGATCTTTGAGGCTGATCGGCATCCGTGGGTGGACTCAATTTCTTTGAGTGTTCGGACAATTGCAATTGATCCCGCTACGGGTCATGATGCGGAGTATGTGTTTGTTCTAGTCGCTGCTGACCGCTCTGCTTTCATGGAATTGAATCTTTCTGCAGTGGATCCCCAGGCGGCCCTGGAGGGAATGCGTGCTACATTGTCGAAGAATCCGTTCAATCTCGATTCAGTCGGGGAATCTGGATTTGAGGTACGGCTGTGAGTTCGATTGAAGATGCGGTAGTTGAGAAGCTGGAAGCCGAAAATCGCGCTTTGATTGCTGAAATAGATAGACTTCGCTCTGTGAATGATCCCGGTATTATTGAGGTGGGGTACTACTCCTATTCTCATCGTCTCGATTCGGCAGCCTCTTACAAGGAAAGGTTAACGGGCATTCAGGACGAGATTAAGGCGCAGATCAAAAGTGGCATTGCTATTGAAGCTGCAGAAGGGTTCATTTACAATAATTCATTAGCCAAAGGTCGTCGAATGGTTCAAGACCTTTCAAAGCTGATGCTCAGGGCCTATAATGCCGAGGCCGAAAACTGCGTTCGAGTGGTTCGTGCATCCTCTCTATCTGCATCAATAAAGCGCCTTGATCGATGCGTAGCGGCAATTGAGAAGCAGGGTGTCATGATGGGTATGAAGATTGCTCATTCGTATCATCAGCTTCGCATTGTGGAATTGGAGCTTACGGTGGATTACTTGATGAAAAAGGAGGAGGAGAAGGAGGCGGCTCGCGAGGAACGTGCGCGCTTGAGGGAGCAGCGACGCGTGGAGGCGGAACTTGCTGCGCAGCGTGAGAAACTCCAGAAGGAGCGGGAGCACTATAGCAACGTACTTGCATCGCTGGACGAGGGTCATCCCGACCGTGCCCAGTATGAAGTGAAGCTCTCGCGGGTGGATAAGGCTATCGAGGAGAATGACTACCGCATAAACAACGCGCGAGCTGGCTATGTATACGTGATTAGCAATATTGGAGCATTTGGTCCCGGCGTCATCAAAATTGGCATGACTCGCCGACTTGACCCGATGGACAGGGTTCATGAGCTGGGGGATGCGTCGGTTCCGTTCAAGTTTGACGTGCACGCACTGTTCTTTTCTGAGAACGCTTCAGGTGTGGAATCTGAGTTGCATCGCCGCTTCGCTGAACGACGTGTCAATCGGGTTAATCTTCGTCGAGAGTTTTTCTATGCCACGCCCATTGAGGTTCAGGAGGAGCTCTTGAAGATCGACGGAAGTTTGCTCTCCTTCGTGGTCGAACCTGAAGCGGAACAATTTGTGCTGAGTAACCAGATCCGTAAGCGAATGGAAGAGCGCAGTGGATCCGGACTATCTGATGTGCAGTTACCGATTTCGGACTAGCAAACGCCGGTGATTCGTTTCAGTAGCAGGGGTGTTTGGGAGAATCCCCCGTTGTCTCCGGGCGGCCGGCGCTACACCTCCAGGCCGTACTTCTTCAGGCGCTTGCGGTCGGCCGCCGACGCCGACGCGGTGAGCTTGAGCAGCTCGGCGTAGATGCCACCGGAGACCGCCAGCTCGGCGGGGGAGCCGACTTCGTCGACGCGGCCATTGTCGAGGGTGACGATGGTGTCCACGTTCGAGATCGTGGACAGTCGGTGGGCGATGATGATGGTCGTGCGGCCCTCCATCAGCTTCTCCAGGCCGTGCTGGACCTCGCGCTCGGCCTTGGTGTCCAGGGCGGAGGTCGCCTCGTCGAGCAGCAGTACCGGGGCGTCCTTGAGGATCGCCCGCGCAATGGCCACGCGCTGCTTCTGCCCGCCGGACAGCTTCAGGCCGCGCTCGCCGATGGTGGTGCCGTAGCCCTCGGGGAAGCGGCGGATGAAGCCGTCGGCGTTGGCGCGGCGGGCGGCGTCCTCGATCTCCGCGTCGGTGGCGTCGGGGCGGCCGTAGGCGATGTTCTCGCGGATGGTGCCGGAGAACAGTGCGGCGTCCTGGAACACCACGCCGACCGAGTCGCGCAGGGCGTCCATGTCGACGTCGCGCACGTCGGCGCCGCAGACCTCCAGCGTGCCGCCGGTGGGCTGGTAGAACCCAAGGATGAGGTTGACCAGCGTCGACTTGCCGCCGCCGGACTCGCCGACCAGCGCGACGCGCTCGCCGCGCCCGGCCCGGAAGGTCACGCCCTCGAGGACGGGATTGCCTTCCTCGTAGGCGAAGGACACGTCGTCGAGCTCGATGACGGGCCCGCCGTCGGCGGGCGGGGCCAGGCGGTTCGGTGCCGTCGCGGGGATCGGGCCGGTGGCCGTGGCCCCGGCTTCGGAACGGTTGCGTGACGACGTCCCGGCGTCGTCCGGAACACCGCCGTCGGTGGCCGCGGCCGCGATGAGCTCCTTGGGGGCGGAGGCCTCCGATTCCAGGGCCATGACGTCGAAGTAGTCGCGGGAGCCGGCGACGGCGCGCTGGGCTGCATCGACGAGGAAGCTCATCATCATCGCGGGCTGGCGGGCCATGTTCACCAGCTGGATGAGCATGACCATCGTGCCGATGGAGAAGTCGCCGTTCAACGTGCGCAGGAACAGCAGCAGGTAGATGCCGAAGAAGATGACGTTGAGGATCGATCCGCGCAGCGCGTCCATGCGGTGCCACCACGTGGACTGTTCGCGGGTCAGGCCCACGGTGGCGTCGTAATGCCCGGCGAAGTCGCGGACCTCGCGGGTCTCGGCGGTGAAGGAGCGCACGACCTTGACCTGGCCGACGACCTCGGCGAAACGGCCGCCGGCGAGGTCGACGCGGGCGTTCTTCTTGCCCTCGATCTTCTGCCAGCGCTTCGACGTCAGCGCCGTCAGCCACATGTAGGTGGGGAACACCGCCGCCAGCAGCAGCGCCAGCGGCCAGTAGTGCCAGCCCGTGATGCCCAGCACCGCGAAGACGGTGAGCAGCATGGGGAAGAAGTTGTTGGAAAACGACTGCAGGAACTGCGTGACGTTGGTGATCGACCGTTCCAGCCGGGCGATGATGGTGCCCGTGACCTGGTCGTCGAAGTAGCGCTGCGGCAGCGACAGGAGTTTGGCGAAGTAGCGGGTCGACAGGATCTCGCGCATCCGGGCCGTCATCACGTCGCCGAGGTAGCCGCCGATGTTCTGCACGATCGTCTGCACCAGGTCGGCGATGAGCAGGCCGATGGCCAGCCAGATGATCGCCGTGACCGCGCGCGAGACGGTGTCGGGGTCGCCGGCGCCGACGGCCTCGACGATGGTGTCGGTGGCGTCGCGGATGAGGAACGGGCTGACCAGCGCCGCGACGGCGGTGGCGACCGAGCTGATGACGATGCCGACGTAGAAGGGCCACAGCACCTTCGTCGTGCCGAGGATTCGGGCGAGGTATTGCACGGGATCTCTCCTGTCGGGGTGGGGCAGGCGGCGGCTCGCGCGATTCCGGCGTCCGGGCTGGTGGCCACCGGCGCATCGAGTACCAACTTTGTACAACCCCGCGGGAGCGGCCGCTATTCCCCGCAGTCCACCGCGTGGCACACCGCGGTGTCGGTCCACCACGTGCCGTTGCCGGGGTGGCGCACCCACAGGCGCCGCGGGGTCGGCCCCGGTGCGGCGCCGGCGTCGACGAGGACGTCGGTCGCCGTGCGCGTCGACCATCGGAACAGGCCGTCGCGGTAGAAGTGCAGGCGGCGCCCATCCGCGTCGCGCAAGATGAGCGTCTCGCCTTCGCCGGCCGGGGTCAGCGACTCGACGGTCGCGTGCAGCGCGCCGGCCGGCGGGGCTTCCGGGGCCGCGACGGGCGCGGGGTAGGCGGGGCGCAGGGCCGGGTCGCTTGACGACGAGCCGGCGCCCCCGTCACCGCCGCCCGATCGCCGGTGCCACGTCGCCGCGAAGCGGAGGCGGCGGGCCTCTGCGGAACTGTCGGCGGAGTTGTCGGCGACTGCGTTTGTGTCGGCAGCGTTCGTGCTGCCGGTGTTCGTGGTGGCGGCGTTCGTGCTGATGGTGGTGCGCATGGCGGGGTGTCCTCCCGGTCGAGTTCTTCCGACCGCCGGAGTCGCCGGCGGTGGCCGGTCTTCCCGGGAGGGCACCGTGGCTCGAACCGCGGTTGCCGTGCGGCGATGAAGTCCCGGGGCCATGTCTCGCCCGCCGCAACTCTGGACCTGCCGCCACTATAGACCAAGCGGTCTATTCGGTGTCAAGCAACCTCGCCACCGCCGCCAGCGGCAGCTCGAGCCAACCGGGGCGATTCTGTGCCTCGTACAGGCACTCGTAAATCGCCTTGTCCAGGATGAACGCGTCGAGCAGCGCAGCATCATCGCGGGGGTCGCGGCCCGACGTCGACGCATAGCCCTCGAGGAACGCGCCGACGTTGTGGTTGGCCCATTCGCCGACTCGGAAGCGCTGCTGGCGGGAATCCTCGCGGCCGGTCAGCAACGGGTAGTGCGCCGCGTAATCGAAGGAGCGCACCATGCCGGCGACATCGCGCAGCGGATGGTCCGGCAGCCGGCGCTCGTCCCACGGACGCGACGGCTCGCCCTCGAAATCGATGAGCAGCCAATGCCGCGGCGTGCGCAGCACCTGACCCAGGTGCAGGTCGCCATGGATGCGCTGGACGGGCACGCCCTCGTCGCCGACGGAGGCGGCTGCCTTGGCGAAGACCGCCTCGGCGTCGTCGTAAAGCTCCTTGACCTGCGGAACCACCGCAGCCACGTGCTGCAGGCGCGCCCGCATCGGCGCGACGAGCTCCTCGCCCGACACGCGGCGGCGCACCGGCACCGTCGCGGCGAGGTTGTCGTGGACCTCGGCCACCGCGGCACCCAGCGCCGCGGACTCGACGCCGAAATCGGTGCCCAGATCCTCCGGCTGCAGATCGCCCTCGCGGATGATGTCGCGCACCGACGTCAGCGCCATCGACCAGCCATCGGCCGAATTGGGCACGAACTCCTGGAGCATCGCCGTGGTGTACGTCTCGCCGTCGACCTCCAGCTCGGCCCAGCCGAACAGGCGCGGCACCGACGCGCAGTCGGCGGCCGACAGCGCGGCCAGCAGCTCGACGTCGGCATTGGTGCCCGGGTGCAGGCGACGGAAGAACTTCACCATCACCTCGTCGTCGAAGATCACCGAGGTGTTGGACTGCTCCACGCCCATCGGCCGGCCCTTCTCCGGCACGGCCAGCTCCGCGCCCGGCACGCGCTTGAGCTCCATCGGGCCCAGCTTGCCGTCGGCGGCCAGCGCACGGCCCAGGGCCGTCACCGCCGCAGGATCGACCAGCGCGTCATAGCCGATGACGCCCTCGCCGGCGACGAGCAGCGCATCCTCCTGGGCCTCCGGCAGGGAGTCGCCCCACGCGATGGGCACCAGGTAGGCGGGGGAGGCGTCGCCGGCGTGGACGCGCACGAACAGCACGTCGACGTCGGGGCTCTCCGCATCACCGCGCACGACCGGCGCCTGGACCAGGATCTCCAACCGGTCGATGCCGGCGGCCTTGTCCGCGAAGAAACGCTGCACCGGCAGGGTGCGGGTCAGCTCCGACGCGATCAAACCGGCGTCGGTGGGGGTGTCAGTGACATGGTCGTTGACGTTGTCGTTCATCGATTCGCCTCTCGCTCATCGGAATCATCGGCGTGGTCGGCCGTCGCCGCCACCGGGGCGTCGGAAATGGCCTGCGCCACCGGCACCGTCGGCGCCGCGGAGCTCGCGCCGACCGCCGGGGCCTCCGGCGGCGCCTGCAGCTCGAACCAGTAGAAGCCGTGGCCCGGCAGGGTGATCTGGTAGGAATCCGCGCCGACCTCGGGGAACGGCACCGAGCCGGTCAGCTCCACCGGGGTGGCGCCGGCGAACTCCGACAGGTCCAGCTCCACGGCCTGCGGGTACTTGGACAGGTTGTTGACGCACAGCAGGCGCTCGTCGTCATGCTCGCGCAGGTAGGTGAGCACCGACGGGTTGTCGCTGTCGAGCTCGCGGAAGTCGCCCAGGCCGAAGGCGCGGTACTTCTTGCGCACGTGCACCATCCGGCGCACCCAGTTGAGCAGGGAGTTCGTCGAGCCCATCTGGCTTTCGACGTTGATGCCCTGGTAGCCGTAGGTCGCGTCCTGGATGGTCGGCAGGTACAGGCGGCCCGGATCGCAGCGGGAGAACCCGGCGTTGCGGTCGGGCGACCACTGCATCGGGGTGCGCACCGCGTCGCGGTCGCCGAGCCAGATGTTGTCGCCCATGCCGATCTCGTCGCCGTAGTACAGCACCGGCGAGCCTGGCAGCGACAGCAGCATGGCGTTGAACAGCTCCAGCTGGTTGCGGTCGTTGTCCAGCAGCGGCGCCAGGCGGCGGCGGATGCCGATGTTCGCCTTCATCCGCGGGTCCTTCGCGTACTCGGCGTACATGAAGTCGCGCTCGGCGTCGGTGACCATCTCCAGCGTCAGCTCGTCGTGGTTGCGCAGGAAGATGCCCCACTGCGCCGACGACGGGATGTCCGGCGTCGATTCGAGGATCTCGGAGATGGGGAAGCGCGACTCGCGGCGCACGGCCATGAAGATGCGCGGCATCAGCGGGAAGTGGAACGCCATGTGGCACTCGTCGCCGCCGACCTCCGGGTCGCCGAAGTACTCGACGACGTCCTCCGGCCACTGGTTGGCCTCGGCCAGCAGCACGCAGCCGGGGTACTCCTCGTCCATGACCGCGCGGCACTTCTTCAGGAAGTCATGCGTCTCGGGCAGGTTCTCGCAGTTGGTGCCCTCGCGCTCGAACAGGTACGGCACGGCGTCGAGGCGGAAGCCGTCGAGCCCCAGGTCGGACCAGAAGCGCAGGACGTCGATCATGGCCTCCTGCACGGCCGGGTTGTCGTAGTTGAGGTCCGGCTGGTGCGAGAAGAAGCGGTGCCAGTAGTACTGGCCGCGCACCGGGTCGTACGTCCAGTTGGAGTCCTCGGTGTCCACGAAGATGATGCGCGCGCCCGAATAAGTGTCGGGGTCGTCGGTCCACACGTAAAAGTCGCCGTAGGGCCCGTCGGGGTCCATGCGCGACTGCTGGAACCATTCGTGGCTGTCGGAGGTGTGGTTCATCACCAGGTCGGTGATCACGCGGATGCCGCGGGCGTGGGCTTCGTCGAGAAGCAGCTTGAAGTCCTCGACGGTGCCGAACTCCGGCAGCACTGCGCGGAAGTCGCGGATGTCGTACCCGCCGTCGCGCAGGGGCGAGTCGTAGAACGGCGGGAGCCACAGACAGTCCACGCCGAGCCACTGCAGGTAGTCGAGTTTCTCCCGCAGGCCGTTCAAGTCGCCGGAACCGTTGTTGTCCGAGTCGTTGAACGCGCGCACGAGAACCTCGTAGAACACCGCGCTTCGATACCAATCATGCATGCGGACCAGCGTAGGGAAACGCCGGTCATCGCGCAGATGAACGCGTTCGGGCGCCTCCGAAATCCGGCAGGTGGGCACGTCCGCGTGCCCGGTTCGCGCCCGCGGACCCCCGCATCGGCAGGGGTTCACGAGGGGATGGGTGAGGGGAGGGCGCCGATTGCTTGACGACGCCTACGCGCCCCGCCGTTCGTCCAGCACCCGCATCAGCCGTGCCGCGTCGTCCGGCGCGAGTTGGGCGGCGGCGACGGTGATGGGGCCGCCGACGAGGTCGATGCGCACGGTGTACAGCGACAATGCGCGCGACAGCGGGCCCTGCTGCAGCGTGTGGCCCTGGATGCGCGTCCACGGGATGATCGTCCGGTACCGGCGCAGGCGGCCCGAAGTGATGACCAGCGCCCGGGGCGTGACGCGGACCGTCTGGTTGCGCCAGTCGATGGGGGAGAGCCAGACGGCGCGCTGCGGCGACGACCACATCGCCTCGGAGGGCTGGCGGCGCAGGTCGGTCATGCGGCCGATGAGGCCGTCGACCACAGCGTCCGAATCCGGCACGTGGGCGACGGGCAGCAGGACGGTGGAGATCTCCGATCCCTCACCGGCGTATCCGGCGACGTTGATGCGCACGGTCGACCAGTGCATGGGCCGCCACCAGGCCGGTTCGACGATCTGCACCGCGTGGATGCGGCGGACGGGAATGGTCTGGCGGCGCGTCGCCGTCAGTCCCGCGCTGATGTGCAGGCGCCCGGCGCGGTCGTCGGCCGACAGCGT
The DNA here is from genome assembly GCF_042725215.1 of Corynebacterium sp. NPDC060344. NCBI lineage: Bacteria > Bacillati > Actinomycetota > Actinomycetes > Mycobacteriales > Corynebacteriaceae > Corynebacterium > Corynebacterium sp. NPDC060344. The sequence continues at coordinate 358,960 of NZ_JBHXCS010000002.1, read as the reverse complement.
GAAACCGTGGAACTTGTTCCACTTCTGCCAGACCGAGGCGACGATGCCGAAGAGGAACACGGCCACGCCGATGAACGACGTGCCGGCGATGGCTCCGAAGGTCATGACGATCGCCTCGGTCACCGACACTCCCTCCACCGCGCCGAGGGCGGTCAGCGCGGCGAAGGACGCGAAGAAAGCGATCGGGATGAAGAGCAGGACCAGCAGCCCGGGGCCGAGCGCCGCCGACGCGAACAGGCGGCCCGGAGGCACGGGGCCGTGGATCGCCGTGGCGTGGTCGGCGTTCTGGTCTGGGCCCTGGTCACCGCTTTGGCCGGGGAGCTGGCGGGGATCGTGGCCGGGCGGCGGTCCGTAACCGTGGCCTTCGGTTTCCCGCTTGGCCTCGAGGACCGCGGCCCGTACGGCGCGGCAATCGTCCATGGTGAGGAAACGGATGGTCAGGTCGGAGTCATCGCCGCCGGCGGTCTCCACCTTCACCTCGCCCAATCCCGCCAAACGCGCGAGCAACGGCTGATTGACGTCCACGGCCTGGACGCGGTCGAACCGGGCAGTGCGCCGCGATCGGATGAGCCAGCCCGAACCGATGCGCACTTCGTCGTCGGCAAGCTCGAAGAATCGGTACCGCCACGACACCCACGACAGCGCGGCCGTGACGGCGACGGCGAGGAGCGCGACGCCGGTGGACACCAGCCACACGATCGGGCCGGAGTCGGTGAGCAACTCGATGATCTTGCCCAGGGAGGTCGACTGTTGGACCACGTTGAACGCGATGATCGCGATGACCGCCGCCAACGCCCGCCCGCCGGCAAGCAGCGGAGTGACCGGATGCACGCGGCGTCGGCCCGGGCCGATCGGGCCGGGGCGAGAGGGGATGCCGCTGCCGCCGGCGTCGTGGCCTCCTCGGCCCACGGGGCCGCGGTCGTCGGGGCCGCCGGGGCCGTGGTGGGAAGGGTTGGGGTGGGAAGGGGCGGTCACAGCCCGGCCATCCTCTCCCGCGCCCGGCCGGAGAGTCGCTCGCGCAGTTCATGGGCCTCTGCCCGGGGCAGCCCCGACAACTGCGCATCGGAGGAGGCCGAAGCCGTGTTGAGCTTGACCGTGGCCAGGCCGAACGCGCGGAGGATCGGGCCTTCGTCGATGTCGATGAACTGGATGCGGCCATAGGGGACCACCGTGACCGAGCGCCACCAGCGGCCGCGGGCGACGATCATGTCCTCCGCATCCTCCCGGTACCTGTGCGCCGACACCTGGCGGCCGATGACCCAGAAGATCCACGCGAACAGGACGGCGACCGCTCCGGCGGCGATCCACCACAGGGGGTGGACGAGCACCGCGAGGACGGCCCCGGCGACCACGAATGGCAGCAGCCAGATGGCCGCCGAAATCCGGCGTACCGTCGCCAGCTTCGGAGACACGGGGGTCAGGTGGGGAGTGTCGGGATCCAGTAGGTCCAGCGCCATGGCCCCGAAGCTATCAGCCGCCGCGGATTCGCGATGGGCGAGCACCGGCACCGCCATGGGGATGTCCGGCGTCCGGCATAGTGGGGGACATGGAACCGCAGCGACGAGACGACCACCACGACCCCCGCCGCCCCGGCGACGCGGACCCGCGGCCGCAGTGGGACGGCAGCCCCGATCCGCGGCCGATGCACGAGCGCGGCGGCGCCGACGGTGACCCGCACGGCGACAACCTGTTCATGAAGTACCGCGCAGTCTGGGCGGTGCTGATCACCCTCATCACGCTGCTGGTGTGCTGGCAGATCCTGCAGATCGTCCTCGACGTCGGCATCTGAGCCTCCGGCGGATCCAGCGGCCCAGTGCGGATGGGGTGGATGGGCCGCTGGGGCGAATGTGGCGAATCTGGCGGATCTAGCGGATCTAATGGACCGGTTGAGGTATAAGAGATCTAACTGCCCGAGTCTCGTATAACAGATCTAACAAGCGGGGCCGGAATCCCGCAGACCCTGCACGATCGAAAGGAGCTCCGGCCATGACCGCAGCCAGACGACCGCGCAATCCGTTTCGCCCGACCTTCGGAGTGTCTCCGCAGGTGCTGGCCGGTCGTGATCGGCTCCTGGAGGATTTCGAGCTCGCGCTGGCGGAGGGCCCCGGCAGTCCCTATCGGGCGATCCTGGTCAGCGGCGCGAGGGGCATAGGCAAGACGGTGCTGCTCAACGAGCTCGAAGACGTCGCCCGCGGCCAGGGCTGGGTCATCGCGCGCGCTCACGTGGGGGAGTCGCTCATCGGCGACCTCGTCCACACCACGCTGCCGGGCCTCATCGCCGACGTCGCGGACGAGGTGCCCCGCAGGACGGTGACGGGAGCGTCCATCACGGGCATCGGCTCCATTTCCGTCTCCGCGCCAGCCGACGAACGCCCCGCACCGACGCTCATCGGCCGTCTGCGCGAGGCCTCGGAGCTGCTGCGCTCCCGTGGAACGGGGCTGCTCATCACCATCGACGAGGTCCAGAGCGCCGACCCGGCCGCGATGAAGCAGCTGGCGATCGCCTACCAGGATCTCGTCCGCGACGATTTCGACGTCGCCTTCGCCGCCGCCGGCCTGCCCCACGGCATCGACCAGTTGCTGCAGCTGGAGGGGACGACGTTCCTCCGTCGCGCGGAGCGCCTCGAGCTGGGCCCCGTCGACCGCGACGCGGCGATCGACGCGCTGCTGAGGACCTCGGCCGATGGCGGCCGTCCGATGGATGCGGCTGCCGCCGCGGTCGCGGCCGACATTTCCCGCGGGTACCCGTACCTCATCCAGCTGGTGGGGTCGCTGGCGTGGGCCCGGGCCTCGCTTGGCGACGGCCCCTCGATCACCCGTTCCGACGTCACCGCCATTCGCGATCGCGCCATCGACCGGATGGGCGCCCAAGTGCACAGGCCGTCCCTGAGCGGAGTGCCCGACGGCGAAAGGGCCGTGCTGGAGGTCATGGCGGAGATCATGGCGGAGACCGGCGAAGAATCTGCGCCGACCGGTGAGATCGCCGCCCGTCTCGGATGGACGCCGCAGGGGTTGTCCCCGCGTCGGGCCCGGCTGATCGAAAGGGAATTGGTCCGGTCCCCGCAATTCGGCCGCCTCGCGTTCGCACTGCCGTACTTCGGGGAGTACATCACCTCGCTGAAGTAAGGGAGCGAAGTAAGGGAGCAGAGCCGGGACAGAGTCAGGCCCGGCCGAACATCGCCCGCACCCCGCCCCACGGGTCCGGCTCGTCGGCCTCGACCGCCTGCGCCCCGCCGCCGAACCAAATGCGCCCGGTGCGCTGCGGCGGCGAGTAGCGCGGCCAGCCGGGGTCGCCGGTGCGGATGAACGACACCACCTGATCGTGGAACGGGTGCCCGGCCTCGCGGCCGAAGAACCGGGCCAGATCCACGCAATGCGGGGCGCCGTCGGTGACGCGCCCGTCGGGGCCGATGCCCGTGCCCTCGCCGGGCCGGAACTCGCCGACCCACGTCGGCATTCCCGCCGCAGCCGAGGAATCGGCGACGGCCACGGCGCTGGCCCGGATCGCCGCATCGGAGATCACCCCGCCTACGGGCCGGTCGCCGGCCTCCGGCGGCAGCGGGCCGGTCGCACCGTGCGCCGCCCCGATCGCCCTGGCCAACATCCGCGCGCCGGGCAGCCCATCGGCCCTGATCAGCGGCGGCACGAAATGGAACTCTTCGCTGGTGGCCGTGACCATCAGCGGCACCCGCGGCCTGATCTCCCGGATGCGCGGGCCCACCGCCGTATCGGTCGGCGCGACCGCGGCCAGCAGGCGGTATGCCTTGTCGGCGATCTCCGGGGAGGGCGCACCCGACGGGCCGATGCCTCCGAGGCGGGCGAGCAGGCGTCGCAAAGCACTGCCGGAGCCCCGCGACAGCCCGGGCGACAGGGCGATGACCCGGTGCACCAGCCCCGTCGACCTCGCGTCGGAGGCCAGCGCCAGCGCCAGCCCCGCGCCCGCCGACTGCCCGGACAATGTGACGTTGCCGGGGTCGGCGCCGAAGGCCGCGGCATTGTCGCGGACCCAGCGCAGCGCGTGGAGCAGGTCATCGACCGCCCGGTACGGCGCCGCGCCCGGCTCACCGACGCGGCCCTCGCCGGCGGTGCGCCAGAACCCGTCGAGCGTCTTGCGGTAGCCCAGCGACACCGCGACGATGCCCTCCTGCGCGAACCGGCGCATGGTGCACCACGGCTCGGAGGGGTGGCCCTCCTCGAAACGGCCGCCGTGGATCCACAACAGGATGGGCCGGCCGGGACCGGCATTTCGCTTGACGACGGATGCAGGGGCCGTCACCGTCAACTGCATGTGCCCGACGCCCTGGCGAAGGGGAGTGCCGGACCCGTCGCCCATCGGATCGCCGATCGGCTCGCGCCCATCGTGCGCGCCGGGCGGCACCGGCGATGACGGCCCGAACGGCTCGGCCGTGGCATACGGGATGGTGTGGATGCGCAGGATGCCGTCCGAGACGTGGCCGGTCAGGGCACCGGCCGGGGCATCGACGGTAATTTCCGCCGAGCCCGGGCGGGCGCCGGGAATCGGCGTGGCATCGGAATGGCTCATGGCGACAAGCGTAAACGCCCGATCCGCGGCCGGGGCTACAGTTGGGCGACATGAGCAACGAAGACGCCAAGGACCGGACCCTCGCCGACAATCCTCTGCTGACGCCGTCGGCGCTGCCGTACGGGCTGCCCGATTTCGCGGCGATCGGCGACGAGCACGTCATCCCGGCGTTCCGCACCGCCTTCGTCGACCATGACGCGGAGATCGCGGCGATCGTCGACAATCCGGAGGCCCCGAGCTTCGCCAACACCCTCGAGGCGCTGGAGGCGTCGGGCCGGTTGCTTGAGCGCGTCGCCGCGTACTTCTTCAACGTCGCCGGCACCGATGCGACCGAGGAGCGCCTGGCCATCGAGGCGGCCATCGCGCCCGAGCTCGCCGCCCACCTGGACGGGGTGCGGCTGAACGCGGGCCTGTGGGACCGCATCAAGCAGGTCGCGGAGCGTGACGACGATACGGCGCTCGACGACGAGGCGCGCCGCCTCCTGGACAAGGTCGTCCGTGATTTCCGGCGCGCCGGCGCGGATCTGGATGATGCGGGGAAGAAGCGGCTCAAGGAGATCAATTCGCGGCTGTCGGAGCTGTCGACCGCCTTCGGCGAGAACCTGCTCGCCGACACCAACGATCGCGCCGTGGCCATCGCCGACGAGGTCGATCTGGCGGGGCTGTCGCAGTCGGCGAAGGACAACTTCGCGCGCTACGCCCGCAAGGCCGGCCGGGAGGACGGGTGGCTGATCCCGCTGGATCTGCCCAGCGTGCAGGCGATCCTCACCGACCTGGAGTCGCCCGACACCCGCGCCCGCGTCTATGCCGCCTCCATCGCGCGCGGCACAGGCGAGGGCCACGACAACCGTCCGGTCCTGCTCGAGGAGGTCCGCCTCCGCGCCGAGCGCGCCCGGCTGCTCGGCTACGACACGCACGCCGATTACGTCATCGCCGACGAGACCGCCGGCGACGCCGCGGCCGCGAAGAAGCTGATCACGGACCTGGCCCCGGCGGCCGTCGCCAATGCCGAAGGCGAGTACAAGCGCGTCGCCGACCTCGCCGCCGAGGAGGCCGCGAAGGTGGGCGGCGAAGGATCCGGCGGGGACGGGGACGAGGTCGAGGGGAGCGCCGAGGTCGGCGCCCCGGATTGGCCGTATTGGGCCGAGCGCCGCCGTGCCGAGGAGTTCGCCGTCGACGGCGAGAAGCTCAAGGCGTACTTCCCGCTCGACCGCGTGCTTCGCGACGGCGTCTTCCACGCCGCGAAGAAGCTCTACGGCATCGACGTCGTGCCGCGCGAGGACCTCACCGGCTACGCCCCGGGCGTGACCGTGTGGGAGGTGCGCGACGAGAACTCCACCGACACCGGCATCGGTCTGCTGCTCACCGACTTCTTCTCCCGGCCGACCAAGCGGGGTGGTGCGTGGATGAGCTCCTTCGTCGACCAGTCGCACCTGCTGGGCACCAAGCCGGTGGTGGTAAACGTGCTCAACATCGCCGAGCCGGGCGAGGGGGAGCAGGCGCTGCTGACGCTCGATGAGGTCACCACCCTCTTCCACGAGTTCGGCCACGCCCTCCATGGCCTGCTGTCCGACGTGCGCTACCCGCGCTTCTCGGGCACCAACGTCCCCCGCGACTTCGTCGAGTTTCCCTCGCAGATCAATGAGAACTGGGCGCTCGAGCCGTCGATCCTGTCCAACTACGCCTTCCACGCCGAGACCGGGGAGCCCATCCCCGCCGAGCTGGTGGCGGCCGTCAAGCGCGCCCGCACCGCGGGCGAGGGCTTTGCGACGACCGAGTACCTCGCCGCATCCGCCCTGGACCTGGCGTGGCACTCGCTGACGCCGGAGCAGGCCGCCGCGGTCACCGACGTCGGGCAGTTCGAGCAGGAGGCGCTGGAGGAATACGGCCTCGACGTGGCCAACCTGGCCCCGCGCTACCGGTCGACGTACTTCAACCACATCTTCGCCGGCGGTTACTCGGCGGGCTACTACTCCTACCTGTGGGCGGAGGCGCTCGACGCCGACGGGTACGGGTGGTTCACCGACAACGGCGGCGCCACCCGCGAAGGCGGCGACCGGTTCCGCGGCACCATCCTGTCGCGCGGCGGAGCCATCGACTTCGCGGAGGCCTACCGCGACTTCCGCGGCCGCGACAAGGACATCCGCCCGCTGCTGGAGCGCCGCGGACTGGCGGGCTCCGAAGTCACCGGGGTCACCGAGGTCGCGGAGGTCACGTCCGGGTAGGCCCGGGCAGCCAGGGGAAAAACGGCCGCGTCCGGCCGATCGGTCGGGCGAAGGGCCGGGTTCGGCCGGTCGGGTAAGGTGAACCGCCGTGTACGAAGCATTCGAGGGAACCGTCGACGCGATCGGCCAGTGGCTGACGCAGTTGCCGGTCTTCGGGCAGACCATCGTGCTGCTGGCGTTCCTCGTGCCCGTCGGCGGCGCGGTGGCGTTCGCGTTCATCGGCCTCATCGACATCGTCGTCGGCCGCATCTCCGGCAAGTGGGCGAAAAAGCGCCCCGCCCGAGGGGGCAGGGCGCGAATCGAATTGGTCGAGCAGGACCCCAGCTAGCAGCCGGGGCGGAGCAGAAAGAGAACCATCATGCGGAAGTCACCGGTCAAGATCGCGCTCGTCGTGCTCATCATCCTGGTGCTCGTCGCCGGCATCATGACGCAGTTCTAGGTCCGGGCCCAGACCCAGATCCAGACGCCGGGCGGCGCTGACCTCAGGCGTCGACGCGGACGGCCTGCGCGCCCTCGGCGCCGATCGACGCCGAGGATTCTCCGGGCTTCGGGGCCGGCAGGCCCGCGCGCCGGTCCACCACCAGGCAGATCGCCAGCGCGATCGCGGTGGGGATGACCCACGACAGCGATTCCTCGTACAGCGGCAGATTCGCCAGCGCCGGGATGGCCGACGCCGGGTCGAACTCCAGCGCCCGGGCCAGATCCAGCAGCGCGAACACGCCCGCCACGGCCACCGGCACCCGGTAGGACCACACCAGCTTGAACGGCAGCGCCGCCTGCAGCAGCGTCAGGAACACCAGCGCCACCGCCATCGGGTACAGGAACACGTTGAGCGGGATGGCGATGCCGATGATCGTCTCCAGCCCCAGATTCGACATCAGCAGCCCCGCCAGCGTGAAACCGACGGCCCACGTGCGGAACCCGATGGACGGGGTCAGCGAAGAAAAGAAGGCGGCGGTCGAGGTGATCAGGCCGACGGCCGTCGTCAAGCAAGCCAGCAGCACGATCAGCGCGAAAACCCAGGCGCCGGCGGAACCGAAGGCCATGGTCGCGGCGTCCGACAGCAGCAGCGCGCCGTTGGTGTACTCGCCCTCGATGCCGCGGCCCAGGTGGCCCAGCCCCAGGTAGACGACGCCGAGCAGGATGACGGCGACGATGCCGGCGAGGATGGAGGACTTGACCACCTGGCTCTGCTTCGTCATCCCCCGCGACCGCAGCGAATCGATGACCACGATGCCGAAGACCAGCGCGGCCAGGGAGTCCATGGTGAGGTAGCCCTCGAGGAAGCCGGCCGTGTACGGCGACCCCGCCCACTTCTCCGTCGGGGCGCCCGGCTCGGCCGTGAGCACCGTCGCGCCGACGGCGACCAGGGCGACGATGAGGATCAGCAGCGCCGGCGTCAGCCACCGGCCCAGCGAATCGACGATGCCGCCCGGGCGCAGCGACAGCCACAGCGACACCGCGAAGAATGCGGCGGTGAAGGCGAACAGCGCCCACGGCGACGACGTCCCCGCCACGCCCGCGACGCCGGTTTCGAACGCGACGTTGGCCGTGCGGGGGATGGCGTAGAGCGCGCCGATGGACAGGTACACCGCGATGGAGAAGACCAGGCCGAAGATCCGGCCCGCCCTCGACGCGATGTCGGAGATGCCGTTGCCCGACACCGACACCGCTATGACGGCCAATGCCGGCAGCAGCACGGCCGTGGACAGGAAGCCCGCCATCGCCGGGCCATAGGCGGTGCCCGCCTCGGTGCCCAGCTGCGGCGGGAAGATGAGGTTGCCGGCGCCGAAGAACATGGCGAACAACATGAGCCCGACCACGATGATGGTCGGACCCGCGGAGCGGGAAGATTTATCGGTCACCCCCCGATTGTCCCAGTGCGCGCCCGATCATCCTTCCGGGGGTCGGGTGCCGGGTATCGGGGGTGGGGCAATCGGGCGCGGACGGCCGCGCCCGTGCCCGTCACTTCCGTGTCGAGGCCTCCGCGACCGCCCCGAACAGGGGCAGCTCGGGCAGGTCGGAGACGAGCACCGCGCGGCCGTCGCCGTCGGTGAGCGGGACGCACCAATTCGGGTACTGGTCGTGGGTGGTGCCCGGCTGGTTCTGCGTGCGGCGATCGCCGACCATGTCCACCAGCGCCATGCACGTCAGCGCCGACGGGGTGCGGGCGAGGTAGCGGTGCAGGCCGACGATGAGCGGGCCGGCGTCCGGCAGCTCCCCGCGGGAGATGTTCGCCCAGTCGCGGCCGGAGATGGCCTCGCCGTCGTCGCCGGAAAGCCCCTCGAAACAGCCCGCCGCGTCGACCGCGGCGAGGTTGCGCGTGACCCAGTCCAGGTCGCGGGCCTCCTCCTCGGCCACGTCGGTGTCGAACAGGCCCAGGCGGTCGCGTAGCGTGATGTGCTCGCCGTCGAGGTACCCGGCGGTCGGCGGCAGGTCGTGGGTGGTCACCGACGACAGGCACAGGCGGCGGTAGTTCGACGGGTGCTTGGGCACGCCGTCGCCATCGGACTCGAACCACAGGATCGACGTGCCCATGATGCCGCGCTGGGCCAGGTACTCCTGCACCCACGGCTCGAAGGTGCCCAGGTCTTCGCCGATGACCACGGCGCCGGCGAGCTCCGCCTCCAGCGCCAGGATGCCCACCATCGCCTCATGGTCGAAGTGGACGTAGGTGCCGTTGGCCGGCGACTCCATCCGCGGCATGAGCCACAGGCGGAACAGTCCCAGGATGTGGTCGACGCGGATGCCGCCGGAGTGGCGCAGCACCGTGCGCAGCATGTCGCGCCACGGCATGTAGGAGGCCTCGGCCAGCTTGTGCGGGTTCCACGGCGGCTGCGACCAGTCCTGGCCGCGCTGGTTGAACCCGTCCGGCGGGGCGCCCACCGAGGCATCCGGCGCCATCCATTCGGCCAGGTTGCGGGCATCGGAGCCGCCCGGGTGCACGCCGACGGCGAGGTCGGCCATGATGCCGATGCGCATCCCGGCCTCCGTCGCGGCGCGCTGGGCGTCGCGCAGCTGCTCGTCGAGGATCCACTGCAGCCAGCAGTGGAAGTCGACCAGTTCCTCGCGCAGCTCGTCGACGTCCTCGTGGGCGCCCAGCGGCGTGACCAGGCCCGCGAACTCGCCGTTGTCGCGGGCGGCGGTGCGCATGTCGATGTCGCGGTCGGCGCACCAGCGGGCGTAGTCGATGATGCCGCGCCCCTGCTCGGCGAGGAACCGCCGGTAGTCGGCGAGGCGGACCTCCGACAGCGGGATGTGGTGGATGGCGTGGAGGGCGCGCAGCTTCGCGGCGTAGATCGGGTTGCGGTCGATCTCGTCGGCGGAGCGATTGAGCTCGCGGAAGCCGGCGGCCAGCTCGCGCAGTTCCGCGGCGTCGGCCTCGTCGAGGTAGGAGAACTCGGGGATCATCTCCACCCGGATGTACAGCGGGTTGGAGTACCGGCGGGTGGTGGGCAGGTACGGCGAATCCTCCACGGGCGGGCAGGGCTCGGCGGCGTGCAGCGGGTTGATCAGCACGAAGTCGGCGCCCGCGTCGCGCGCGGACACGCTGGCCAGGTCACCGAGCGTGGTCAGGTCGCCGATGCCCCACGACCGCTCGGAGCGCACCGAGTACAGCTGGGCCATGACCCCGGTTGCGGGCTTGTCGACGAACCGATCGGCCGTCGACAAGCGACCCGGGGTCACGGCCAACTCGCACTCGGCGGAGACGTCGCCGTTGACCGCGCGCAGCCGGTGCCAGCCCAGGGGCAGATCCTCCGGCACGGCGAAGGCGGCCTCGCCCATGAGCACGCCGTCGACCTCGCGCGGGGCGACGTTGTGCTCGATCTGGGCCAGCGGCCATTCCTTCTCTTCGGCGTCGGAGTCGGAGTCGGAGCCGGAGCCGGCACCCGCCCCGGCACCGGCCGGCGTGCCCGAGCCGTCGCCGATGATCGCGGTTACGGACACGTCCGTGCCGTCGGGGACGTGGACGAGGACCTCCTTGCGGGAACCGCTGGTGCTCACCACCACCGGCGGCAGCAGCCTGCGCCACCGGCGATCGGCCCACGCCTCGCGCGCGGCGCGGATGTCATCGTCCGAGGGATCCTCGGGGGTGGGGCCGAGGTCGACGTCGAGCGCGGCGAGGATCTTCAGGATCGTCTCCCGGGACACCGTCGTCTCCTCGCCGTTGTGCGCCGTAAAGCGCGAGGCGACGCCGAGATCGGCTGCGAGATCGGACAAGGGGGCGGTCACGGGGGGCTGCGCGTCGTCGTTGGTCACGAAAACCATCATGCCAGCAGCCCCGAAAGTGCACCTGTTCGGAGGGGTCCGGCGTTCACCCGCGAAACGTTTCCGTTTTTATGGGCGGTTCCCGCACCGCCGAGGTGGGACTGCCGTAAGTTGGTTGCCGAAGTAATCGATGTCACACCGGTTGACTGCGGCCACGGGGCCGCCGGCCCGGAGGGGCAGGCGGCGCGCCGGCGTAGCGTCGGCGGCACGTGGACCAGGAACAGATGGACGACCTGAAGGAGACGATCAAGACCATGCGGGAGTACAGCAGCGAGGCCCAGTTCGCGGTGGGCGACAAGGAGACCATCGTCACCGCGATGCAGGAACTGGTGGCCAAGCGCCCGAAGCTGGTCATGTTCACCCGCCCGAAGAACTTCGAGTGGGTCAACGTCACCGCCCAGGAGTTCCACGACGAGGCCGTCGCCGTGGCCAAGGGCCTCATCGCCAACGGCGTGGAGAAGGGCGACCGCGTCGCGCTGCTGTCGGAGACCCGTTACGAGTGGAACCTGATCAACATCGCCATCTGGATGGCCGGCGCGACGATCGTGCCCATCTACGGTTCCTCCTCCGCCGGCCAGATCCGCTGGATCATCGAGGATTCCGGCGCCGTCTTCGCCATCACCGAGGGCCGCCAGCATACCGAGCGGATGAAGAACCTCATCGTCGACGACTCCGGCCACGCGCCGCTGTCGGAGTCCCCGACGCAGCTGCGGCGCGTGCTGGAGATCAACGCCTCCGCCGTGGACACCCTCATGTACGAGGGCCGCGACATCGAGGACTCCGAGGTCCAGGACCGCATCGACGCCTCCCGCGCCGACGATCTCGCCTCGGTGATCTACACCTCCGGCACCACCGGCCGCCCGAAGGGCTGCATGCTGGCCCACAGCAACTGGCTGGCGGAGGTCCGCGGCATCCTCACCAACGACATCGGCGTCATCGCCCGCCCGGGCAACCGCATCCTCACCTTCCTTCCGCTGGCCCACGTCCTGGCCAACGCGGTGTCCCTGGCCTCCATCGTCGGCGGCGCGACCCAGTCCCACTGGGCCGACACCACCACGGTGACGCTGGAGTTCCAGCGCTCCCGCCCGCACCTGATCCTCGGCGTGCCCCGCGTGTTCGAGAAGGTCCGCGACTCGGCCCTGGCCGGCGCGAAGGAGAAGGGCGCCTTCGGCCTCGCGCTGTTCGAGCGCGCCGAGGCTGCGGCCATCGACTACTCCAAGGCCCTGGACACCCCGTCCGGCCCGTCGACGGCGCAGAAGCTGCGCCTGAAGCTGTACGACAAGCTGCTGTTCGCCAAGATCAAGGCGGCCATGGGCGAGGCCGTGCAGTACACCATTTCCGGCGGCTCGGCGCTGTCGTCCGACCTGGGCCACTTCTTCCGCGGCCTGGGCGTGACGGTCTACGAGGGCTACGGCCTGACCGAGTCGACGGCGGCCATCACGGTGAACACGCCGACCGACCAGGTCATCGGCACGGTCGGCCGCCCGGTCGGCGGGTGCTCGGTGAAGATCGCCGAGGACGGCGAGATCCTGCTCAAGGGCCCGGTGGTGTTCAAGGGCTACTGGCAGAACGAGGAGGCCACGAAGGAGACCTTCGACGGCGAGTGGTTCAAGACCGGCGACCTCGGCGAGCTCGACGAGACCGGCCACCTGCGCGTCACGGGCCGCAAGAAGGACCTCATCGTCACCGCCGGCGGCAAGAACGTCTCGCCCGGCCCGATGGAGGACCGCATGCGCTCGCACCCGCTGGTGTCGCAGGCCGTGGTCATCGGCGACGGCCGCCCGTTCATCTCCGTCCTGGTCACCCTCGACGAGGATGCGATCGCGAAGTGGAAGGCCGAGCACAACATCCCGGAGCAGACCACGATCCGCGATCTCGCCGCCAACGCGGTGCTGCGCGCGGAGATCCAGGACGCGGTGAACTCCGCCAACGAGCTGGTCTCGCATGCGGAGGCGATCAAGAAGTTCCACATCCTCCCGCGCGACCTGTCCGAGGACGAGGGCGAGCTGACCCCGACCATGAAGGTCAAGCGCAACGTCGTCGTGGACAAGTTCTCCCGCGAGGTCGAGGACATGTACCACCGCTGATCCGCACGTCACGGCGCCAGGATGCGCCCGCCGGCCCGGCACCCCGTTGGGGGTGCCGGGCTTCGTGCTTTGCGACGGCCACCCGGATCCCGCGTCGGCGTCGCCAAGCAAGTGGCGAAACACCCCGACGAGCCGGTGTCGCTCCACCGGCACCGCCCCCCGCCCCCTTAGAGTGAGGGGCGTTCGAGGTCATCGGGGGAACGCGCAGGCGGCCCCGGCGACCCAGATGACGACGATGCGCCCGGCAGGGCCCGACCGGCGAGGAGGACCGCGGTGGAGCATTACGACGCGCGCCTCCGGCTCCGGGAAATCACCCAGGAGCTCTACGACATCGGCGACGAGGTCGCCGAGCACATCGAGCACCTGGCGCAGGCCATCGCCGACGTCGACCGCGAGCTCGTCGACGAATGCGTGCTGGAGCTGGCCGACATCGTCGACGAGGCCGTGGAGGACGCGCGCCCGCTCATCGGCGAGCTGGCCGGGCTGCGGCAGGCGTTCACGTCCGGCATCCGCCGCGGCGAGCTCGGGCCGATGCCGGACCGCGAGCCGGGGCCGGAGCCGAAGCCCGTCGACGTCGCCGAGCTGTCCGCGATCCCGGCGCCGCTGCGCCACCCCGTCGCGGTGCCGACGGTGGCACACGCGCTGCTGGCGCGATCGGAGAGCACGGCGGCGTACCTGGAGGAGCTGGCGGACTGGGTGTCCGCGGAGAACATCCGCGGCGTCGAGGTGCTGGGGTCGGTGCAGATCCCGGCGCTGTACGCCCGCTGCGGCCGGCGCGCGCTCAATGCCGCCGCCGCGTGGTGCGTGACCGTGCCCGAGACCCATCCGGCCGTGGCCAAGACCCTGCGCGGGCGCAGGCCCCCGGCGTTCCTCATGGAGCGCATCCGCATCGACGAGGTCGTGCGCAAGGTCGCCCGCCGCCGCGCCGCGGAGCGCGTGTGACCGCCCCCGCATTCGGCGTCTACCTGCACGTCCCGTTTTGCGCGACGAGGTGCGGGTACTGCGACTTCAACACCTACACCGCCGGCGAGCTCGGGTCGGCGGCGTCGACGGGCACCTACCTGGACGCCATCGCGCGCGAGCTGGAGCTCGGGGCGGAGTCGATGGCGGCGGGCAGCGCGGGCGGCGCGGGAGCCACGGGCGAAGCGGCCGGAGTGGCCGGCGTGCGCCCCGCCGAGACCGTGTTCATCGGCGGCGGCACCCCGTCGCTGCTCGGCGCATCCGGGCTGGCGCGCCTGCTCGACGCCGTGCGCGACACGTTCGGCCTGGCGCCGGGCGCGGAGGTGACCACCGAGTCCAACCCCGAGTCGACGTCGCCGGAGTTCTTCGAGGGCATCCGCGAGGCCGGTTTCAACCGCGTCAGCCTGGGCATGCAGTCCGTCGTCCCGCACGTGCTGGCGACGCTCGACCGCGTGCACACGCCGGGCCGGCCGGTGGAGGCCGCCCGCGAGGCGCGCGCCGCCGGATTCGACCACGTCAACCTCGACCTCATCTACGGCACGCCGGGGGAGTCGATGTCCGACCTCGACGCGTCGCTGGAGGCGGTGCTGTCGGCGGGCGTCGACCACGTCTCGGCGTACTCGCTCATCGTGGAGGAGGGCACGGCCATGGCGCGGAAGGTCCGCCGCGGCGAGCTGCCCATGCCCGACGACGACGATCTCGCCGACCGCTACGAGCGCATCGACGCCGCGCTCCGTGGCCACGGCTACGACTGGTACGAGGTCTCCAACTGGGCCAAGCCGGGCGGGGAGTGCCGCCACAACATGATCTACTGGCGCGACGGCGACTGGTGGGGCGCGGGCCCCGGCGCGCATTCGCACATCGGGGGCCGGCGCTTCCACAACGTCAAGCACCCCGCGCGCTACGCCTCGGTGGTCTCCGGTGGCGAGCTGCCCATCCGCGATTCGGAATCGCTTTCCGACGACGACCGCCACATTGAAAGGGTCATGCTCCGCCTCCGGCTGTCCGAGGGCATGCCGGCGTCGGAATTGCGGCCCGACGAGCTCAAGCGGGCGCGTGCGCAGGAGGCCGCCGGGATGCTGGCGCTCGACGGCGGCCGGGTGCGGCTGACCGACGCGGGACGGCTGCTGGCCGACGCGATCATCGTCGACATCCTCAGCTGAATCGGGGCGATCCGGCCGGCGGGCTAGAGTCCACGGCATGAACCAGAACCGGAACGCCACCGCGGCGGCGGGCACCCCGCACGGAACGCCCGAATCGGCGGCCGTCGCGCAGTCGACCCGCACCCGCTTGATCGTCGTTCTCGTGCTCGGCCAGATCCTCGGCGGGCTGGGCGTCGGTGCGGCGGTGAGCGTCGGCGCACTCCTCGTCGCCGACGTCTCGGGCTCCCCGGAACTGTCCGGTCTCGCGGCGACGCTGAGCACGTTGGGCGCGGCGATCGCCTCAGTGCCGCTGGCGCGGCTGGCCATCGCGAAGGGCCGCGGCATCGCCTTGGCCGTGGGCTCGGGCCTGGCGGCCGTCGGCGCGGTGGCCGCGACCATCGCCGCCGTCGCCGACAACACCCCGCTCGTCCTCGTCGGCCTGCTGGTGCTCGGCGTCGGGTCGGCGGTGGGATTGCAGGCGAGGTTCGCCGCCGCCGACGCCGCTCTGCCGCAGCGGCGCGGCCTCATGCTGTCGACGGTGATGTGGTCGACGACCGTCGGCGCCGTCACCGGCCCGCTGCTCATGGCGCCGTCGGGCATCGTCGCCCGCGCAGTCGGCCTGCCGGAGCTGACGGGCCCGTTCCTCATCACCGTCGTCGCGCAGGCCGCGGCGACGCTGCTCTACGCCGTGATGCTGCGCCCGGATCCGCTCGAGGTCGCGCGGCTCACCGATGAGCCTGCCCCCGCCGCACGAGCAGCGGCCGATGAGCCCTTCGCCGTGGTGCCCGCCGACCGCCGCATCGTCCTCGCGGGGCAGGGCGCGGTTGCCGTCGCCCACTTCGTCATGGTCACGCTCATGTCCATGGCGCCTCTGCACATGACGGGATTCGGGGCGTCGCTGACCATCATCGGCATGGTCATGAGCCTGCACATCGCCGGCATGTGGGCCCTGTCGCCCGTCTTCGGGTGGGCCGCCGACCGATTCGGCACGACCACCATGATCCTCGTCGGCCAGGCGATTTTCCTGGCCACCGCCGCCGTCGTGTGGTCGGCGCCGCGCAGCCTGCCGATGCTCGCCGTCGCCCTGACGCTGCTGGGATTGGGCTGGTCGGCGTCGGTGGTGGCGGGCTCTGCGGCGGTCACGAAGGCCACGCCTCAGCACACCCGCGCCGCCGTCCAGGGCCGCACCGACCTGGGCATGAACCTGGCGGGCGTGCTCGGCGGGCTGATCGGTGGGCCCGTGCTCGTCCAGATCGGCTACACGGGGCTCGCGATGGTGGCGATGGTCCCGGTGGCGGTGGTCGTCGTCACGCATGTGCTGCTGGGCAACCGCCCGGCCGCCAGCCGGTAGACTCGGGCGGCGATGCACGGGGCCCCGGAAGGGGCCATGTCGACGACCCGCGAAGGAGCGCCCGATGTCCAGCCAGACCGAACTGCGCCGCCGCGAGGTGCTGCGCGCCATCGTCGCCGACTACGTGTCCTCGCAGGAACCGGTGGGCTCGAAGGCGCTGGTCGATCGGCACAACCTGGGGGTGTCGTCGGCGACCATCCGCAATGACATGGCGGTGCTGGAGGCGGAGGGCTTCATCACCCAAGAGCATGCTTCGTCGGGGCGCATCCCCACGGAAAAGGGCTACCGCCTGTTCGTCGACTCGATCTCGCAGGTCAAGCCGCTGTCGAAGGCGGAGCACCGGGCGATCCTCGAGTTCCTCGAAGGCGGCGTCGACCTCGAGGACGTGTTGCGCCGGTCGGTGCAGCTGCTCAGCCAGCTCACCCGCCAGGTCGCGGTGGTCCAGCTGCCCACGCTGCAGTCGTCGCGGGTGCGGCACTGCGAGGTCGTGCAGCTCGCCGACGTGCGGCTGCTGCTGGTGATCATCACCGACACCGGCCGCGTCGAGCAGCGCAACGTCGAGCTGTCCGCGCCGATCGACCCGAACCAGGTGCCGGCGCTGCGCGACATGCTCAACCGCACCATGGCCGGCAAGACGCTGTCCGATGCTTCGGCGTCGATCGCGGACCTGGCCGCCAATGCGCCCGCCGACGTGCGCGACATCGTGATCCGGTGCTCGACGGTGATCATCGAATCGCTCATCGACCGGCCCAACGACCGCCTCATCCTTGCCGGCGCCTCGAACCTGACGCGCTCGGGCCTGCACGGCCGCCTGCCGTCGACGCTGCCGACGGTGCTCGACGCGTTGGAGGAGCAGGTCGTGGTGCTCAAGCTGCTGTCCGCCGTGCAGGACCTGCACCAGGTGCGGGTGTCCATCGGCGAGGAGAACGAGGACGAGGAACTGCGCGGCACGTCGGTGGTGTCCACCGGGTACGGGACGTCGGGCGCGATCCTCGGCGGGCTCGGCGTCGTCGGCCCGACCTACATGGACTATCCGGGAACAATCGCGTCGGTGGCCGCCGTTGCACAGTACGTCGGCCGGGTCCTCGGTGACGGCTGAGCGCCGTCGCGCTGGTACATTCGTCCGACGGTTCACACATTTGGTTTTCGACAGATGCATAAGGAAGTAACTGACGTTGGCTCGTGACTACTACGGCATCCTCGGCGTGTCCAAGGACTCCTCGGACGCGGAGATCAAGAAGGCGTACCGCAAGCTCGCGCTGAAGTACCACCCGGACCGCAATCCGGATGACGACGAAGCCGCGGAGAAGTTCCGCGAGGCCTCCGTCGCCCACGAGGTGCTGTCCGATCCCGAGAAGCGGCGCATCGTCGACCTCGGCGGCGACCCGATGGATCAGGGCGGCGCGGCCGGCGGGTACGGCGGCGGTTTCGGCGGCTTCGGCGGCGGTGGCCTGGGCGACGTGTTCGAGGCGTTCTTCGGCGGCGCCGGCGGTGGCGGCCAGCGCCAGCGCCGCTCGCGCGTCCAGCCCGGCTCGGACGCGCTGCTGCGCATTTCGCTCGGCCTCGACGAGTGCTTCACCGGCGTGCGCAAGCCGATCACCGTGGACACGGCCGTGCTGTGCGACGTCTGCGAGGGCACCGGCTCGAAGACCAAGGAAAAGCCGAAGGTCTGCGGCGACTGCAACGGCACCGGCGAGATCCAGCAGATCCAGCGTTCCTTCCTGGGCAACGTCATGACGTCGCGCCCCTGCGGCCGCTGCCAGGGCACCGGCGAGATCATCGTCGACCCCTGCGGCAACTGCGGCGGCGACGGCCGCGTGAAGTCGCGCCGCGACCTGACCGTCAACGTCCCGGCGGGCATCGCCGACGGCATGCGCATCCGCATGGCCGGCCAGGGCGAGGTCGGCCCGGGCGGCGGCCCGGCCGGCGACCTGTACGTCGAGGTCCACGCCGACCCGCACCCGGTGTTCACCCGCGAGGGCGATGACCTCCACGTGACCATCCACGTGCCCATGGTCGACGCCGCTCTGGGCACGTCGCTGGACATCGACGACCTGGTCGGCGAGAAGATCGCCGTCGGCGTCGAGGCCGGCACGCAGCCCGCCCAGACCCTGCGCGTCGAGGGCCGCGGCATGCCGCGCCTGCGCGGCGAGGGCGCCGGCGACCTCATCGCCCACGTCGACGTCACGGTGCCCACCAAGCTCGACGGCAAGTCTCGGGAAATGCTGGAGAAGCTGCGCGACCATCGCGGCGAGGACACCCGCCTGGTGGAGGGGCAGGCCGCGCAGCGCGGCTTCTTCTCCCGCTTCCGCACCCGCCGCTGACGGGCGCCGACCGCCGCGCGCCGCACGAATAGGAGAGTCATGGGATTGCCCGTTTTCCTCGCCGACTTCGGCCGCGCGCTCCCCGAGCCCGGCGCCACCATCGCGCTCGACGGCCCGGAGGCCAAGCACGTCAAGGTGCAGCGCCTCGCCCCTGGAGACGAGGTGTTCCTGGTCGATGGCGCGGACGGGCGGGCGCGGGCCCGCATTTCGCTTGCCGACGGTTCCCGCACGACCTGCGAGGTCATCTCCGCCGCCATCGACGAGCGGCCGACCCCGCACGTGACGGTGGTGCAGGCGCTGCCGAAGTCCGATCGCGCGGAACTTGCGGTGGACCTCATGACCGAGTCCGGCGTCGACGCGATCGTCCCGTGGGCGGCGCGGCGCTGCGTGGCCAAGTGGACCGGTGCGAAGGCCGGCAAGGCGCGCGACAAGTGGGCGGCCACCGCCCGCGAGGCCGCCAAGCAGGCCCGACGCGCGTGGATCCCGCCGGTGGCGGAACTGCATTCGACGAAGGACGTCGCCGCCCTCGTCGCCGACGTCGTCGGGCGCGGG
The DNA here is from genome assembly GCF_042725215.1 of Corynebacterium sp. NPDC060344. NCBI lineage: Bacteria > Bacillati > Actinomycetota > Actinomycetes > Mycobacteriales > Corynebacteriaceae > Corynebacterium > Corynebacterium sp. NPDC060344. The sequence goes on along the minus strand of NZ_JBHXCS010000002.1, from coordinate 339,507 downwards.
GGAGTCGCCGCCGTCCTCCACGAGGCCGAGCACCGGCCCTTCGCCGAGGTCGCCGCGGCGGCGGTGGACGCCGGGGAGATGGTGTTCATCGTCGGCCCCGAAGGCGGCGTCGACGACGACGAGCTCGAGATGTTCCGCTCCGCCGGCGCGGACCCGGTGGTGCTGGGGCCGACGGTGCTGCGCACCGCACTGGCCGGCGCCGCCGCCACCTCGGCGCTCGGGCCGCTGACCCGGCGCTGGGGCTGAGCCCGAACCCCTTGATCCGAACCATGACCCTGGTGCGCTTCCTCGTCCCGTGGCTGCTCTGCGCGGCTGGCGGGGCGGTGGCGTCGTGGGCGGGCGTGCCGGCCGGATGGCTGGTCGGGCCGATGGTCGTCGCGGTGGTGCTGTCCCTGGCCGACGCCGGCCGTGCCGCGCCCGACGTCGGCTGGACCAGGCCGTGGCCCAACCGATTCGGCCAGACGGTCATCGCGCTCCTCGCCGTCGGCCCCGTCGCGCAATCCACGCCGGCGGAGCTGCTCGCCGGACTGCCGCTGGCGCTGCTGGTCACCGTCGCGTCGATGCTCGTCGCCTTCGCCGCATCGCTCCTGCTGCACCGCCGCGTCGGCATCGACCGCGCCACGTCCCTGGTGGCCACGCTGCCCGGCGGCGCCTCGCTGATGCTGGCGCTGGCCCGCGACGCCGGCGCCGACGAGAAGTTCGTCGTCTTCGCCCAGTACCTGCGCCTGCTCGTCGTCGCGCTGAGCCTGCCGGTCGTCGTCCTGCTTCTCGACGGCCCGCGCCCCGCACCGTCCGCCGCCGAATCGGGAGCGGCCGCGGAAGCAGCTGCGGAAGCGTCCTCGGGAACTGCCACTGCATCGGGCGCCCCTGCCGTTTCCTGGGCGGTCGAGTGGTTGGGGGACTGGTCCAGCTGGGCGATGATCGCGGCGGCGATGGGGTTGGGGGTGGCCGTCGCAAAGCTTCTGCCGCGGTTCCCCGCGCCCTTCCTCATCCCCGCGATCCTCGCCGGAGCCGGAGGCGCCCTGCTCTGGCCCGAGCTGGCCCCCGACGTGCCGCGCCTGGCCATCGCCGTGGCGTTCGTCGTACTGGGAACGGCGGCGGGCTCCGGCATGACCACCGAAAACATCGCGCAATTCCGCAGGTCGCTGCCGTACGTGCTCGGCGGGGTCGGCATGCTGCTGGCCACGACCGCCCTGTGCGCGTGGGCGATGTGGCGGCTCGGGGTCACCGGCGGCGTCGACTCGTACCTGGCCACCGCACCCGGCGCCAGCGAGCTGGTCTTCGGCTTCGTCGCCGAACGCGGAGGGGCGGGCATCGTCGTGGTCATGCACGTGGTGCGCGTCATCGCCGTCGCCGTCGCCGCACCGTCCGTGCCGCATCTGCTGCGCCGGTGCACGCGCGATCCGCGATAAGACCTAAGATCGGGGAATACCCGGTGACGCCGACGCGCGGCGCACCACCCCAGCAGCCACGCGAAGGAAACGAGGCCCACCCGGCGTGACGGACCCGACCCGACAGCCCGAACGACACAGCGTCGACCACCGCACCCAGGCGATCGTCGAGCTCGACCCCGCGCATGCGCCGATCATCTACGGCCAGGCCGACCGGAACCTGCGGTTGCTGGAAAACCTCCTCGGCGCCGACATCCACGCCCGCGGCGCCACCGTCACCGTGACCGGCCGGCCGTCGCAGGTGGCCACCGCCGCGCGGGCCTTCAAGGAACTCGAATCGATGGCGCGCCGCGGCCACGACCTGTCCACGGACTCCGTGACGCGGGCCGTCGGCATCGTCGGCGCGGACGTCCGCGGCGGCGGCACCGGCGAGCCGGGCGGCCCCGGCAGCGCCTCCGACGTGCTGGGCGGGGAGATCATCGCCCGCCGCGGCAAGGTCGTGCGCCCCAAGACGCAGGGGCAGAAGGACTACGTCGACGCCATCGACCGCAACACCATCGTCTTCGGCATCGGCCCCGCCGGCACCGGCAAGACGTACCTGGCCATGGCCAAGGCCGTCCAGGCGCTGCAGCGCAAGGAAGTCGAGCGGATCATCCTGACCCGCCCGGCCGTCGAAGCCGGCGAGAACCTCGGCTTCCTGCCCGGCACCCTGCACGAGAAGATCGACCCCTACCTGCGCCCGCTCCACGATGCGCTGCGGGACATGATGGACCCGGAGCTGATCCCGAAGTTCATGGAATCCGGGGTCATCGAGGTCGCGCCGCTGGCGTACATGCGCGGCCGGACGCTGAACAACGCGTTCATCATCCTCGACGAGGCGCAGAACACCACGCCCGCGCAGATGAAGATGTTCCTGACGCGCCTGGGCTTCGGCGCGAAGATGGTGGTCACCGGCGACGCGACCCAGGTCGACCTGCCCCGCGAGCAGCGCTCCGGGCTCGACGTGGTCCGCCGCATCCTGGGCTCCATCGACGGCATCGCCTTCCCGCACCTGGGTGCGGCCGACGTCGTGCGGCACTCGCTGGTGTCCGCCATCGTCGAGGCGTACGACGACCACGACGCGGCCGAAAAGGACCGCGCGGAGCGGAAGAAGGGCGACCGTGGCGACCGTGGTAACCGCGGCACCAGCAGCGCGCGCGGTACCCGCGACGCCGGCGGGGACTGGAAGTGGGACTCGGGGGAGGGCAAGTGATCACGGATACCGGCACGGATACGGATGCGGGCACGGCAATCGGCATGGGCACGGCAACCGGTGCGGGCCCGGCAACCGGCATGGGCACCACAATCGGCACGGACGACAGGAGCATGAAGCGATGAGCATCGAGGTCTTCAACGAATCCGGTCACGGCGTCAGCGAGGAATCTCTCGTCGACGTCGCCCGCTACGCGCTGTCGCGCATGGACGTCCACCCCGCCGCGGAACTGTCCATCCACCTCGTCGACGAACCGACGATCGAGGACCTGCACGTCCGCTGGCTCGACCTGCCCGGCCCCACCGACGTGATGAGCTTCCCCATGGACGAGCTCACCCCCGGCTCCGGCCACCCCGAGGCGCCCCAGCCGGGCCCGTCGATGCTCGGCGACATCGTGCTGTGCCCCGACTTCGCGGCCCGCCAGGCGGACAAGGCCGGCCACCCGCTCAGCCACGAGCTCGTGCTGCTGACCGTCCACGGGCTGCTACACCTGCTCGGCTACGACCACATCGAGGCCGACGAGGAACGCCGCATGTTCTCGCTGCAGAACGGCCTGCTCGCCGACTGGTACGACGACGTCGAGCGCCGCGGCGCCGACTTCCCGGCCAAGCCCATCAACCCGGGCGCCTTCCCGTCGGCCGCCGACCGCGAAAAGCTCGACGACAAGCTCGGCGGCGGCCCGGGCAGCACCGACAATTCCGGCAGCACCGGCACCTCCGGCCCTGAGGGCACCGACGACACCGACGGTGGGGCGGGCGCCCGACGATGACCGCTTCGGTGTGGATGATCCTCGCGGTCATCCTGCTCATGGCGATCGCCGGCGTGCTCAGCACCGTCGAGACCGCCGTGTCCGCCATCTCCCGCGCGCGGGTCACCGAGATGGTCCGCGAGGAGGTCGCCGGCGCGAAAGCGCTGGTGCGCGTCCTGGATTTCCGGGCCCGCAACGTCAACGTGCTGGTTCTGCTGCGCACGGTGTGCGAAGTCGCCGGCGCGGTGCTCGTCGCCGTCATCGCCATGGACCACATCGACTCCGACGCCTGGGCGATCACCGCGGCGGTCGTCGTGATGACGCTGTTCAGCTACCTCGTCCTCGGCGTCACCACCCGCACCCTCGGCCGCCGCAACCCGTACGCGGTGTCGCTGGCGTCGGCCGTGATCCTCGGCGGGGTTTCCCGGCTGCTGGGGCCCGTCGAAAAGCTCCTGATCTGGGTCGGCAACGTGCTGACCCCCGGCGGCGGCTTCCGCGACGGCCCGTTTTCCACCGAAGTCGAGCTGCGCGAAATGGTCGACATCGCCCGCGAGCGCGGCATCGTCGAGCACGACGAGCGCCGCATGATCCAGTCCGTCTTCGACCTCGCGTCGACGTCCGCGCGGTCGGTGATGGTGCCGCGACCGGAGATGGTGTGGATCGAATCGGAGAAGCACGCCGGCCAGGCCGTGGCGCTGTGCGTCCGGTCGGGCCATTCGCGCATCCCGGTCATCGGCGACGGGGCGGACGACATCGTCGGCATCGTCTACCTCAAGGACCTGGTCCACCAGACGTACGCGCTCACCGACGGCGGCCGCAGCGTGCCCGTCACCGACGTCATGCGCCCGGCGACGTTCGTCCCCGACTCCAAGCCCCTCGACGACCTGCTCGACGAGATGCAGCGCGACCGCAACCACATCGCGGTCCTCGTCGACGAGTACGGGGGCGTGGCGGGGCTGATCTCCATCGAGGACATCCTGGAGGAAATCGTCGGTGAGATCGCCGACGAATACGATGAGGACGAACGCGCGCCCATCGAACCCCTCGGCGACGGCAGGTACAGGGTCGTGGCCAGGTTGTCGCTGGGCGAGATCGTCGAGCTTTACGACGAAGCCGAGGGGCGCGACATCCGCTTCGACGACGACGTCGTGGAGGAAGTCGACACGGTGTCGGGGCTGATCGCCTACGGCCTGGGGCGCGTCCCCCTGCCCGGCGCCGAGGTCGAGGCCGCCGGGCTGCGATTCACCGCCGAAGGCGCCCGCGACCGCCGCGGCCGCATGCGGGTCCACGCCGTGGTCGTGGAACCCGCCCACCCGGTGCCGGCCGACGCCGGTGCCGGACACGAACAAGAGGAGAACTGACATGGGAAACCTGGACGACATGCTGGCGGGCGCCGGAATCGGCGGCGATTCCGACGACTACGCCACCCCGCCGGGCCACCGCTCCGGCTTCGTGTCCATCGTGGGCCGGCCCAACACCGGCAAGTCCACGCTGACCAACGCGCTCGTCGGCGAAAAGATCGCCATCACCGCCGACCAGCCCGAAACCACCCGCCACCCCGTCCGCGGCGTGGTGCACCGCGAGAACTGCCAGCTCATCGTGGTGGACACCCCGGGCCTGCACAAGCCCCGCAAGCTGCTGGGCCACCGGCTCAACGACATGGTCGCAGAGGCCTACGCCGACGTCGACCTCATCGCCGTGTCGGTGCCCGCCGACGAGAAGATCGGCCCCGGTGACCGCTGGATCCTCGAATCTGTCCGCGAGGCGTGCCCGAACACGACGCTGATGGGCGTGGTGACCAAGACCGACAAGGTCGCCCGCGACGTCGTCGCCGAGCGCCTGATGGAACTGCACGACCTGCTCGGCCCCGAGGCGGAGCTGGTGCCGGTGTCGTCGAACTCCGGCGAAAACCTGGAGACCCTCGTCGAGGTCATGGCGTCGCTGCTGCCCGAGGGGCCCAAGTACTACCCGTCGGGCCACGTCACCGACGAAGACCGCGACACCCGCATGGCGGAGCTCATCCGCGAAGCCGCCCTCGGCGGGCTGCGCGAGGAACTGCCGCACTCGGTGGCCGTCCAGATTGACGAGGTCCTGCCCAACCCCGACCGCGAGGGCGTCACCGACATCCACGCCGTCATCTACGTGGAGCGCCCCGGCCAGAAGCACATCCTCATGGGCAAGGACGGCGGCCGCATGCGCGTCACCGTGCAGAAGGCCCGCAAGTCGCTCATCGAGCTGCTCGGCGAGAACGTGTTCCTCGACCTGCGCATCAAGGTCCTCAAGGACTGGCAGTCCGACCCGAAGCAGCTGGGTCGCCTGGGTTTCTAAGCGACGGGTAATCTCGTCCTTCGATAAACCTCAGGAAAGGGATCCACCATGACCGGCACCGACAACCCCTACGGCGACATCGGCCACGACGGCAGCCTCAACGGCGGCCGCAATGACGGCCACGACGGCGGCCACAATGCTGGCGCAGCACAGAATGGCCAGGCACAGAATGGCCAGCCGCAGGACCAGTCGCCGTACTCGGCGAACGCGCAGAACCAGGAGTACGCGGAGTACGCGGAGTACGCGGCGCAGCCGCACTACGCGCAGAACCAGCAGTACGCGCAGTACCCGCAGTACGCCGCCGGCTGGGACGCCCCGCAGGCCGGCGTGGCGCGCGACGCGGGATTCTTCTCCGCGCTGTTCGACTTCTCCTTCCGCAAGTACGCGACGCCGTCGATCGTGAAAATCGTCTACGTCCTCATCACCGTCGTCATGTCCGTCGGCGTCGTCGTGTGGGCCCTCGCGGCTCTGATCTCCGCATTCGCCACCGACGCGGGCTTTGGCATCATGGCGCTCATCGTCGGCATCCCCGTGGTCCTGGTCCTCTTCGTCCTCCAACTGGCCCTATTCCGCATGCTCCTCGAAGCCGGCCTCGCGCTCGTGCGCGCCGCCCAGTCCCTGCAGAACCTGGAGCAGCGCCGCTGAGCGGCGGCGGCCGATAATCGATGGCGGAGAGCTACCGGGATAGGGCGATCGTCGTCAAGCGGCACGACCTGGGGGAAGCCGACCGCATCATCGTCCTGTTCACCCGCGACCACGGGATCGTCCGCGCCGTGGCCAAGGGCGTGCGGCGCGCGAAATCACGGTTCGGATCGCGGCTGGCGCCGTTCGTCGACGTCGACGTCCAAATCCACCCCGGCCGCAACCTGGGCACCATCACCGGCGCCGAAGCCGTACGGACCTGGGCCGCACCCATCGTCGACGACTACGCCCGCTACACCTGCGCCTGCGGGGTGCTGGAAACCGCCGAACGCCTAGCCGGCGAAGAAGGCACGCCCTCGCCAGGGCTGTGGGACCTCACCGTCGGCGCCCTCGAATCGCTGGCGAATTCCGAAACCGGCGGCAATCGCGTCGTCGGCCGCACTCCCGGTGTCCTGCTGACCGCCTACCTGCTGCAGGCCATGGCCGAAGCCGGCTGGGCGCCCAGCCTCTTCGACTGCGCCCAATGCGGAAAACCCGGCCCCCACAAGGCATTCGCCCCCGCCGCCGGCGGCGCCGTCTGCGTCGAATGCCGCCCACCCGGCGCCGCCACGCCACCCACCGACGTCCTGCGCCTGATGTGGTGGCTCGCCCACGACCGCTGGGACTACGTCGCCGCCGTCGCCGGGGCCCGCGGCTTCCGCGCCATGGCTGCACAGGCACGCGGCTTGGCGACGGCCCACCTTCAATTCCACCTCGGCCGGCGCGTCGCGGCACTGTCGTACGTCGATGCCAGATGGGGAGAAGACGGGCCGTCGTAAAGCGACCCCCACCGGAAGTGAAGCCCGCAGGGCGCCGTGGGGCATGATGGGGATGTGACCCCGCCGAAGCCGAACCCCATCCCGCACGATTCGCCCGTCCCCGAGGAATTCCTCCCCGGGCACATCGCCCTGGTCATGGACGGCAACGGGCGATGGGCCCAAGAACGCGGCATGAAGCGCACCGAAGGCCACAAACGCGGCGAGGCCGTGCTCATGGACTGCGTCGACGCCTGCCTGGAAATGGGCGTGCCGCACCTGTCCGCCTACGCGTTCTCCACGGAAAACTGGCGGCGATCGACGGACGAGGTGCGGTTCCTCATGGGCTTCAACCGCGACGTCCTGCGCCGGCGCCGCGACGAACTCGACGCCAAGGGCGTGCGCGTGCGATGGGCCGGGCGGCGGCCGCGGCTGTGGCGGTCGGTGATCAAGGAACTCGAGATCGCCGAGGAGCAGACCGCCGGCAACACCAACCTGACGCTGTACATGTGCGTCAACTACGGCGGCCGCGCCGAAATCGTCGACGCGGCGCGGGAAATCGCACGGCTGGCGGCGGCGGGGGAGATCAAGCCCGGCGACATCGACGAGAAGAACTTCGGGCGCTACCTCGACGAACCCGGCATGCCCGACGTCGACCTGTTTCTGCGGCCCTCCGGCGAACAGCGCACGTCCAACTTCCTGCCGTGGCAGTCGGCGTACGCAGAGCTCGTGTTCCAGGACCGACTGTTCCCGGACTTCACCCGCGAGGACCTGCGCGCCGCCGTCATCGAATACGCCAAGCGGGACCGGCGGTTCGGCGGCGTGAAGTAAGCGCGGCGGGAGGGGAAGTAGGCCTGGCGGGGGCGTGACTTTCGAACAGTTACGCTGATCGGGGCGGCGGGGGCCGGGTCGCTCGGGGTGCAGCACAACGGCGGGTGAGGCGATCGGGGGCTCTGGACTGGAAAATTCGCGGAATTTTCCAGTTCCGTTGCGGGGCAGGGGATGTCGCCGGGCGAAGGTTCGATTCTGTGCCATTCGAACGAAAGTTCCCCGGCGAGAATCCGGGACCGCGTGTAGGTTCTGGGGTGCGAACAAACGGGCGATCACGAATCTCGGGTGGGGACCATGACTGGGACGCAGGGGAACGACGGAACCGGTGGCATCGGTGGAATCGGCGGCGGTGAGAATGACGGTGGCGGTGGTGGTGGCGGCACCGAAGGAATTGGCGGCGGTGCGAATGACGGTGGCGGTGGTGGTGCCGGCCGCTGGGACGGTGAGGGCGGAGTGGGTCGAATCGTCGACAAGCTGGCCCGCACCATCGACGCTGCCGTCCGCGAACTGAACTCGCTGCCCATCGGCGGCGTCGGCGCGGATGGCCACCACGGCGAGGAGGTGAACGCCGTCGAGGCGGGGATCGTGCGCTTGCGCAACGCCGTGCGCATGGCGGATCCCGTTTTCGCCGAGTACGCCGATGCCGTCGTCGTCAACGAATTGAACAAGCGGGGCGGTGGGCGCGCGACGGCGAGGTCATACCTGAAGCGCCTGTTCGACCTGACCGACACGGAAGCCCGGCACCTGCTTGCGTTCCGCGACACGCTGCACCCGGAACCCGACCCGGACCCGCCGCCCGACGTCACCGCCGACGAGCTGAAAGCCGCGGAAGAGCAGCTGGAGCGCCGCCGCCAGGTGGGCGACCGGCTCGCGGCGGCCGCGAAGGAGGGAAACTTCCCGGTGGGCAAGGCGACGAGCATGAACGACATCCTCGGCAGCTTCACCGGCCAGTCCGATGGCCTGATGGAGGAGGTGGCCGAGGCGATCACAGACAACGTCGGTTCGACCCCCGCCGACCTGTTTCGTTCGATGTGCACCGCCGAAGCCCGGAAACGCCTGGAAAAGCGGAAGTCGGCGATGAAGGCGGGAGCGTCGCAGGTCCGCATGACGGTGAGGGCTCCAAACGTCGACGGGCTGTGCAAGATCGACGCCATGGTGCCGGCCCCGACCGCCGCGGCGCTCAATGCGCTGATGCACCTCAATGCTGGGCCGGGCGCGTTCATGGATCTTCCCGAGGGAGTGGAGGATCCCCGGACGCTCACCCAGCGCCGCGTGCACGCGCTGCACCATGTACTGCTCTTCGCGCTACAGCGAAGCGGTGGCGTAGCGGCTGCGGGAGCTGCGAAAGCCTCGGTAGCTGCGGAGGTTGGGGCGACTGCGGGGGCTGCAGAGACTGCTGGAGCAGCTGGAGTTCGGGACGGCACTGGAACTGCGGGGGCTGCCGGAGAGGCGGGGGCTGCCGGGGTTGCCGGCGGGATGCGGAGCGGGACGCGCCCGGGAGTGCCTGACGGCGGGTTGCTGCGATGGCTCCGGACCGAGTCAGCGTTCTGGGATCCCGAGCGGTGTCCCTTCGTCGCGGATCTCTATTCGGGAGTCGCGCGGCCATTGGCTCGTCCGAACCCCGGCGTGGCGTCGATCGTCGTGGCGATCAGGGCGTCCGACCTGGATGGTGAATTGACCATCCGCGAACCGGCGCGGCCACCGGGGGAACGATCAGGACCAGGGGAAACAGGTGCTACAGGAGACACAGGCGCACCAGGGGGAACGGGTGCCACAGGGGAGCACAGCGAACAGGGGACTCCGGGTGCCCGACCATTCAAACGCTTTCCGACGAACACCGGCATCGACCTCACGCTGCCCGAGCTCGGGGCGCACAAGTTCTCGTGGCTGGCGTTGCTCGACGACATCACGGGCAGGCCTTTGGACCTGGGCCGCTCGCGACGCACTGCGGATTTGTGGCAGCGAATCCTGCTGATGGCCTCGGAGACGGTGTGCACCTTCCCCGGATGCGAGCAACCGGCGGATGCGTGCGAAACGCACCACATTGATGCGTGGCTGTTCGGAGGAGGAACGGACATCGGCAATTGCACGCTGCGCTGCCCCGAACATCACCGCGAAAATGACGATGCCGACTCGGGCGATGTCAGCGGAAGGGCGACCCATCCCAGGGAGACGGGGAAAGTCGGCCACGTGAAGCCCGGCGAAACTCCGGAATTCAACGACTCCCCGGCGGCGCGGCGATCTCCCGGCTGGTCCGACTCATGGTGGGGCACCTACCAATCTCAACGTCGCGAAGCTGAATCGTCGGCGACGGGATGGTGGGGCTGGTCGGGATAGTATTCGGCCCGTTTCCCGGGCCGGGTTTCAGTCTTCCTGGCACTCGCCGCACACGCCGAAGATCTCGGCAGTGTGCCCGGTCAAGCGGAAGCCGTGCTCTGACGCCAGCGTGCCGGCCCAATCTTCGACGGGGCCACCGCCGATCTCCACCGTCTCACCGCAATCGGTGCACACGAGGTGATGGTGATGATGGTCGCCGCACAAGCGGTACAGGGCCTCACCCGCATCGGTGTGCAGCACGTCGACGGCCTTGACCTCCGACAATGACTGCAGCGTGCGATACACCGTGGTCAGTCCGACCTTGTCGCCGCGCTCGACGAGCACCTGGTGGATGTCCTTGGCGGAGCTGAACTTGGTGATCTCGTTCATTGCCGCGATCACCGCCTTGCGCTGGCGAGTGCTCCGAACGCCGATCTTCGGGGGACGGGCGGCGTCTTCTCCCGCAGCCGCAGCGGGATCGCCGTAGGTTCCGGCCGCCGTTGAACTCGCCGCAGAGTTGTCCGCCGAGTTCTCCGGCGAATTCTGGGCCGAATCCGCCGCTGAATCCTTCGCCGAATTCTCCGTCGATGACCTGGATGACGTGGATGACATCGCCGACCTCTCCAATCCCGGCACGGTTCGCGCCCCTTTCCGGCTTCGCGGTGAAAGGCGGGAGCGGTGCCGTCGCAAAGCTTGTTTCGCATCCCGACATTACCCTCGCCGATTTGCCGGGGCCGATGGGCATGAAACCCGCACCGGCGGTTAGAGTGGGGAGCACTTGTTGGCGGCCCATCCGGGCCGTCAATTGCACGGGGCGGCCCATCGCGCCGCCCACCGTCATCCCGCACCCGGCGGATCCACCGCGGGGCGGGACACCGTGAACCAAGGAGCGTTAGAGGCAGTGGCCCCGAAGTCTGTCGTCGATACCGTCGCGAACCTGTGCAAGCGCAGGGGTTTCGTCTACCCCTGTGGTGAGATCTACGGCGGTACGCGCTCCGCGTGGGACTACGGTCCGCTGGGCGTGGAGCTGAAGGAGAACATCAAGCGCCAGTGGTGGAAGACGTTCGTCACCGGCCGCAAGGACGTCGTCGGCCTCGACTCGTCGATCATCCTGCCGCGCCAGGTGTGGGAGGCGTCCGGGCACGTCGCCACGTTCACCGACCCGCTGGTCGAGTCGCTGCACACCCACAAGCGCTACCGCGCCGACCACCTCCTCGAGGCCTACGAGGCCAAGCACGGCCACCCGCCGGCCAACGGCCTTGCCGACGTGCCCGACCCGGAGACCGGCCAGCCGGGCAACTGGACCGAGCCGCAGAACTTCTCGGGCCTGCTCAAGACCTTCCTCGGCCCCGTGGACAACGAGGTCGGACTGCACTACATGCGCCCGGAGACGGCGCAGGGCATCTTCGTGAACTTCAAGAACGTCATGACCACCGCGCGCATGAAGCCCCCGTTCGGCATCGGCCAGACCGGCAAGGCGTTCCGCAACGAGATCACCCCGGGCAACTTCATCTTCCGCACCCGCGAGTTCGAGCAGATGGAGATCGAGTACTTCACGGCCCCGGACGACGCCCCGGCGAAGTTCGACGAGTGGGTCGACGCCTGCTGGAACTGGTTCCTGGACCTGGGCATCAACCCGGAGAACATGCGCCAGTTCGACGTTCCGAAGGATGAGCGCGCCCACTACTCGGCGCGCACCATCGACTTCGAGTACCGCTTCCACTTCCAGGGCAACGAGTGGGGCGAGCTGATGGGCGTGGCCAACCGCACCGACTACGACCTGGGCTGCCACATCGACAGCTCCGGCGAGGATCTGCGGTACCACGACCAGGTCTCCGGCGAAAAGTACGTGCCGTACGTCATCGAGCCGTCCTTCGGCCTGACCCGCGCCATGATGGCGTTCCTGTGCGACGCGTACGTCGAGGAGGAGGTGCCCAACGCAAAGGGCGGCACCGACACCCGCACGGTGCTCAAGCTGGACCCGCGCCTGTCGCCGGTGAAGGTCGCGGTGCTGCCGCTGTCGAAGAAGGACACGCTGACGCCGACGGCCGAGGCCGTCGCGGACAAGCTGCGCGGCCTGTGGGCCGTCGATTACGACACCTCGGGTGCGATCGGCCGCCGCTACCGCCGCCAGGATGAGATCGGCACGCCGTTCTGCGTCACCGTCGACTTCGACACCCTCGAGGACGATGCGGTGACCGTGCGCGAGCGCGACACGATGGAGCAGGAGCGCGTCAAGATCGACGAGCTCGAGGGCTACCTCGCGCAGCGCCTGATCGGCTGCTAGTTCGGTTTCGGGCAATCCTTTTACGCGAGCGAGGAGACAACGCATGAGCGACATGAACGATCGTGACCGGCTCGAGGCACGGGGGCTTTCCGACGAGCCGACGGTGGCGCCCGCCGAGGACGTCGAGGCTCCCGCCGTCCCCGAGGCCGATCCGGTCGATGTCGTGGAACCCGCCGAGCCGGCTCCGGGAGAGGAGGCGCCGGCGGACCCGCTGGCCGAGGCTGCACCCGCCGACCCCGCCGCCCCCCAGCTCCGCGAGATCGACGAGTCCCATGCCGCGACCCTGGACGACGGCACCGTCGTGCACTGGGAAAGCTGGCGTCTGGGCGACGAGTCCAAGAGCGGCAACGAGGTCCGCATCCCGGTGACCGCCGAGGGCGCGGAGGTCGCGGAGTACGTGCGCGTCGGTCCGGAGGAGGCCATTGCCACGGCGCAGGGCGCGTGGGATTTGGATGTCGTGGGCGATGGTCGTCTCGTCGCCACGCTCCCGGATGGCCGCGTGTTCACCGCGGGCGCGAAGGACCGCCCGAAGTTGTCGCGCGCGAAGACCATCGACGTGGATCTGGGCCAGGATCGCCACCTGTTCGTGGTGTGCGAGGGCGCGCAGAATTACGTCATCGAGGATGATCGCGGCGGCAAGCTCGGACAGTTCACGGGCGCCAATCGCGGCGTGCGCGCGGCGGAGATCCAGTACGACACGGATGCCGGCCGTGCGCTGCCGGACGAGGAGAAGATTTTCCTCACGTGGGTGGCTCGCCGGGTGCTGGAGTACCGGATGATCAGCTCGACGTGGATTCTCACGGTGTGCCTGCTGCTGCTGATCGCCTACCTCGTGTGGGTGTGGGTGTCGTAGGCGGCGATGGTTGGCGTTGATCGGCCCGGGCGTTCACCGGGGGATGGGCAAGGTCCCGTCCCCGGTGATGCGCCCGGGCCGTGGCGCATGTCGGGGGCCGGGGGCAGGGTGCTTTGCGACGCCGCCGGTGCACCCATTGCGGCCGATTGGCGGGTGACGCCGTCGGGGTTGACGGGGCGTTCGTTCACGGTGTCGTCGCCGGATGAGTGGTGGCGTGCGCGTGCCGTGGGGCTGACGGTGGCGCATGTGGTGCTGTCGGGGCCGGGTGGCGAGCTGAGCTTGAACCGGCGCGACGGGGAGCGCGGCCGGGACATCGTCGATGTCGCGGAGCGGCGTTTGGTGGCGCGGACGAAGGTGGAGCGGGGCCGGGTGGCGGTGGAGATCGTCGGGGGCGATCCGGATGGTGCGGGCGTCGATGCGGGGCTGTTGGCCGCGGCGGCGTTCGCGTGCGCGCACCTGGACGGCACCGCGCGATTGATGGGCTAGACCGGCCGGACGGCCAGACGGTCAGACGGGCCGGGCGGCCGAGGCTAGAAGCTGCCGGAGCCTCCGGAGAATCCACCTCCGCCGCCGAATCCACCGCCGCCTCCGCCGAACCCTCCGCCGAAGCCGCCTCCTCCGCTCATCATGCCGCCGATGACCATGCCGGCGATCATGGCGCCGGAGTTGCCGCCGCCGCGGTGGTTCATGCGCTGGCGGTGGCGGTTGATGTCGTCGCGGGCGGCCTTGGCGGATTGGCGGCCGAGTTGGGCGGCCGTGCGGGCTTCCTGGATGCCGCGGCGCGGGTGGCGTGCGGGGTCCTTGCCGGGGTCGCCGGCGATCTGTTCGGCGATGGCCAGGTGCCGTTCGGCTTCGGCCAGGCGGGTGCGGGCGGTGGAGCCGACAATGCTGCGGCGGGTGCCGATGATGTCGCGGGCCCCGGTGACCTGGGCGCGCGCATCGGTGAGGGCGTTGTGCAGCGTCTGCATCTTGCGGGTGAAGGCGTTGGCGGCGTCGCGGGCTTCCTCGAGTTCGTCGTCGAGGTCGGCGTCGGCGTCGGTGAGGGTGGTCCAGGCGCCGAGGGGGTCGGTCGAGCCATTTGTTTCGGCGAATCCGAGTGCGCTTCGCCCGGCTTCCACTGCCTTCGATAGTGCCGGGCGGTCGATGTTGGCGGCGTCGGGTGCCGCGAGGAGATTGGTGGCTTCGTCGATTTCGCCGCGCACTTCGGCGACGAGCGCGCCGAGGCCGGAGAGGGCCTGCGCGATGTTGCCGTCGGCGTGCTCGATGCCCTCGACCAGCTTTTCGGCCTGGTCCAGGGCGAGGTCGGTGGCGCGGAGGGCGTCGATGAGGCCGGCCTGTTCGCCGGCGGGCCTGGTCAGCAGATTGCGGGCCTCGTCCCGGGAGGTTTCGGCCATGTTGACGTGCTCGGTGGCCATGTCGATGTTGTCGGAGATCGATTCGAGCATCGATTCGTCGTAACGCGCCCGGAGGGCGTCGAGGGTGGTGGCGGCCTGGGGGATGCGCGTGCGCAGGTCGATGGCGCGCTGGGTCAGGTGGTCGAGGGTGTCCGGTGCGTTGAGCAGCTGCTCGCGCATCTCGGCGTAGCGAGCGACTTCGGCGTCGAGGCGGTCGTCGGCGGTGCCGCAGGTGGAGATGATCTCCAGCAGCATGCCGCGCCGTTCGCCGTCGCCCAGCGAGGGGCCGTCGTCGATGCGCTGGCGCAGTTCGAAGGCGCGGTTGAGGGTGCGCTGCGAGTGGTCGCGGGCCTGGGCGAGGTCGCGGACGCGGGCGTCGCCGAATTCGGCGCGGGCGAGGTCGAGTTCGGTGGTGGCCAGGCGGATGGACTCGTCGGTGGAGACGAGTTCCTCGCGGGCCAGTTCGTCGAGGGCGTCGGTGGACAGCCGGTCGTGGGATTCGATGTCGTCGGGCCGGAGGGTCTTGCCTTCTTCGATTTCGGTGGCGGTGCGCTTCTTCTTGTTGCGCCGCGACCAGGCGACGGCGCCGCCGCCGAGCACGGCGGCACCCGCGGCGCCGGCACCGAGGACGCCGAGGCCTTCGGCGGCGGTGGGGGCGGTGGCTTCCTCGATGGCGGCGATGGCGGCGCCGGTCCAGTCGTCCCGGCCGAGTGCCGGAGCTGCTGCATCGAACAGGTCCTGCCCGTTGGTCGAAACGTCACTTCCCGCGCCGCCGCCGGCGTTTCGGTCGTTGACGGCCACCGCGAAGACGACGAGGTTCGGCGTGCCACCGAGAGACTGCCAGGTCTGCTGGGCCCACTGTTCGGCCTGCATGCCGTCGAAGGTGTCGACGAAGACGATGCGCACGACAGTGCCCTGTTCCTGCTGGAGCTGGGCGGCGCGTTCGTTGATCCTGGCTTCGTCGGCGCCGGAGAGAACCCCGGCGTTGTCCCAGATCCGGCCGTCGAATCGTTGGGGAGCCTCGGCCTGTGCGGTCGGTAGGGCGGAGGGCACGGGCCCGGAGGAGAGCACGACGCCGGCGAGCGGCCCGGACAGCGCGACGAGTGCGCCGGCCCCGATGGTCGCGGCGATGCGGTGGCCGCGATGGCCCCGATCGCCGACGTGGCCGCGATGGCTTCGGCGCCCGCGGCTGGTGCCGTCCGTGGAGCTGGTGCCGTTCGTGGGGCTGGTGCGGTGTGTGCGGCGGGTGCGGTCGTGCTCGGTCATGCCCCGAGGATACGTGTGCGGGTGTGCCGCCACAGTGGACCGGCCGGACGCGCCCGCCGCATGGCGGCGAAGACACCGCATCCGCCGGACCCGGCCGCGGCGCGGTGGCCCCTACAGCGCGCCTACCGGCGGTGACGCGGGATCGGCGGCATGATGGGCGCGTGGCAGCCCGATACCGTTATTCCGCTTCCGATCTCGACCGCATCCTCCACGAGGGTGCGAAGCAGTCCCTGCTGCCCGGTTCGGAGGTCGTGGAGGCCCACCGCACGGCGTTTTCCCGCGACCGAGCGAGGGTGCTGCATTCGGCTGCTTTGCGACGGTTGGCCGACAAGACCCAGGTCGTCGGTCCCCATGATGGCGATACCCCGCGCACCCGGTTGACCCATTCGCTGGAGGTGGCGCAGATTGCCCGCGGCATCGCCGCCGACCTGGGCGCCGACGAGGATTTGGCGGAGCTGGCCGGTCTGACGCACGACATCGGGCATCCGCCGTACGGGCACAACGGCGAGCGGGCGCTCGACGAGATCGCCGCCGAGTGCGGGGGGTTCGAGGGCAATGCCCAGACGCTGCGCATCCTCGCCCGCCTGGAGCCGAAGACCCTCGATGATTCGGGGCACCCGTGCGGGCTCAATCTCACGCGGGCGGCGTTGGATGCGGCGTGCAAGTACCCGTGGACGCCGATCGCGCCGGATGGCACGAAGCGCACGAAGTATGGCGCGTACCAGGAGGATGCGCCGATCCTGGAGTGGATCCGCGCCGGTGCGCCGTTTGGCCGCCAGTGCCTGGAGGCGCAGATCATGGACTGGTCCGATGACGTCGCCTATTCGGTCCACGACGTCGAGGACGGCATCGTTTCCGGCCGCATCGACCTCGGGGTCCTCTGGGACACCGTGGAGTTGGCGGCGCTGGCGGACAAGGGCGCCCGCGCGTTCGGCGGTGATCCGGCGGAGCTGGTGGAGGCCGCCGGCCGCCTGGCCAGCCTGCCGGTCGTCTCCGCCGCGGCGTCCTACGACGGGTCGCTGCAGTCGATGGTGGCGCTGAAGAGAATGACGTCGGAGTTGGTCGGCCGCTTCGTCACCGCGTCGGTGGCGGGGACGAGGAGCGCGGCGAGGGCGCGGTGGGCGTCGTCAAGCGATGCGGAGGGAATGTTCGGCCCGAAGCAGCCCATCGACCGTGCCCTGGGGCGGTATGCGGCCGATTTGGCGGTGCCGGCGGGGATCCTCGCGGAGGTGACCATGCTCAAGACGATCGCGGTGCTGTACGTGATGGATCTGCCGCGGCACATCCGCAGGCAGGATCGGGAGCGCGACCGGCTGTTCCGCGTCGCGGAGTACCTGAAGGAGGGCGCGCCGGGCGCCCTGGATCCGGTGTATCGCCGCATGTACGACCAGGCGGAGTCGGATGCGGGGCGGCTGCGGGTGATCGTCGATCAGATCGCATCGATGACGGAGTCGCGGGTGGAGAAGCTCGACCGCGGCATCGCGGGCGTTTCGGCGGCCTGGGGTTGACGGATCCGGGCTGAGGCGCTCGGGATGACGGATTCGAGCTGACGGATCCGGGCTGACGCGCTCGGGCCGGCGCTCTCCGGCGGATGAGCTATGGCGGGTGGGGGCCCGGTGTGGCTCAGAAGAAGAACCCGAACTCGATGATGATCAGCGCGGCGATGAGGACGATGACCGCGATGAGGATGGGGAACCGCAGCATGTCCAGCGTGGCGTGGACGCGGGCGAGGCCGGAGTCGGGGGAGCGGTCGGCGGCGTCGCCCATGAAGCGCAGGAACGCGAACCAGAACATGGTCAGGGTCACGGCCCACACGGCCATGCAGTAGATGCACAGGGCGTGGATGTTGTAGACCGCGTGGTAGGCCAGCCAGAGGCAGAAGATGGCGGCGAGGCCGAGGCCGATGACGAAGGCGGTGCGGAACCAGCGGGGCAGGGCCGCGCCGGTGAGCATGATGACGCCGATCGCCATGACCACCGCGAATCCCGCGATGCCCAGCAGCGGGTTGGGGATGCCGAAGGCGGCGGCCTGCTCGCTGATCATGACGGAGCCGCAGGTGAAGGATTCGCCGAAGCTGCAGGTGGGGACGTAGGAGGCGTCTTCGGCGAGTTCGAACTTTTCCACGGTCAGCGTCATCGACGCGACGAGCCCGATGAAGGCGCCGATGACGTAGAGCCAGGCCAGCGGTGCGGGCGTGGCGAGGGCGGGGCTGTGCCCGCGGTCGGTGCCGGCCGCGGTGCGCTCGGCCGGGCCGGAGTGGTCGGCGCCGGTGGTGACGGCGTGGGCGGTGCGGTCGGTGCCGGGGGCGTCGGCGGTCATCTGCGGTTCCTGTCGGGGTCGGTGGTGCGGGTCCGGCATTGCTTGGCGACGGCCCGCGCGGAACTTGGTTGATCAGTCACCAAATATGTTCGGGAGGAAGATTAGCCGCTTCCCGGGCTCGCATCGCCGCAAAGTGATGCACGCCACTGGGCGTATTTTCGGCGTCAGTCTTCGGCGTCGGGGATCTCGCAGAAGGACTCGTAGTGGTCGTCGGTGTAGTACCAGACGTCCGGGTCGTCTTCGGTGCCGCCGCCGACGACGATGCGCCGGGCCCCGCGGTGGTCGAGTCCCGGGGTGTCCACGGTGTACTCGCGGTAGAAGCTGCCGCGCTCCTGGGGAAGGATGCCCTCGTAGTTGCCGAAGTGCTTGCCGTCGTGCGCGGAGTGGATGTGGTCCTGATTGGTCAGGATGCGGTCGACGACATCGTCGGCCTGCGGCGGCAGGGAATCGATGGAGCAGACCCCGTCGCCTCCGGTGTCATCGGAGTTTCCGCCACCGTTGCTGTCTCGGCCGTTATCGCCGCTGTTGCCGCCGTTGCCGACGCCATCGCTGTTGTTGCTGCCGGTATCGCCCGAGCCGCCGGTGCCGTCAGTGCCGTTCGAGCCGTCGATGCCCAGCCACGCCGCCGCGAGCGCCAGCACCAGCGCCCCGGCGCCGGCGAGGATGCCCTTGCCGGTCTTCCCGCCACCGTTCCCGTTGTTTCCTGCCATGGGGCCAATTTTGCATGACGGTGGGCGTCGCAAAGCAATCGGTGCCATCCCGGCGCGCGCACCGTGCCCGGGGCAATGCCGCGACTGCGGGCGAGGTGATCCGGGGGCGCGGCTACCATGGTGGCCATGGCCAGAGGACGAATTCCCGACAGCGACATCGCGGCGATCCGCGAGCGTACGCCGATCGAGGAGATCGTCGCGGAATACGTGCAGCTCAAGCCGGGTGGTGCGGATTCGATGAAGGGGCTGTCGCCGTTCAAGGACGAGCGGACGCCCAGCTTCCACGTGCGCCCCAATCACGGGTACTACCACTGCTTTTCCACGGGCAAGGGCGGGGACGTCTTCAGTTTCCTCATGGAGATGGAGCACCTGACGTTCCCGGAGGCCGTGGAGGCGTGCGCCGAGAAGATCGGCTACCGCATCAATTACGAGGGCGGCGGCACCGGCCGGCGCGAGGAGCCCGGTACGCGGCAGCGGCTCATCGCGGCGAATCGGGAGGCGCAGAAGTTCTACGCGATGCAGCTGGGCAAGCCGGATGCGGAGACCGCGCGGACGTTCCTCACCGACCGCGGGTTCACCATCGAGCAGGCCAAGCACTTCGGCTGCGGGTATGCGCCGGCGGGGTGGGACACGCTGACCAAGCATCTGCAGCGTCTGGGCTTCACGTTCGAGGAGCTGGAGAAGGCGGGGCTGGCACGGATGGGCCGCAAGGGGCCGATCGACCGGTTCCACCGGCGGTTGCTGTGGCCGATCCGCAACATCAGCGGCGACGTCATCGGTTTCGGTGCGCGCAAGCTTTTCGACGACGACAACCTGGGCAAGTACATGAACACGCCCGAGACGATGCTGTACAAGAAGTCGAAGGTGCTCTTCGGCCTGGATCACGCGAAGAAGTCGATCGCGGAGGGCCACCGCGCGGTGATCGTCGAGGGCTACACCGACGTCATGGCCATGCACGCGGCGGGCGTGACCACGGCGGTCGCGGCGTGCGGTACGGCGTTCGGCGACGAGCACCTGCAGATGCTGCGGCGGTTGATGCTCGACGACAGTTTCTTCCGCGGGGAGTTGATCTACACCTTCGACGGCGACGAGGCCGGGCAGAAGGCCGCGATGCGCGCGTTCGCCGGCGAGCAGCAGTTCACCGGGCAGAGCTACGTGGCCGTGGCGCCGGAGGGCATGGACCCGTGCGATCTGCGGATGGCCAAGGGCGATGCGGCGGTGCGGGATCTGGTGGCGCAGCGGTCGCCGCTGGTGGAGTTCGTGCTGCGGACGCTGCTGGCCGACTATGACATGACCACTCCCAATGGCCGCGTCGATGGCCTGCGCCGCGTGGTGCCGGTGCTGGGCAAGATCCGCGATGCGTCGTTGCGCGACGAGTACGCCCGCGAGGTCGCGGGTTGGGTCGGCTGGAATGACGAGGCGGAGTTCGTGCTCCGCGTCCGCGAGGAGGCCCGCAATCCGTCGCAGGACGATGGCCCGCGGCGCCGGCCGATTCGCAAGCGCGACGAGGACGGGGATTCCGGTCCTGGTTCGCCGGGCTTCGGTGGCGCTGCCGGGGCCGCCGGTGGTTCGGGTGCGGGTGGCGGTGCGGGTGGCGGTGCCGGTGGCCGGGGCCCCGGGGCGGCGCCTGTGCGGCCGATGCTGCCGTACCCGGATGCGCGCGACCCCGAGCTGCACGTGCAGCGCGAGGCGATGAAGCTGGCCATCCAGGAGCCCGTGATCACCGGCCCGATGTTCGACGCGTTGTCGCCGGAGACGTTCTCGCACCCGACCTACAGGGCGCTTTTCGACGCCACCCAGCAGGCGGGTGGAGTGTCGAAAGCGGCCGGCGGCGCGCAGTGGGTGACCACCCTGCTGGGGCAGCTCGATGATGCCGTGGGCCGGGCGCTGGTCACCGAGCTCGGCGTGGAGGAGATCCGCGTCGACGCCGAGATGCTGCGCGCGTATTCGTCGTCGGTGCTCGCCCGCCTGCAGGAAGTGTGGGTCGGCGGGCAGGTGGCGCAAGTGAAGTCGATGCTCGCCCGGATGCGCCCGTCCGACGACGAGGCCGGGTACCGCCAGCTCTTCGCCGACCTGCTGGCCCTGGAGGACTACCGCCGGGAGCTGTTGGCGGAGGCCCTCAAGGTGCAGGTGGATTAGGGGCGACGCGGGCCGCCGTCAAGCAAAGTGCTCGGGCAGCCGCCCCAGGTCCCCGGCTCAGTGGCCCCTGCGGATCCATTCCTCCAGGTGCGGCGCCTCGCGGCCCCGTGGAGGTCCGCCTATCAGGGGCCGAGCCGGTTGGCCGTGAACCAGAGAACGATCACAGCCGCCGCGACGGCGGGCAGTCCGAACACGAATGCTCCCGGGTACGGGGCTTCGATGCGGTATCCGGCCTCGAAGATCGAGAAGACGACGGCAAGAGAGGTCCCGAAGGCCACGGCGGCCGTTCCGATAGCCACCACCGCTCCCCAGGTGGTGGCGATGGCCCCCAGTGCCGCGCCGATTGCACAGGCGGCGAGGAAGCACGTCACGAGCACCAGGACGGTCAAGCTCCAGGAAATGGCGCCTACGCCACCTCCCAACTGCCCTTGACCCCGCAGGACGATGAGTGGAGTGCCCGGGTCTGCGGTGACGAAAAAGGCATCGGAACGCGCGTAATGCGGTTTCGTTTGCCAATTCAGCCACGTGGCGGCCACGGCGAGCAATCCGAGGACGACGCTCCAGACCACCGCGACGACGGCGAAACCGGTGAACCACGTCTTTGCCGGTACATCGAGGGCCTTGACCGCACTGGCTTTGTGGCCGGACATCGCGAAAAGCACTGCCGTCGCCAGCAGGCCGAACAGGTTCCAGGTGGAGCCTTCAAGGAAGACGAACCGGCCGACGATGATCAGAATGGCGATGGCGATGAATCCGACGGCCAGTTCGTGCCGCAGGGGAGCGGCGAATGCCGCGATGAAGTGCCTCATGGTGTGTCCTTCTATGGTCATCGTGTGCACGTCGATTGGAGCGGATTCGGCAGTGGCCGAGGCGGGGTCGTGGCCGGTTAGGGTTCGACTCGATTCGACGCGAACCACGTGAACCCGACGGCTGCGATGGTGATGGGGATGGCCCAGACGATCGCGCTGAGGGCGGGTTCCTCGAACCGCATCCCGGCGGCGTTTGCGGCGAGCCCCGACACGTACACGATGGCCAGGCCAGCGAGAGGGACGGCGATTGCCGCCACGGGGCTCCACGCGGCCACGGCGACCCCGAACGTCGTGCCGGCGACGCCGGCCGCGAGGAAAAGAGCGAGTAGGACGAGGTATGTCAATGCCCATGTCGACGGGTCGGTGCCCGCGCCCTCTACGAGGTAGGGCTCGCCGTTGGTGTCGAGGAAGGGGGCGCCGCCACCGTTGGTGACCACGAACAGGTCGAAGTGCGAGTACCAGGGATTGCGGGCGTAGGAGACCCACATCGACAACGTCGCTATGCCGGACAACGCGGCAGCACCGGTGGCCAGCACCGCCATCGCGCCGGGGAACCACGTGCGCACCGGGATGTCGAGGGCCCGCACGCCGTCGATTTTGCGTCCGACCGCGGCGGCGAGGCCGACCACGGCGATGAGGGCCATGATGTTCCACACGGTTCCGTCGAGCATGATGAACCTGCCCGCCGCCAGGAAGACGGCGATGACGGTCATGCCGATGATCAATTCGCGTCGTGCGGGGGAGACGAAGGAAATGATGGAGTTCTTCATCGTCCGTTCCTTCCGGTTGCGTCGTTTCCGATGGGTGTCCCGTGGATGGCGAGCAGGTCGATGAGCTCGTCGTCTGCGGGATGGGTGACCGTGACCTCTTCGGCGGCGGCTCGACGGGCCGCCGAGCAAGACAATGGCCGGGCCAGGGTGACTTCGGCGACGCTGCCAAGAGTCCGGGTGCTGATGCGGGGTAGGTCACCGGCGATGGTGTCGACCTTCTCGCTGGTGCCGCGCAACGTGGGGAAGTAGTGGCGGGCGGCGTCGAGGGCGATCGGTCCCGCGACGATGCCACTGTCGGAAATGGTGGTGACATCGTCGACGAGCCCCGCCAGATCCTCCGACCGGTGGGAGGTCAGCACCAGGCACATGCCCGGCCGATTCGCGGCGACGCCGATGATGCGGTCGCGCAAATCGTGTCGGAGGCCGACGTCGAGGCCGGTGAACGGTTCGTCGAGAAGGACCGAACCGGCTCCCGACGACAGCGCCACGCCCACCGACAGCAACTGCCGTTGACCCGCGCTGAGCGTCTTCGTCCGCGAATCCGGCCCGACTCCCGCGTCGTCGAGGATCGACAGCGCGAGTACGCGATCAAGGGTGGGGTGCCCAATGGCGGCGACGTCGAGGTGCGTGCCGACGGTGGGGCCGGCGTAGCGGACGTCCGGGGCGACTCGGCCCAGCGCCGTTTGACCGGCGTTGTTCGCTTCGTTGGAGTTCGTCCCCGCGCCTGGACCCGTTACGGTGCCGGAGTCAACGCTCATGTGCCCGGCGAGCACTCGCAGCAGCGTCGTTTTGCCCACTCCGTTGCGCCCGATGACGCCGTGGATGCCTGGGCCGAGTTCCAGGCTCGCTCGATCGAGGATGGTGCGGCCTCGCCGCGTGACGGCGACGTCGGCCAGTCCGATGGTCATGGCTGCTTCCTTTCGGCGGCAATCAGCTTGTCGAGAGCCGCGTCGTCGATTCCGAGTGCCCGTGCCTCCGCGAGGAGAGGGCGGATGAAGTCCGACGCCAGCGCCGATCGGCGGCGGGCGAGGACGATGTCACGAGCTCCGGGAACGACGAACATCCCCAGGCCGCGCCGTTTTTCCAGAAGGCCGTCGGCAACGAGTTCCGCAAGGGCCTTGCCGGAGGTCGTGGGGTTGACGGAGTGGAAGGCGGATAGTTCGTTGGTCGATGGCGCGCGATCGCCTTCGGCCAGTGCGCCGCTGCCGATGTGGTCGCGCAGTTCGGCGGCGATGCGGGCGTATATCGGTCGGGGATCAGCCACCGACGGCACCTCCTCTGGTTTATGGGTTAACCACCTATGTGGTGAACTCCTTAACCGTGACCTTAGGCGCACGAAAGCCCCGCCACAAGGGGATCACGAAAACTTCCGTGAACGTCCCTCGTGACGGGGCGAGATTCGAACCAGAAAAGATTGCCGGGGAGAGTCGGCTACCCCGGTGGATCAAGGGAGACGCGGGCCGTCGTAAAGCATCGGACTCGGCTTCCGGGTCAGCACCCGGGACTTGCATCAGGATCAAGCTCGGCTCAGTGGCCCCGGCGGATCCATTCCTCCAGGTGCGGGGCCTCGCGGCCGATGGTCGTGTGGTCGCCGTGGCCGGTGCGGACGATGGTGTCCTCGGGCAGCGTCAGCAGGTTGTCCCGGATGGAGTCGATGATGGTGTCGAAGTCCGAGTAGGACCGGCCCGTCGCGCCGGGCCCGCCGGAAAACAGGGTGTCGCCGGAGAACAGCTCGCCGGCCTCGGGCACGTACAGGCAGCAGGAGCCGGGGGAGTGCCCCGGGGTGTTGACCACCACGACTTCGGTGCCGGCGACCTCCAGCTTCTGGCCGTGCTTGAGGGTGTCGTGGCCAAGGTCGCCCCACGTCTGCTCCCACAGCATCTGGTCGCCGGGGTGGACGAGGATCGGGGCGTCGAGCTTCTCCGACAGCTCCGGGGCGACGGTGATGTGGTCGTTGTGCGCGTGGGTGCACACGATGGCCTTCACGCGGCGGCCGCCGACGGCGTCGATGATCGGCTCGGCGGAGTGCGCGGCGTCGACGACGATGACCTCTTCGTCGTTGCCGAACACCCAGATGTTGTTGTCCACGTCCCACTCGCCCCCGTCGAGGGCGAAGGTGCCGGACGTGACCACGTGGTCGATGAGCAGGTCGCCCTGCTTGCGGATGCGGTCGGCGGCGTCGTGCGAATCGGTGCTCATTGTTCTCTCTCCGTGTGGTGGAAGTGGGGTCCGGGGCCTACAGCTGGACCACGGACCGCAGGACCTTGCCGGCCCGCATGGTGTCGAAGGCTTCCTCGACGTCGCCGAGGCCGATGCGCTCGGTGACGAAGCCGTCGAGGGGCAGGCGGTCGTTGAGCGACAGGTCGACGAGCATGGGGAAGTCGCGCTCCGGCAGGCAGTCGCCGTACCAGCTGGACTTCAGCGAGCCGCCGCGGCCGAAGACGTCGAGCAGCGGCACCTCGAGCTTCATGGACGGCGATGGCACGCCCACGAGCACGACGCGGCCGGCGAGGTCGCGCGCGTAGAACGCCTGGACGTAGGTCTCGGGGCGGCCGACCGCGTCGATGACGACGTCGGCTCCGAAGCCCCCGGTCAGCTCCTGGATTCGCTTGACGACGGGATCGTCCTCGCCCGTGGCGTCCGGGGCCGTGGCGCCGAGGTCCTTGGCGTTGATGGTCTCGGTGGCGCCGAAGTCGCGGGCGGTGGCGAGCTTGTCGTCGGAGACGTCGACGGCGATGATCGTCGTCGCGCCCGCCAGCTTCGCTCCGGCGATGGCGGCCGTGCCGACGCCGCCGCAGCCGATGACGGCGACGGATTCGCCGCGGGTGACTTCGCCGGTGTTGATCGCGGCGCCGATGCCGGCCATGACGCCACAGCCCAGCAGGCCCGCGACGGCGGGGTCGGCGGACGGGTCGACCTTGGTGCACTGGCCCTCGTGGACCAGCGTCGCGTCGGAGAAGGCGCCGATGCCCAGGGCGGGGGTCAGCTCGGTGCCGTCGGCAAGCGTCATGGGCTTGGAGGCGTTGTGCGTGGCGAAGCAGTACTTCGGCTCGCCCTTCTTGCAGGCGCGGCACTGGCCGCACACCGCGCGCCAGTTGAGCACGACGAAATCGCCGACCTCGACGTGCGTGACCGCCTCGCCGACCTCGGAGACGACGCCTGCGGCCTCGTGGCCGAGGAGGAAGGGGTAGTCGTCGTTGATGTCGCCGTCGCGGTAGGCCAGGTCGGTGTGGCAGACGCCGCAGGCCTGGACGTCGACGATGACGTCATTGGGGCCCGGGGCGGGGATGACGACGTCGACCATCTCCACCGGGGCGCCCTTCGAGCGGGCGATGATGCCGCGGACGGTGCGGTGGGCGCCGGAGGTGGCGTCGGCTGCGGAGTCGGCGGCGGAATCAGAGGCGGGCCGGGTCTGGTTCGGGTTCTGGTTCGCGGAGTAGTCGGTCATGCCTCCCAGGGTAGGGAGACTCGCCCGTCGCCGCCGCGAGCCCGCTCAGCGGCGCAGGGGATCGGCGAAGAATTCGACTTCGTGCCACGACGACAGGCGGAACGCCCGGTCCATCGCAGCCCGCTCGGTCGTCGTGGCGGTGGTGGCGTAGCGCGAGCAGATGTCGATGGCCTTGTTGGTGTCGGCGTCGAAGGCGTCGTCGGCGTACGTGTCCAGCCAGCGGGAGTACGGGTGGGCGTCGTGGTTCCGGGCGATCAACCGGTGCCCGATGTCGCGGTAGAGCCAGAAGCAGGGCAGCACCGCCGCGATGAGTTCGCCGTAGGAGCCGCGCGCGGCGGTGGCGACGAGATGATCGACGTAGGCGCGGGTCACCGGCGAGGCCTCGATGGTGCCCGCGTTCCCCGCGTTACCGGAGTTCCCTGGGTTCCCTGCATTCCCCGCGTAGCCCGCGCCGGCGTCGTCGCCGAGATAGCTGCGGTGCAGTTCCATCTCCCCGGCGATGGCGCCGTGGGCGGCGTAGGCCCAGAACATCTGCTCGTCTTGGTTGGGGGCCAGTGCCGATGCCGCGGCCAGCGCGCGGGAGTAGCCGTTGAGGTACATCGCGTCCTGGGCGAGGTAGAAGCGGAAGGCCTCTTCCGGCAGTGACCCGGAGGCCAGTCCCTTGATGAAGTCCAGCCCGTCGATCGCCTCGCGCAGGTCGGCGATGGATTCCCACCACTGGTCGGCGATCATCGCCGCATCGGGGGACAGGCCGCGCTCCCACAGCTGGGCGAAGTGGTGGATGGGGCCGTGGCCCTGTCCCACCTCGAGCTCGTCGGCGTGGCGCAGCGAGGCGGTCATCCACGACTTGGCCACCGCGACGGCGCGCACGGGGTCGCCGGTCCGCGGCCACAGTGCGGCGATGGCCGCGGAGATGGAGCAGCCGGTGCCGTGGGTGTTGGTGGTGTCGACGCGCGGCCCGGTGAATCGTTCGGCGGTCCCGTCGGGGCGGACGAGGGCGTCGATGACGACGTCGTCGCTGAGGTGGCCGCCCTTGGCCAGCACCAGGACGTCGTGTTCGGCGGCGACCTTGTGGGCCTGGTCGAGGGCTTCGCCGGGTGTGGTCGCCGGTTCGGTGCCGGCCAGGACGGCCAGCTCCGGGATGTTCGGGGTGACCAGGTCGACGTGGTGGAGCAGGTCGCTCATCGCCGCCTCGGCGTCGGGCTGCAGCAGGCGGTCGCCGGAGGTGGCGACCATCACGGGATCGAGGACGACGATCGGCGTCTCCTCGCCCCGCCGAAGGGCGTCGAGCCAGTCGATGACTTCGGCGATGATCGCGGCGTCGAAAAGCATGCCGATCTTCACCGCATCGATGGCGACGTCATCCGACACCGCGTCGAGCTGCGACCGGAGGAACTCGACCGGGGGCACGTGGATGTCGCGCACCCCGGTGGTGTTCTGGCTGACCAGCGCCGTGACCGCGCCCATGCCGTAGGCGCCGTGGGCGGAAAACGCCTTGAGGTCGGCCTGCAGGCCCGCGCCGCCGCTCGGGTCGGTGCCGGCGATGGACAGCACCCGCGGGATGCGGCCTTCGCGCGACGCGCCGCAGCTGACGCAGCCGGCGCTCCATTCGTCGGGGAACTGCGAGTACGCGGCCCCGGTGGAAAGCGGGCTGTGGTCGTGCGCAGTCGCATGGGCGTCGGCCATGGCAACATCCTTCCGCCGGCGTTAACCGGATCAAGTTCGGCGGGTGTGTTCTCAGCCCGGTCCGCCCGGGCACCCCGTGTTGCGCGTCACGTTAGCAAAGGTTCCGGATCTGCTTTGCGACGTCCCACCGCACTCGTGCAGAAGCCCCCGGCATGGTCCGGCCGCAGTCCCGCCGCGGTCGCCGGGCAGCCGTGAAAATGTCCGGCCGCGGTCCGGCCGCAGTCCCGCCGCAGTCGCGGGACAGCCTCGCCCCGGTGTGCCCGATTTCGGTGCTGGCCTGCGGATTTGGCGTCCATATGCGATCTGGGTAGAGTAATGATCCGTCGCACGGAGACGTGCCGCAGACTTTCCTCCATAGCTCAATGGCAGAGCATTCGACTGTTAATCGAAGGGTTGCTGGTTCGAGTCCAGCTGGAGGAGCCATTAAGGCGGGCCAGGGAATTTTTTCCCTGGCCCGCTTCGTCGTGCGCGGTCCGGGATGCGGGAATAATGCGGGAATAATGCGGGCATCGGCGTTGGCCGGTGCCCGTTTCTTTCTTGATTCAGCGAAAGTGAATACCGGTAATTTCCGCATAAAGCCCATTTCAGCCCCGTGGGGTAAGGCGGGTTCGACCTGGCTAGACCGTTCGGTATGTTTGACTTTGTTATTGCGCCATGGGTGCAAGTTCTATTTGGATTGGTGATTAACCGCCGTCCAATCGGATCGAAGGGTGTATCGGTTGTCCGGTCGAATGTCCGTTGACCAGCGGCGCGCGAGCCTCGTGGAGGCCGCGTTGGAGATCGCGATCGAAGACGGCGTGGGTGCGGTCACGACGAGGAACGTCTGCAGTCGGGCCAACGCCCACCTGAGCGTCTTCCACTACTGCTTCTCCGGGAAGGGGGAGCTGGTCGGCCTGATGATCCGCCGGACGCTGTCGAACCTCACCGGCGGCTTCGTCCACGACGGCGTCGACGACGTCGCCAGCCTCATCCGCCATGCCCACCGCCTGCTGGCGACGCACTGGGACGAGGCCTTCACCCTCTATGAGCTCGTGGTCGCGTCGGCGCGGGTGGAGCACGGCAGCGAGAACCCGCCGAAGTACTTCGCCGGCTTCGCCGACGGCATGGAGATGCTCCTGGCCCTGTACGCCGAACGCGATGGGTACGCGTGGGCGCCGGGCACTCGCGCCGTGTCGGAATTGATCGTCACCTTCCTCGGCGGCGCCGGCGTCGGGTGGGTTTCCGATCACGTCAGCACCCCGAGCGAGAGCAGCTCCGAGGACCTCCTCGACGTGTTCATCACCATGATCGAGGGGCTCAAGGTCCCCGCCTGATCTCCGGCCCGGCGGCGCTCCAATCCCGGCCCTCCTTGCCCCGCCTCCCTCTTTCCCCGCCTCCCTCTTTCCCCGGCTCCCTTTTTTCCGGCTGCCCCTTTCCCCGGGGCTCAGCGATCGCGGATGGTCAGGTCGCTCATCAGGAGAATGCCGTCGATGACGACGGTGAGGCCGTTGGCCGGTGCCGATTCCGATGCCTTGATCTTGACTTCGCCGAGAATCACGGTCGTGTCATCGATGATGGTCGTCCCCGGCGGCACGATGATGGTCGTTTCCGACATCGCGGACTGGAAGTCCAGCACGATCCGATCGGACGGCCAATCCGCCTCGCGCAGGTCCAGCTTCACGTCGCCGAACACTCCCCACCAGGTGGTGGTGGCCTTCGGAGCCCATCGGCCGCGCATCTTCCTGTCGGAGAACAGCGCGGCGCGGCCATCCTGGCGCTCCGATTCCGGGGTGTTGCCCACCAGCTCGGCACCGGTTGAGCCCGCGCCCGCGCCCGAGGCCGAGCCCGAACCTCTGCGCGCAACGTCGCCGCCGGGCCCACCCGTGTGCGCGATGTCGCCACCGTGCGCTCCACGCGGTCGGTACGGGTCGGGCTGGCGGTACGGATTGCCGGAATGCGCCGTGCCCAGGGGATCCGGGCCGGGCGCCGCGCCGGACGGGCGGGCCGCCTCGATCCGCTCGAGCCGCCCGGCGATGGCGTCGAGCTCGGGCGATTCGTCGTCGCACCCCGCATCCCACACGCGGGCGCACAGGTCGTCGTAGTCCCCGATGCTCAGCTCGCCGCGGCCGACGGCGACCTCCAGCCGCGACTGCAAACGGTCTCGCCGCGAGTTCGGCGATTCCCCGGGATCATGGGCGGAACGTGTCATGGGCCCAAAGTACCCACATTCGCATGCCCCCGACAGTGGTTGCCGTGGCGGTGGACGGGGCGTCGTAAAGCAACCGACCTGCGGTGACGGAGTCGTGGCCGGGATTTAACGGAAACTTCATCTTCCAACCATGTGATTTCCATTCCCGTTACCTACTCTGGCGCTTGTCCGGCAGGGGGAAGCTGCCGGACGGAACAGGAGCCACGTTGCGTACCACGACCGCGACCACTGACCGAACCCCTCTGATCCGGGACGGGGAGGTGGTGGACGCGGGCGCGACGACGCGCGGCGGCACCATCGCCCACCCGCGAACCACAGGCGGGGCCGACGACGCCGGGCACGAGGGCACGGCCCTGCGCACCTACGTGCTGGACACGTCCGTGCTGTTGTCCGACCCGCACGCGCTGCGGAAATTCGCCGAGCACTCCGTCGTGCTGCCTCTGGTGGTGATCAACGAGCTGGAGGCCAAGCGCAACCACCCGGAGCTGGGCTGGTTCGCCCGGACGGCGCTGCGGCAGCTGGAGGAGCTGCGGCACCGCCACGAACGCCTCGACCTGCCGGTGCCCGCCAACGATGACGGCGGAACCCTGCAGGTCGAGCTCAATCACACGGACCCGTCGGTATTGCCGGCGGGTTTTCGCAATGATGCCAACGACCACCGCATCCTCGCCTGCGCCCTGAATTTCCGGGCGGAGGGCCACGAGACGGTGCTGGTGACCAAGGACATCCCGCTGCGCGTCAAGGCCGGTGCGGTGGGGCTTCCCGCCGACGAGTACCACGCGCAGGATGTGGTGGTCACCGGGTACACGGGGCTGGCGGAGGTCGGCGTCGCGTCGGAGGACATCGACGCGCTGTTCCGCAATGGCTTCGTGCAGCTTCGCGACGATGCCGTCACCGGGAAGGGCGAGCCGGCCCGGGAGCTGCCGGTGCATTGCGGCGTGCAGTTGACGGCGGGCACGCAGTCGGCGCTGGGGCGCATCCTGCCGGGCGGGGGAGTCCGCCTGGTCCGCGGCGATGCGGAGGCCTTCGGTCTGCGGGGCCGGTCGGCGGAGCAGCGCATCGCGCTGGATCTGCTTCTCGACGACGAGGTGGGAATCGTCTCGCTCGGTGGCCGCGCCGGCACCGGCAAGTCCGCGCTGGCGTTGTGCGCCGGCCTGGAGGCGGTGATGGAGCACGGCAAGCACCGCAAGATCGTGGTGTTCCGCCCGCTCTACGCCGTGGGCGGCCAGAATCTGGGGTACCTGCCGGGGTCGGAGAGCGAGAAGATGAACCCGTGGGCCCAGGCGGTGTTCGACACGCTGGAGGGGCTGGTCAGCCCGAACGTCATGGAGGAAATCCAGGCCCGCGACATGCTCGAGGTGCTGCCGTTGACGCACATCCGCGGCCGCAGCCTGCACGACTGCTACGTCATCGTCGATGAGGCGCAGTCGCTGGAGCGAAACGTCCTGCTCACCGTGCTGTCGCGGCTGGGCGCCAATTCGAGGGTGGTGCTCACCCACGATGTCGCCCAGCGCGACAATCTGCGGGTGGGCAGGCATGACGGTGTGGCGGCGATCATCGAGAAGCTCAAGGGCAATGACCTGTTCGGGCACGTGACGCTGCAGCGGTCCGAGCGTTCGCGCATCGCCGAGCTGGTGACCACCCTGCTCGAGGAGGGCTGACGGCAAAACCCTCCCGGCGCGGCGGCGCGGGCGCTATCGTTCGGGCCATGAACGATATGGCGAAAGAAACTGCGGCCGGTTCGGTCCGCGAGACCGGGGTCCTCATCATCGGTGCGGGCTTTTCCGGCCTCGCCGCCGGTACCCGCCTGCTGCGCGAGGGCGTCGAGGATTTCCAGATCATCGACCGCGGCAACGAGGTCGGCGGCACGTGGCGCGACAACACCTACCCGGGTGCGGCGTGCGACGTGCCCAGCCACCTGTACTCCCTGTCGTTCGCGCAGGACTTCGACTGGTCGCGCAGTTTCGGCACCCAGCCAGAGATCGCGGATTACCAGCGCAGCGTCGCCGTCGAGCAGGGCCTGTATCCGTACATCCGGTTCCGCACGGAGATGGTCGACGCGCGGTGGGACGACGCGGCGGGCCGGTGGCTGGTGACCACGCGCGAGCTCGCGCATCCGCTTGACGACGCCGACGCCCGCACCATCGTCGCCTCCTCCGGGGAGACGGCGGACAAGGTGTTCGGCGGTGGCTCGGGCGGAGGCTCCGGGGAGGATTCCGGCGAGCCGGGCACGGTGACGTGGTCGGCGCGCGAGCTGGTCCTCGGCGTCGGCGCCCTGTGCGAGCCGCGCCTGCCGGCCATCGAGGGCATCGAGGATTTCGCCGGGACGATCTTCCATTCGGCCCGGTGGGACCATGACGCGGATCTGCGCGGCAAGCGCGTCGCGGTGATCGGCACGGGCGCGTCGGCGATCCAGATCATCCCGAAGATCGCGCCGACCGTCGGCCATCTGGACGTGTACCAGCGCACGGCGCCCTACGTGATCCCGCGGCTGGACCGTTCCTACTTCGGGTGGGAGCGCGCGGCGCTGCGCTCGGTGCCGGGGCTGCGCAAGGTCGTGCGCGCCCAGGACTGGTTCTTCCGCGAACTGCAGGTCCCGGGCCTGACCAAGAACGAGAACTTCATGGCCCCCATCAAGGCCGCGGCGCTGGGCCTGCTGCGCGTGCAGGTGCGCGACAAGGAGCTGCGCGAGAAGCTCACGCCGAAGTTTACCATCGGCTGCAAGCGGATGCTCATCTCCAACACGTACTTCCCGGCCATCGCGCGCGACAACGTCGACCTGGTCACCGATCCGATCCAGCGCGTCAACGCGCATTCGATCACCACCGCCGACGGCACCGAGCGCCCGATCGACGTGCTGATCGTGTGCACGGGCTTCCATGTCACCGATTCCCCGACGTTCGAGCTGGTCCACGGCCGCGACGGCGAGTCGCTGGCGCAGATGTGGGGCCGCGAGGGGATGTCCGCCCACAAGGGCACGACGGTCCACGGCTTCCCGAACCTCTCGGTGCTGATGGGGCCGGCCACGGGCCTGGGCCATTCGTCGATGATCTACATGATCGAGTCGCAGGTGAACTACTTCATGGAGATGCTCAAGACCAAGCGCCGCCACGGCGCCGACGTCGCCGAGGTCTCCTCGCGCGCGCAGGGCGAATGGAACGACTGGATCCGGGAGCGTCTGCCGGAGACTGTGTGGGTGACCGGCTGCGGTTCCTGGTACCTCGACGATCACGGCAACGCGCCTGCGGTGTGGCCCAGCTGGACGTGGAAGTACCGAGCGAAGACGAAGAAGTTCGACGCCTCGTCCTACGACCTGCGCGTCGCCCGGCCCGAACTGGAGCCGAGCCGCTAGATTCCTGTGCCGCGGCGGATGCAGGCGGCGATGGTCGCGCCGTCGTCGACCATCGGCACGTGGCCCAGGCCCGGCAGCAGGTGCAGCGGGACGTCGGGCAGCACGTCGAAGTGGCGCTTCCAGCCGCGCATCAGCGTCAGGTCCGTCGTCCCCCAGTAGATCGACTGCGGCGCGCCGGAGACGTCGGGGGAGTAGGTGAAGTCGGCGCGCAGGCCGTGGTCGATGACCGTGTTGCCGAGCATGTTCTTCGCATCGCGGGCGACGGCCTCGGGCTTGAGGCGCCACGGCTTCGACGAGAACATGCCGAACATCGCGGTGCGCCCGATGCCGGTCTTCGCCAGCACCGGCAGTGCCGGGCCCAGCGCCCGGCCGATGGCGCGCAGCGCCAGGAACTGCGCGACCGTGCGGCGCTGGTCCCACGGGCCGTGGAAGAACCCGGCCGGATTGAACGCCGTGGCCGACGCCGCCAGCCCGCGCCGTGCCAGCTCCAGCGCGAAATACCCGCCCAGCGAATTGCCCGCCACGTGGGGCAGTTCCCCGTCCCGCGACACCTCGCGCAGGAATGCGGAGAGGTCGTCGATCATGCGCTCGCCGACTTCGTCGTCAAGCGAATCGGGATCCGGGGTCTCGCCGTGGCCCGGCAAATCGATGGCCACCACGCGGAAGTGATCCACGAGGCCGGGCAAAACGTCGTCCCAGGCGTGGCGCGAATGGCAGATGCCGTGGATGAGCACCAGCGTCGGGCCCTCGCCGTGGATCGAGTGGGCGATGGTCGACGGAGGGGTGTCGCGGGCGGCGTCGCCCGCGGAGCCGAGATCGGGGTTCTGCGTCATGCGCAACAGGCTATTGCAGACGAAACGACGCTGCCGGGGAATGCAGTGGAATTCAGGGCAGCACGGCGGAATGCGGTGGAAACTCCGCCGCAGGTCGACCGCCTACTCGCCCTTGGTGGTCTCGGCGAGCGGGCGGCGCGCGGGGAAGTCGGGGGCGGCGATGGTGGCCAGCAGGGTGTCGTGGTCGGCGTAGGACGACGTCGCGCCCAGCGACCGGACGGCCAGCGACCCGGCGGCCGTGCCCAGGGCGATGGCGCGTTCGGCGCTGCCGCCGCGGGCCAGCTCGGCGGCGATGGTGCCGGCGAAGGCGTCGCCGGCGCCGGTGGTGTCCACGATCTCCTCGGCGGGCACGGTCAGCGACGGCTGGTGCCAGACGATGCCGTCGCCGCCGTCGACCTCGGCGCGGGCGTAGACGCAGCCGTCGTCGCCCATGGAAATGACCACCGACGGGCAGTACTGCAGCAGCGAATCGATCTGGGAGACCAGGTCGCCGCGGCGGATGCCGTCGGCGGCGTCGAGCTTGCGCAGCACCTCCCACGCCTCGGTTTGGTTGACGATGAGCGGGTCGGCACTGTCGATCAGAGTCGGCGTCACCACGGTCACCGGCGCGAGGTTGAGAATGAACCGCGTGCCGTGCAGGTTGGCGATCATGCCCAGCTGTTCGGTGGCCTCCGGGCGCAGCTCTCCCTGGGCGAGGACGACGTCCGCGCCGGCGATTTCCTCCGTGAACTCCATCGGGTCGGTGACGGTGTTGGCGCCGCGGGTGACGAACACCATGTGGTGCCCGTCGGGCGTCGCCGCGATGAACGCGGCACCGGTGGGCTCGTCCCACGTGGTCTGCACCGAGTGGGTGTCCACGCCGTTGGCGCCGAGCTCGGACAGGACCAGGTCGGCGGCGGGGTCTTCGCCGACGGTGCCGGCCATGACGGCGCGCACGCCCGCGTGGGCGACGGCGGAGGCCTGGTTGGCGCCCTTGCCGCCGAGGGCGAACGCGCTGTCGTCGACGATGGCGGCTTCCCCGGGCACCGGGAACTCGGCGACCTGCGCGAGGGTGTCCTGGTGCAGAGATCCGCAGATGACCACGGTCGGTTCCCCGGGTGCCGAGTCCGGCATGAGCCGCTCGACGGCGGCGTCGATGGGCCGGATGGTGCTGGGGGTTGCCGGGGCGGGTCCATCGTGGGGCTGCATGCCCATAACTCTGCCATGAGCGGCGGATACGCGCCCGTCCGTCCACCCGATATCCGGGCGCCGGGAGGGCCCGACGGTGGGTTTTCGGGGTGCCTGGCGCGGGTGCCGGTCGTGCTTTGCGACGGCCATGCCCGACCCCTCCGCCGACCTTGCTAAATTGATCCGGTGCACGCCCGACGGCGCGCATGACTTCCGGCCCCTATAGCTCAGTCGGTTAGAGCCGCGGACTCATAATCCGCTGGTCGCAGGTTCGAGCCCTGCTGGGGGCACTGAAAACGGGGCCGCCCCACCGTGTTCCACGGTGGGGCGGTTTTCGCGTCGATGGTCGGGCGGCTGTCAGTTTGTGCCCCCGTCGTCGGGGGAGCCCGGGGCGGTACCCGTGTCGGGGCCGTCGCCGTCGGAGACGGAGTTCTTGCCTCCCCAGCGGAAGAAGTTCCACAGGCGGTGGCTGGGATCGCGGTCGTATTCGCGTTCCTGGTAGTCGAAGACCGGCAGGCTCCAGCCGCGCCAGATGGACAGCAGACGGGTGATGAAGGCGACGGCGACCGAGGCGATGATGGTCACGGTTTCCGAGGCGCCCATCCAGTCCAGGGTGAAGTAGGCGACCGTGGCCAGCAGGGCGATGGAGGCGTAGAGCTCCTTCTGGAACACCAGCGGCACGCGGTCGCACAGCAGGTCGCGCAGCACGCCGCCGAAGACGCCGGTGAGCACGGCGGCGACGACGGCGATGATAAACCCGTAGCCCATCTCCAGCGCCACGCGGATGCCGATGACGGCGAAGGCCGACAAACCCACCGCGTCGAGGACGAGGAAGAGCACCCGGAAGTGCTCCATGAGGAAGGAGATGGACACCGTGAGAATCGCGGCGCCGATGATCACCAGCAGATACTGGGGATCCTCGACCCACACCAGCGGATAGTGGCCGAGCACCAGGTCACGGATGGTGCCGCCGCCGATGGCGGTGACGCAGGCGATGGTGGACACGCCGAAGAGGTCCATCTTCTGGCGGCCGGCGGCGAGGGCGCCGGTCATTCCTTCGGCGGTGATGCCGATGACCCACAACACATGGAGCAGCATGGCTCAACGGTAGACCATGGCCCGGACGGGTCAGTCGCCGAGGAGCCCCTTCATCTCCTCGATCTCCGCCTTCTGCGAGTCGACGATGCCCTCGGCCAACGTGCGGGTGGCCTCGTTCTCGCCGTCGCGGATGACGTCCTCGGCCATCCCGACCGCACCTTCGTGGTGCTCGATCATGCCCTCGAGGAAGAGCCGGTCGAACTCGGGGCCCTGGGCGTCGGCGAGTGCCTGCATCTGGTCGTCGGAAAGCATGCCCTCCATGTGCTGCGCGGACTCGCCGTGGCCCTCGTGGACCGACGGCGCGGTGGGGTCCTCGCCCCAGGCGGCGAGGCGGGCGCTCATCTGCTCGATCTCGCGGCTCTGGGCCTCGGCGATCTTCGTGCCCAGGTCGATGATGTCGGCGTTGTCCGTGCGGCCGTCGATGAGGCCGGCCATGGCGACGGCCTGCTGGTGGTGGGACAGCATCATGCGGGTGAAGGAGACGTCGGCGTCGTTGTGCGGGCCGGCGTCCTCGGCCTCGGGCATCTCGGTTTCCGGCTGCGACGTCGCGGCGGCCGAGCCCGGGGTGGAGGAGTCGTCGGCATCCGTGCCGGCCTCGGAGCCGGAGCCCCCGGACGAATCCGCGGCGGCCGATTCCGTCTGGCCCGCGTCGCCGGCGCCATCGGCGCCGTCCGCGCCGCAGGCGGCGATGGTCAGGGACACGGCGACCGTGGCGGCCAGGGCGGTGGCGCGGGCAATGCTCTTCACGTTCATGCGTCCACCTTGCCACCATTTTCCATGGTGGGGAAGAGGATCCGCGTCGGCCCGGGCGCGGCGCGGCGTGATCCGCGTCATTCCCGCGGCGGCCGGGTCTGTCCGCTCACGGTTTGTTGACAGACCAATCTGTCTGCTCCTACGGTGTCGGGTATGTCGATGATGCTCACGCGCAGGCTCTGGCTGGACCAGGGTCACGTCCACGGGGACATGTGTAACCGCCCCGCGGCCTCCGCCTGACCGGATCCGCCGAGGCCCCACCAACCGGCCCGCGGGTCCCATTCCCCATCCACATGAGCGCGACATCCCGCGCACCACCGCGCCATCATGCGCCCTTCCCCGAAAGGCTCGACCGTGAGCACCCCTTCTTCGGCGACCGATCGTCGCCGCGATAAATCTTCGCGTTTCCTCTCCTTCGCACCCGCCTGGGCCACCGGTTTCGGCGCCCAGGTCGTCCTCGGCCTGTTCATCGGCCTCATCCTCGGCTTCGTCGCCCGCGGCACCGCGGAGGGCTCCGGCCTGCGCGCCGTGCTCGACTCCGTCGGCGGCGCGTACGTCCAGCTGCTCAAGCTGATGGTGCCGCCGCTGGTGGTCACCGCCGTGATCACCTCGGTGGCCAACCTGCGCAAGGTCACCAATGCCGCCCGCCTGGCGCTGTCGACGCTGCTGTGGTTCGCCGCCACCGCCTTCGCGTCGGTCGTCGCGGGCATCCTCATCGGCCTGTGGCTCAAGCCGGGCATCGGCGCCGGCGTCGACGCCGCCTCCGCCGAGGCCCCGTCGTCCACCGGTTCGTGGTGGGCGTTCCTGGCCGGCGTCGTGCCGGACAACATCCTCGGCCTGGGCGTGAAGGTCTCGGAGGACGCCGCCAACCCGACGTTCAACGTCCTTCAGCTGCTGGTCATCTCCATTGCGCTGGGCATCGCCGCGGTGAAGGTCGGCGCACCCGCCGAGCCGTTCCTGCGCGGCACGGAGTCGCTGCTGCAGATCATCCAGAAGGTCCTGTGGTGGATCATCCGCCTGGCGCCGATCGGCACCGCGGCGCTCATCGGCCGCGCCGTCGCCGAGTACGGCTGGGAGGCCCTGGGCTCGCTGGGCAAGTTCGTCATCGCCATCTACATCGGCCTCATCGTGGTCATCGGCGTCATCTACCCGGTGGTCCTGCGGATGAACGGCATCCCCGTCGCCGCGTTCTTCAAGCGGGTGTGGCCGGTGACGTCGCTGGGCTTCGTCACCCGTTCGTCGATGGGCGTCATGCCCGTCACGCAGCGGGTCACCGAGCGCCGCCTGGGCGTGCCGCGCGAGTACTCCTCCTTCGCGGTGCCGCTGGGCGCGACGACGAAGATGGACGGTTGCGCCGCGATCTACCCGGCCATCGCCGCCCTGTTCGTGGCGCAGTTCTACGGGCTGCAGCTGGGCATGACCGACTACGTGCTCATCGCCATCGTGTCGGTGCTGGGTTCGGCGGCGACGGCGGGCACCACGGGTGCCACCGTCATGCTGACGCTGACCCTGTCGACTCTGGGTCTGCCCCTGGAGGGCGTTGGCCTGCTGCTGGCCGTCGAGCCGATCGTCGACATGGGCCGCACCGCGGTCAACGTGACGGGCCAGGCGCTTGTCCCGGCGATCGTCGCAAAGCGGGCCGGCATCATCGATGCCGGTGCGTTCGAGGGCGAGCCCCGCTCGCTTGACGACGAATCGGTCCCCGAGTCCGCCGAGTCCGTCGAGTCCGCCGACTCGACTGCACCCGCCGCGGACCGCGGCACCGCCGAGGCGCCCGCCCCGCGTTAGCCTGGGGACATGACCGAGCTCTCCGCCGCCCTGTCCAGCCAGCTCGCCACCGTCGACGAGTGGCCCGTGAAGTCCGTGTGCGCCGCGGCCCGCGGCGCCGACGGCGAGTGGGTCGTCCATGGCGACGAGTCGCGCGCGTACGGCCTGGCCAGCGTGACCAAGTTGCTGTCGGCCCACGCGATGCTGGTGGCGGTGGAGGAGGGCGTGTTCGGGCTCGATGATGAGCTCGAGCCGCCCGGGGCGACGGTGCGGCACCTGCTGTCGCATGCCGGCGGCGTGGGGTTCGCCTCGCCGAAGCCCGAGAAGGAACCGGGGGAGCGGCGGCTGTATTCGTCCGCCGGCTTCGACATCATCGCCGACCGCATCGCCGACGAGACCGGCATGAGCTTTTCGCAGTACCTGCGCGCGGCGACGTTCGAGCCGCTGGGGATGGGGGCGTCGGCGCTGAACGGCTCGGCCGGGCATGGTGGCGAGGGGTCGGTGGCGGATCTGATGAAGTTCGCCGACGAGATCCTCGACCCCGCCATGCTCCACCCCGACACCGTCGCCGAGGCCCTGACCGTGCAGTTCCCGGGGCTGTCGGGCGTGGTGCCGGGCTACGGGTCGCAGAAGCCTGCCGATTGGGGGCTGGGTTTCGAGATCTTTTCCCGCCCCGAGTCCCGCCAGGGCCTGTGGTTCGGCGAGTCGATGCCGGGCGACGTCGCCGGGCATTTCGGCCAGGCCGGCACGTTCCTGTGGGTGCATGCGCCGACGGGCCGCGCGTGCGTCGTGCTCACCGACCGGCCCTTCGGCGATTGGGCGAAGCCGCTGTGGACCGACTTCAACGATGAGCTGTGGTCGGTGTTCGAGGACGCCGAATAGGGCTCTTTCTGCCCGGGCCCGTCAGCCGCGCACGTTGGCGCCGATGACGGCGGGCACCGTCGTCGGCTCCTCGCCGAACAGTTCCCGCTGGTACTCGTCCTGCTCGAAGTCCCGGCCCGTGCCGTGGATCGACCCGACGTTGGCGCCGTGACCGGGCTGGTTGCGGTGCGCGGCCGCGTACGTGCCTCCGGTTTTGCTTGACGACGCCGCACGCGCACCCCCTCCACCCGCAGCACCCTGACGCCCGACCATCGCCGCAGTCGGCTGCGACCCCCGCGCCGACCCGGCGCCGGAGTTGGCGCCGGAGTTCGCGCCCGAGCCAGTTCCGGGTGCGTGAAGGCCCGCGCCACCGAACCCACCACGGCCGTTACCCCGACCACCCGGCGACCCGGTGCCGGGGCCCGCGCTGGTGCCGAACCCGCCGGAGCGCCCACCGGCACCGGGATTGAACCCGCCGAGGGCACCCAGCGACGAACCACCGCGCCCGGCACCCGTTCCCGCGCCACCTGCGCCGTACCCGCCGGCGCCGGTGCCTGCGGCCGGGGCCATTCCCGCGGGCCCGGTGCCCAGCGTGGTCGCCGGTGTTGATGCCGGGGTGGTTGCCGCCGCCGGAGTCATCGGCGCCGGTGCGGCCCCGCCGGGGACGGTGGGCACTGGCCCGGACGTCGACGGCGCCACCGGTGCGGCGGCTGGTGTGCCGGTGGTGGGGGACATGCCGGTGGGGCCGGTGATCGGCCCGGACGCCGCCTGCGCCAGGGAGGACGCCGCACTGGCCGGTGCCGCCGCGGCGGTGGTCATCCCCGCCGGTGCCAGTCCCGCCTGGGAGGCGCCGGCGATGCCGTGTCCGCCGCTGACCCCGGAGGCCACCAGATCCGGTGCCGAGGTGCGGAAGTCGGGTTGGGTGAGGTTGGGCAGCGTGGGCACGGCGGTGTGGAGTTGGCCGATGTAGGGGCCGGTGAGGAATGCTGTGATTTCGGTGCGTTCGAAGGTTTGCTTGGCCGCGGGGTCGGTGATGGCCTGGGAGTGGGCGGCGATGGTGCCCAGGGTGTTGATGGCCATGGCTTTGACCGCTGGCAGGGCTGCGAGGTGGCCGGTGAGGATGCCGGCGGAGGCGGCGATGTTGGTGGCGCGGGCGGCCAGGCCGGTGAGCGACGTGGCGGCGGCGTCGAAGGCGGCGCCGTTGTTGTCGGACAGGAGTTTGCCGGCGGCGTCGGCCAGGGTGGTGGCCAGTTCGGTCATGCGGGTGGCGTAGCCGGTCCAGTAGGTGATGGCGTCGCCGATGGCGGCGTCGTTGGTGGCGGTGAATTTGGCCAGGAGTTGGTCGGCGGTGTCGGCGAGTTCGGGGCCGAGGACCGGCGGAGGGAAAACGAGGGCTCCCGTTTGGAACGGCGGGCGCGCACCGAAGTCGTGGAGCACGAACTTGCCTATTTCCTGGACGACCTTCGGGGCATTATTCGGGTCGATGGCCCGGAACGTCTGGCCGGAGTCGAGTTCCTGGTGCTCGACGGCGGAAATCAATGCCCCGAGCTGCGTGCAGGACCATTCGACTTCGCGCGAGATGGCTGCATCGACCAGTACCGAACACCCCGAGGCTCCGGCGATGGCGCTCGCGTGGCCAGTTGCCACGATCTGCATGGACGGGACGGATGAATAGCCTGCGAGTGATGGCGTGGAGGGCTGGGCCGCCGCGCCGGTCGTCACATTCAGCTGCAGAGTTGATCGGACACTGGTCATCGTGCCCAGGTTGGCCTCGAAGTACATTATTCCCCCCGAATAAGTTCTGTGTACCGTGCAGAGACGTACTCGCACGTTTCTTCACTGGTCTTCATCTCGGAAAATCCCCCGATGGCAAGGCTGACCCCGAGCGATCCCTCCGAAGTGTCGGCCGTAGCAGTGCATTCGTCGAATAGGTCGCCCTTGGATACAAAGGTGTACCAGCTGGTTTGTTCAACACCGTGATCCGTTATCGGGTATCCAAGCTCTTCGATTTTTCGCCGATTCAACGTGTTGTTGATGATCAAGGCGGCCCCGCCGTCGTTGATCAATCCACACGTTGCAAGTGATTCTTCATCTCGTCGTTTCGTGCCGAAGTCTGGCGCCTTCCAGCCCTTTTCGAGCGCTCGCTGATAGATGTCCATGTCGCACGGGTTCTTCAGCACGAAGTCAGGCGCCGAATAGTCGTAGTGGCCGTCGGGCCCCAGCTTCGCGTCCCCCGGCTGCGGCGGATCATTCGGCGGCAGGACACCCGGCGGCAGTTTCGGGGCGGCGGCTTCATCGATCGACGGCCCGGCGCCCTGATCATTGGCGCCTACGGTGCCGCATCCCGAGAGCAGCAGGCACGCCGCCAACGCACCGATGACGGGGGAGACGGTGGTCGTGCGATCGGGGAGGCCATGGAACGTCATGATCCGAATGTCCCCTCGTCAACCCGCCGGTGTTTGCGATCGGACTGCGTCCGACCCCGCGTCCCCATCAGCGCGGCAGGTGCCGACAGTTGACATCGCCGTGTGCCCATCGAAGATCCCCCCGAATCTCGGTGCGGGGCTCGTCCCCGCGACCATGTCTCTACCCGAAAAGTTGTAGCACCGAGCGTGGAGGTCCGCAGGGTGAGCGCCGATTATTCGGCCGAGCGCCCCTCCCTCGGCCACGGGCGCTCACGGGCCGCCTCCACTCCTTCGTTGAATCGGCGCAGAAGTCCGACGAAGGTCGCGAGGTCCTCATCGGTCCAATCACCGGTGACGCGGGCGGCGGAAGCGGCGCGGGCGGCCATTTCGGCGTCGAGAAGCCGTGTCCCCTCCGAGGTCGGGCGATGCTTGCGGGAACGGCTCCCCGCGCTGGGCACCTGCTCGATCAGGCCGTGCTTCATTGCCGCGGCGAGCTGCCGGTGGATGGTGGAGACATCGAGGGTGAACGCGTCGGCGAGCTCGGCGACCGACATTGGGCCCTGCGCCGTCAACCGCGCCAGCAGCACTGCCGCGCTTCGATCGATGAGGGCCTCGCGGCCATGTGGCTTGGCGCCCTGGAGGAAGAGCCGGGACAGCAGCATGTTCTCGTAGACGAGCTCTCCGTGCAGGTCAGCGGTCATGATTGGCTCCCTCGAGGGCGGTGGCGGTGATGAGCGCGGTGGCGGCCGGGCGCGGGGGCTTTCGACGCCCTCCGAGATTTGCATGATACATTTTTGCATTATGCAAATTCATGGACGCGCCAAGGATGACGTAAGCGGGGGCAATGGGGCACATGACGGCCGGGCGCGCGGGGACGCCCATGATCGGCCGTCGCTGATCACCGCGGAGTTCGCCCTGGCATGGGTGGTCAACTTCCTTCAGTACCTGGTCTTCTACCTCTTGGTCACGACGATGGCCCTGTATGCCGTGCGACAGTTCGCCGTATCCGATGCCGCCGGCGGCTTCGCTTCCAGTGCCTTCGTCGTCGGCGCGACATTGGCCAGGCTGGTGTCGGGCTATCTCGTCGACACGCTCGGCCACCGCCGAATCATG
The DNA here is from genome assembly GCF_042725215.1 of Corynebacterium sp. NPDC060344. Taxonomy (NCBI): domain Bacteria; kingdom Bacillati; phylum Actinomycetota; class Actinomycetes; order Mycobacteriales; family Corynebacteriaceae; genus Corynebacterium; species Corynebacterium sp. NPDC060344. The sequence continues at coordinate 295,987 of NZ_JBHXCS010000002.1, read as the reverse complement.
CTCGTCGCACTGGCCGTCACCGTGGCGGCCTGCGCCCTGTACCTGCCGGATGGGTCCTTCGTGATGCTCATCGCCGTGCGCATCATCCACGGCGTCGCCTACGCCTTCGCCAGCACCGCGACGATGACCATCGTCCAATCGGTCATCCCCGCCGCCCGGCGCGCCGAAGGCACCGGCTACTTCGCGCTGGGTTCGACCCTGGCCACCGCCGTAGGACCGGCGCTGGGGCTGTTCGTCGTCCGCCACTTCGACTACTCGACGCTGTTTCTCGGGGCGCTGGCCGTGACCGTCGCCGGCCTCGTGCTCGCGCTGTTCCTGCGGCCCTCCGGGGAGGCGTTGGCGGACGAGACCATGGCGGAAGAGACGGCGGGGGAGGATCGACCTGATTCCGGTGCCGCCGCCCGGCCCCGCCTGACCTTGTCGGACATCGCGCATCCCGCGGTGGTGCCCATCGGATGCTTCATGCTGCTGGTCGGCCTGGGGTACGCGGGCATCATCACGTACCTCAACGGCTACGCCGAGCAGCGCGGCGTCGCCGCCGGTGCCGGCCTCTTCTTCGTGGCCTACGCCGCCGCCATGTTGATCACCCGGTTCACGCTCGGCCGCGTGCAGGATCGTCGCGGCGACAACGTCGTCGTCTACTTCGGCTTGGTCACCTTCGTTGCGGCACTCGCCCTGCTCGCCGTGGCGGACGCCGATTGGCAGGTCGTCGCCGCCGGAGCGCTGACGGGCCTGGGTTACGGCACCCTCATGCCGGCGGCGCAGACCATTGCAGTGCGGGTGGTGCCCCGCGACAAGCTGGGCACGGGCATCTCCACGTTGTTGCTCCTGCTCGACGTCGGAGTCGGCATCGGGCCCGTCGTCCTGGGCGTCGTGGCCACCTCGGTCGGATTCGGGGCCATGTATGCGGTCCTCGCCGTCATCGTGGCGCTGGCCGCCGTTTTCTACCACGTCGTCCACGGCCGACGGGACATCGCCAAGCCCGCACACGTCAGCCTCTAAACCTCGCCGGTGCCATCGACCGCATCCGGACGTCCGGCCCCATCCCTCAAGCAACGCTTGACTGTTCGGGGGTGTCAACCTCCACTTGACCCTTGATGCACCCCGCTGACCAGACCACACTGGCCCCAACGGTTGACTTGGGCACCGCCGCCCGGGACGTCGTAAAGCAGGACGCCGCACCGCGGCCGACCGCACCGCGACGACCCACCCACGGGTGGCGGAGTCCCGGCGACGAGGGCGTTGGGGAAGACGAGCCTCGTCTTGAGGCGGAGCGCCACCGGCACCACCGGTGGCGCCCCGTCTCTTCCGCCGACACCGCAGGTGACCATGTCCCGACACGACTCCACCGGAGTGCTGTGGATCCACGCAGCGCGCCCGGCCCTCACGCCCCACGTCGCGTGGGCGCTCGCCCGCGCCGGCATCACGCTGCCCGACGGCACCCGCCCCGCCGCGTCGATCTGGCATGCCCGCCCCGACGACGCCACCCGCGTCTGCGCCGAGATCGACTGGCGCGGGCCCGCGGGTGCCGCTGCGCGCCTGGTCGGCGACCTCGCCCGCTGGCCCGACCTCACCTTCGAGATCACCGAGGACCCCGACCCCGCCATCCCCGGCGCCCAGGGCGAGCGCCACTGCCACGTCCCCGCGCTGGGCACGTGGTCGGGCGTCACCGACGCCGCCGGCGACATTCAGGTGGGTGAGCAGCGCCTGCGCGCCATCATGGCCGCCCACCGCGGCGACGCGACCGGGTTGGCGCGGGCCCTCGACGCCGAGCTCGGCACCGCCTGGGACACGGCCCTGGAGCCCCTGCGCCCCGGCACCGCGGGATACGAACCGTGGCAGGACGCCATGCTTGACGACGACCCCGCGCACCCCACCGCCCCACACCCCGACGAGGCGGAGCGCCATGAGCCGGTGGCCTGCGACGTCTGCGACGTTGTCGAACTGCTGCCGCGGCGTGCGGTGATGTAAGTCCTAGCTGTCGCGGCCGGCGTCGACGTGGGAGACCACGTCGCCGAGGGTTTCCATGCCGGTGACGTCGCCGTCGGCGAAACGCACGCCGGTCTCTTCCTCGCAGCGCACGAGCAGCTCGACCACGCCAAGGCGATCCAGTCCGATGTCGCCGCGCAACGTGGACTCGAGCCCGGGGGCATCCTCTGGGGCCTCGTCGCCCAGGACGCGGAACAGGACGTCGGTGACCTCCGCGCGAGCACCCGACAGTCCATCGAGGGCGCCTCCCTTGGAACCCCGGCCTGCGCCCCCGCCGCCCAACTTTCCGCCGGATCCGCCGGTGGCCGAATCACCGGCGGCGCCGGCACCGTCGCCAAGCAACGCGCTGAGGGCATCGCCCAAACTGCTGGTCATGTCCGCTCCCATCCATCGGCCTGCCACGAGGTCGCATCGGATAACTCACGCCCAGGCTACAGAGCGGGCTCGCGCAACGGCCGCGACGCCTCCCACCAGCGATCGTGTGCGGCAACGTCGACGACCTCCAGCTCCGGATACCGCAGCGCCGTCAGCGCATTGCCGAACACGCATCCCGTGTCCACGCACATGGTGTTGTTCACCCACGTCGCCTCCCTGATCGGCCAATGCCCGTAGACGACCCGCGCCCGCCCGGCATAGTTGCGCTCCCACTCGCGGCGGATGGGCAGGCCGTCGGCCGAGTAGCCGCCGACGTCGCCGTAGAGCGCGAATGAGCGCACCGCCCCCGACTCGCGGCCGTGGAACTCCTCCTTCAGGCCCGCATGGGCGACGACGAGGGCGCCGCCGTCGAGAACCAGGTGGATGGGCAGGCCCGCGAGAAAGCCGCGGACACGCTCCCGGAAGCCCGGATCGCCTGCAGTGGCGTCGGCGGCAGCGGCGGCAGCGGCTGCGTCGGCGTCAGCAGCAGCGTCGATCTGCTCGAGGGACTCGGCCAGCCCATGGCGCACCGCGACATCGGCGCCGCCGAGGGCCCGGGCCAGCTTCCAATCGTGGTTGCCCATCACGGACAGCGCCGTGCCCGCGGCGACCATGCCCATGGCCAACCGCAGCACACCCGGCGTATCCGGGCCGCGGTCGACGAGATCGCCGACGAACACCGCCAGCCTGCCGTCGGGGTGCTCGGCGCCATTGGGGCGCCCGCGGCCGTCGGCGGACACTCGCCAGCCGAGCCGCTCCAGCAGTTCCACCAGCTCCGCAAGGCACCCGTGGACATCGCCGATGATGTCGAAGGGGCCGGTCAGATGCCGCACGTCATGGGGTGGACGAACGCGCGCGGCCGCGCCGGGGGCATCCTCGCCTCCCGCCGCGGCCGCACCGGTCCACCGGTCGTCGTCGCCCGTGATCGGCTACACCACCGTCGGATCGGTGATCTGGTACTTCTCCGCCGCCTTCTGCGCCACCGACACCGGCAGCTTGCCCTCGCGGGCCAGGCCGGCCAGCGCGGCGACGACGATCGATTCGGCGTCGATGTTGAAGAAGCGGCGGGCGGCCTCGCGGGTGTCGGAGAAACCGAAGCCGTCGCAGCCCAGCACGGTGTAGTCGCCCGGCACCCACTGGCGGATCTGCTCGGGGATGGCGCGCTGGAAGTCGGACACGGCGATGAACGGGCCATCGGCGTCCTCCAGGGCGCGCTGCACGAACGGGCGCTCGTGGAACTCGCCCGGGTTCTGCAGCACCTCGGTCTCGCGGGCCAGGCCGTCGCGGGCCAGCTCGTTCCACGAGGTCACGGAGTAGATCGACGACGGGATGTCGTAGTCCTCCTTGAGCAGGTCCGCGGCCTTGAGCGCCGCCTGCATGCCGATGCCCGACGCCAGGAGATTGACGTGGTTCTCGCCCTTCTCCTCCTTGAACGCGTAGATGCCCTTGAGCAGGCCCTTGACGTCCAGGTCCTCGGCGGCGGCCGGCTGCGCGGTCGGCTCGTTGTAGATGGTCAGGTAGTACATGACGTCTTCGCCGCGGCCCTCGCCGTACATGCGGTCGATGCCCTCGCGGATGATGTACGCGGCCTCGTAGGCGAACGCCGGGTCGTAGGACACCACGGCCGGGTTGGTCGCCGCCAGCAGCGGGGAGTGGCCGTCCATGTGCTGCAGGCCCTCGCCGGTCAGGGTGGTGCGGCCGGCGGTGGCGCCGAGCAGGAAGCCGCGGCACTTCTGGTCGCCGGCGAGCCACATCTGGTCGCCGGTGCGCTGGAAGCCGAACATCGAGTAGAAGATGTACAGCGGGATCATCGCCTCGCCGTGGGTGGCGTAGGCCGACGCGGCGGCGATGAACGACGCCATCGAACCGGCCTCGGAAATGCCCTCGTGGAGGATCTGGCCCTGCTCGGACTCCTTGTAGGACAGCATCAGGTCATGGTCGACCGGGGTGTACTGCTGGCCGTGCGGGTTGTAGATCTTCAGCGTCGGGAACCAGGAGTCCATGCCGAAGGTGCGGGCCTCGTCCGGGATGATCGGAACGAAACGCTTGCCCAGCTCCTTGTCGCGCATGAGCTCCTTGAAGATGCGCACCACGGCCATCGTCGTGGCCACCTGCTGCTTGCCGGAGCCCTTGAGCACCGACTTCAGCGCATCCATTTCCGGCACGACCAGCGGCTCGTAGGTCTCGCGGCGCTCCGGCACGTACCCGCCGAGCTCCTTGCGGCGCTCCTTGAGGTACTGCAGCTCCTCCGAATCCTCGCCCGGGTGGTAGTAGGGCGGCAGGTACGGGTCCTTCTCCAGGACCTCGTCGGAGATCGGGATCTCCTGCTTGTCGCGGAAGCTCTTCAGGTCCTCCAGCGTCAGCTTCTTCATCTGGTGGGTGGCGTTGCGGCCCTCGAAGTTGTGGCCCAGGCCGTAGCCCTTGATGGTGTGCGCCAGGATGACGGTCGGCTGGTCCTTGGTCTCCATCGCCTTGGCGTAGGCGGCGTAGATCTTGCGGTAGTCGTGGCCGCCGCGCGACAGGCTCCAGATCTCCTCGTCGGTCATGTCCTCGACGAGCTTGGCGGTGCGCGGGTCGCGGCCGAAGAAGTGCTCGCGGACGAACGCGCCGTCGTTGGCCTTCAGGGTCTGGTAGTCGCCGTCGCGGAAGCCGTTCATCAGCTCCACCAGCGCACCCTCGTGGTCCTTCTCGAACAGGGCGTCCCAGTCGCGGCCCCACACGACCTTGATCACGTTCCAGCCGGCGCCGCGGAAGAAGCTCTCCAGCTCCTGGATGATCTTGGTGTTGCCGCGGACGGGGCCGTCGAGGCGCTGCAGGTTGCAGTTGACCACGAAGGTGAGGTTGTCCAGGTTGTTGATCGCGGCGGTCTGGATCAGGCCGCGCGACTCCGGCTCGTCCATTTCGCCGTCGCCGAGGAACGCCCACACGTGCTGCTGCGACGTGTCGGCCAGGCCGCGGTCGTGGAGGTAGCGGTTGAATCGGGCCTGGTAGATGGCGCCCATCGGGCCGAGGCCCATGGACACGGTCGGGAACTCCCAGAAGCCCGGCATGCCGTGCGGGTGCGGGTAGGAGGGGATGCCGCCCTGGGGGCGGGATACTTCCTGGCGGAAGCCGTCGAGGTCGTCTTCGTCGAGGCGGCCCTCGAGGAACGCGCGGGCGTAGACGCCGGGGGAGGCGTGGCCCTGGAAGAAGACGTGGTCGCCGCCGCCGGGGTGGTCCTTGCCGCGGAAGAAGTGGTTGAAGCCGACCTCGTAGAGCGGGGCGGAGGAGGCGTAGGTGGAGATGTGCCCGCCGACGCCGATGCCCGGGCGCTGCGCGCGGTGGACCATGATCGCGGCGTTCCAGCGGATCCACTTGCGGTAGCGGCGCTCGACGGCCTCGTCGCCGGGGAATTCCGGCTCCATGGTGGTGGGGATGGTGTTGACGTAGTCGGTCGACGTCAGCGGGGGCAGCGCCACGCGGCGTGCGGTGGCGCGTTCGAGCAGGCGGAGCATGAGGAAGCGCGCGCGGTCGGGGCCGGCCTCTTCCAGCAGTGCGTCGAGGGACTCGAGCCACTCGCGGGTCTCCTCGGGGTCGATGTCCTTGAGGTAGGACTCGACGCCGTCGCGGATCAGCGCGAAGTTGGTGTCGTCGACATGTCGTTCCGCCGTGTCGGCCATGTGGTACCTCCAGAGTCACGGGGCGGTCGGCCCCTGGATAGCGGGGCGGGTTGGCGCCCGGGTTGTTTTCCATCACACTCTACTTCCGTTTCGGCTTGCGCGGCAGGGGGCCTCGGGCTCCCGATTGCTTGACGACGTTCACCTCCCCGCCATCCGGCCGGCACCCCGGCTAACGGCGTTCCACGTCTTTGTCATGGTGCCCGGCGGTCGGATTGGGGAGGGGTCGTCGTCACGCTCATGGGCCCCGATCCCTGTACAACGCCCCCCGGGCCGGTAAACTCCCCGGAGAAAGGATCGCGGGTCGATGACGGCACCCGCGGCGATCTCGAGATTTGGAGGACCGGAGAAGTGGTCGACGCCACTGGCGCTGTGCAGGATTACGCGGATTCGCTGGGCATTGAAAAGGGCCGGCGAGTTCAGGAAATCGGTTGGGACGAAGACTGCGACACCGCCATCAGCGAGTCCGTCGAGGAGTTCCTCGGCGAGGATCTTCTGGACGAGGAAACCGACGAAGTCGTCGACGTCGTGCTGCTGTGGTGGCGCGAGGATGATGGCGACCTGGTCGACGGCCTCGTCGACGCCACCCGCGCCATGGACGACAGCGGCCGCATCTGGTTGATCACCCCGGGTGCGGGACGCCCCGGTTTCGTGGACCCGGGCGTGATCGACGAGTCCGCGCAGTTGGCGGGCCTGACCGGCACGTCGGCGATTCGCCTGGGCTCGTGGCAGGGCAACTGCCTGGTCCAGCGCGGCGTCAAGCGCCAGTAGATTCGCGCCGGTACCTTCGGGCAGACAGTTTCGCGCCGGGCTCGGTCCCGGATCCGGCCCCGAACTGGATCCCACCACGGTCCCGGATCCGGCCACATCATGGTCGCGTCGTGGCCGCCGATGGGTGAGCCGGGGCGAAGAATTCCGCGCTCACCGGGTGTGTTACCGTTTTCCGCGACGTCGCCCACGCGACATCCGCGGCGATAGCTCAGTGGTAGAGCTCTGGTCTTACACACCAGCGGTCGGGGGTTCGAAACCCTCTCGCCGCACGCGATAATTGCGCCGATCACGGCAGCTCAGCCCCGTCCCGGGCCGTCACCGGGACGGGGCTTCACCATTGTCGGAGATCGTTGCCGGGAAGACGGGGCCGGAAGAAGAGGTCGGGAGAAAAGATGAACAACGCACGCAGGCGCCGACTTCTCGGCCGCGCCGCCGCCGTCGCCGCCGGGTTCGCCGCCGACCGGGTTTTCGGCGATCCGGCCCGGCACCATCCGGTGGCGTGGTTCGGCACCGCCGCCGACCGATTGGAGAAGCGGATCTGGGCCGACTCGAAGCCGCGCGGGGCGGTCTATGCGGGCGTGCTCGTCGGCGTGCCGACCATCGCCGCGGCCCTCATCGCCCGCCGTGCACCGATCCTCGAGCCGGTGGCCCTGGCCGCGGCGACGTGGGCGTCGCTGGGCGGCACCACGCTGGCGCGCACCGGCGAGCGCATGGCCGATCGCCTGGAGGCCGGCGACCTGGCCGCCTCCCGCGAGCTGGTGCCGTGGCTGTGCTCGCGCGACCCCGCGAAGCTCGACCTGGACGGCGTGGCCCGGGCGACGGTGGAGTCGCTGTCGGAGAACACCTCCGACGCCGTGTCGGGGACGCTGCTGTGGGGCGCCGTCTTCGGCGCGCCCGGCGTGGTGGCGCACCGTTGCGGCAACACCCTCGACGCGATGGTCGGCTACCGCACGCCGAAGTGGGCGAACTTCGGGTGGGCGTCGGCGAAGTTCGATGACGTGATCAACTGGGCGCCCGCCCGGCTCACCGGTCTGGCCACGGTCATCGCCGGCCCCGACCGCGCCGGTGCGTGGCGGGCGTGGCGCGAGGACGCCCCCGGCCATCCCAGCCCCAACGCCGGCGTCCCGGAGGCCACCGCCGCCGGCGCCCTCGGCGTGCGCTTGGGCGGCGCCACGGAGTACGCGGGAGGCGTCGAAGAGCGCGCGGTGCTCGGCCGCGGCGAGTCCCCCTCGGTCGCCGATGTCCGCCGCGCCGTTCGATTGTCCCTGCGCGTGCAGGACATCACCGCCGGCCTTTGCATCGGCGGACTGCTGGTCGCCGCAGCCGCCGCCCGCTGACTGCGAGTCGCTCAGAACCGTTCGTCGTCGAGGCCGTGGCTCTTGCGCCGCCGGCCCTTGTGCCCGGAATCGCCGTAGCGCGCGGCCAGCCGGCGCGCCCGCTCCTCGGCAGGCTCGGCGGCTCGCTCCGCGGACTGCTTTGCGACGCCCACGCCATCGCCCTCCGCCGCACTGCCCGCGGTGGTGGAGTCGGTGGCGGACGTGCCGGCAGTCGCAGCGTCAGTAGTCGCAGTGCCAGTAGTGGCCGTGGGCGTGGACGCGGTGGTGGAGGTGGCCGTACCGGACTCGGCTGTGCTGGATGCGGCCGTGGCGGTGGAGGAGGGGGACTGGGGTGCGCGCGAGGCGTCGTCAAGCGAGGCCCGCAGGACCGCCTCCTGTTCCTCCCGGTCCCGGCGGCGCTCCCGGGCCTCCGCGAAAATGAACCAGCCCAGCGCGGCCGGGGCCATGATGCCGAAGAAGATCCACTGGATGCCGTAGGCGAGGTACGGGCCGGACTCCAACGTCGGCAGCGGAATGGCGCGCAAGCTGCCGGGCTGGTCGTCGGCGAGCTGGATGTAATCGGCGTGCAGGTCCTGGCCCATGATGTCGCCGACCTGATCGGTGTTGAGGCCGTAGACCTGCGTCGGCTCGCCCGGCCCGCCCTCCAGCGGCGGGCGCTCCGGCATCATCTCGCCGCGGCGGGCGTAGCCGAGGATGGTCACCTCGCCCGAGGGCGCGGCGTCCATCGCGGGGATGCCGCCGTCGGAAGGGGTCTCGAAACCGCGGTTGACCAGGTACAGGGTGCCGTCATCGGCGCGGAAGGCGGTCAGCGCGTGCGTTGCCGGCGTGCCGTCGACCGGGCGATTGCGCAGCAGGACATCCGAATCCGGCAGGAACTCGCCCTGCGCGGTGACGCGGCGCCACTCCGTGCCATCCGCCAGCTCGCCGTCGGCCGGGAACAGCTCGGCGGCGTCCACCGGGTCGACCTCGAAGGCGTGGCGCAGCTGATCGTTGCGCTCCTTCGTGGCCTCGTTCTTCCCCAACTGCCACGGCGCGAGCACCGTGAACGCGAGGTAGGCGAACGCGACGCAGACCACGGCCGTGAGCACCCAGCCGGGCGTGAGGAACTGGCGGATTCGGGATTTCACGCCGCCAAGCTTACTCACCCGTCCGGACGGTCCCGTGTCCGCCCGGAGGCCGTCCGGGAGGCCGGCGCCCGAGCGCGCCACGGCTGCGCGGGCCATCGGCGGACACGTTCGGGCGTCGCGGTGGAGTAGAATCGCCCGATATCCCCGCCCCGCCCCACAAGCAGGCCCACCAGCCCAGCCACCGGAAGGTGCCCGTGTCCGAAACCGCCGCTAAGCCGTCATCGCGTTCGCGCTATGGCACGGTGTTCCGTCAGTTCATCAAGTTCGGGATCGTCGGCGGCACCGGCGTGCTGGTCAACACGGCGGTGGCCATCATCGCCCGCAAGGCCGGCCTGGAGTGGGGCGTCAACGAGCACGAGGTCTTCGCCAACCTGCTGGGCACCCGCTGGAACATCCGGTGGTCCCACGTCTACGCGACGCTGGCGTTCCTCGTGGCCAACGTATGGAACTTCCAGCTCAACCGGTCGTGGACGTTCCGCGTGACCAACCGGCCGAATTGGTTCCGCCAGTTCGGCCCGTTCCTGCTCGCCGGCCTGTCGGGCCTGGCCGTCAGCCTGATCACCATCACGGTGCTGACCAACCCGACGTCGCCGCTGGCGCTGCCGGAGCACATTTTCGACGACTCCAGTGGCCTGCGCACCCGGTTCTACTGGGCCAACCTCATCGGCGTGCTGCTGGGCACGCCGGCGAACTTCCTGATCAACAAGATCTGGACCTTCCGCGTGCGCACCCTGGCCGGCAAGGACCCGCGGAAGAAGGATCGCGAGCGCGTCGAGCTCAAGGAGCTGTAGAAGCTCGACTGCGTGGGGCGGCGCTCAGCGGGGCAGCGGTTCAGGGGCCGAGCGAGGCACCGACCCCGCAACTCAGCGATTCTGCGCTCAGCGAGTCGACGCGTCGGCGAGGAAGTCGCGCACCGTCGCGATGAGCCCCGGGGTCGAGGCCTCGATCTCGTGGCGCGTGCGGGTGAAGCCGGAATCATCGCCGTAGTACGGATCCGCGACGTCGGCGTCGGAGGGGGAATCCGGGTCGAAGGAGCGCATGAGCCGGATCTTCTCCGCCGGAATGCCGCGGGCGATCAGCTGCGAGACGTGGCCGGAGTCCATGGCGATGTACAGCGTCGCGTCGGCGTGCTCGGTGCCCAGCTGCGCGGCGACGTGCGCCGAATCCCGGCCGGAGTTCTCCAGCTCCGCACGCGCCCGGGAATCTGCGGGCTCGCCGACGTGCCAGGCGCCGATGCCGCAGGACGCCAGCAGGACGTCGTCGGTCAGGCCGGCTTCCTCCACCGCCTCGCGGACGATGATCTCCGCCATCGGGGAGCGGCAGATGTTGCCGCTGCACACGAAGACGAGATACACGGATTCGGTGCGGCCAGGGGCGGACATGCGGTTCTCCTCGATCACGGGACCGCCCCGCATGCCCGTCGGCCGGATCCGGCCGTCGTGCGCGGGGCGTGATTTTCCGTATGACAAGGTATAACGCCCGCGCCGCAGGAGCCAATTTCAGGCGCGCATGTCAAGAATGTGCGTCAAAATAGCGCGGGCCCGTCAGAGCCCCAGCATCTGCCGGACCAGGCGGTCGAGTTCCTCCGGGGAGCCGGCGACGGCGTCGGCGCGCTCGCGTTCGTCGTCGGGCCCGTAGCCCCAGCCGACGAGGATGCACGGCACCCCGAACGCACGGGCGCCGTGGAGGTCGTGGATGCGGTCGCCGATCATCACGACGCCGGGCAGGGTGCCGGGCAGGGTGCCGCCCTCGCCGCCGGCCACTGCACCTGCACCGCCGTTGGCTACTGCACCCGCCCCATCTCCCGTGCCATCCACCACGTCCCGCTTGTCCGCCGGCAGCCCCAGCACGCGCAGGGTGTGCTCGATGACGTCGTCCTTCTGGCTGCGCTCCCCGCCGTCGTCGGCGGCGCCGATGAAGTCGAACCGGTCGAGGATCCCGAATTCGGCCAGCACTTTGCGGGCGAAGTGCCCGCCCTTCGAGGTGGCCGTCGCCAAGCGGATGCCGTCGGCGCGCCAGCCGTCGAGGAGCTCGGGCCAGCCCGGGAACATCCTGGTGTCCGCCCACCCGCCGTCGGTCTGCCGGGCGCGGTAGGCGCGCATGGCGTCGTCGAGGCGCTCGCCGGTCAGCCCGATCTTCGCCATCGAATCGCGCATCGGCGGGCCGGCGAGGGTGCCCAGGAAGGCGTCGTCGGGCACCGGGTGGTCGACCGCCTCCATCGCGGTGCGGAAACTCGCCTGGATCCCGGCGAGGGAATCGCTGATGGTGCCGTCGACGTCGATGAGCAGAGTGGGTGCCATGCCATCCAGTATGGGGTGCGCGGGGCGTCGTCGGCGATCCGGGCGGTGTGGCAGGCTGAAGGCATGGAGATGGGGGTTGACGCACGCGACGGGTTCACCGGCGACCTGGGCTACCACGGTGACGTGGCGGCGCGCGGGGCGCTGGTGGATTTCGCGGTCAACGTGCGCGGGACGACCCCGCGGTGGCTTCTCGACGCCTTGGGCGGCCACCTCAACGAACTGTCCGCCTACCCCGATCCGATGCTGGATCGGCGGGTGCGCAAGCTCATCGCGCAGCGCCACGGGCGGCGGGCCGAGGAGGTGCTGCTGCTGGCCGGCGTGGCCGAGGGGTTCGCGCTGCTGCCGAACCTGTGCGAGCGCCCGGTGGTCGTCCACCCGCAGTTCACGGAGCCGGAGGCCGCCCTGCGCGCCGCGGGGATCGACGTCGGGCGCGTGGTCCTGCGGCGCCCGTGGGATCTCACGCAGGTGCTGGGCGCGGGGGAGGGCGCAGCTAAGGCAGACGCCGCGCGCATCCCCGACGACGCCGATCTCGTCGTCGTGGGCAATCCCACCAACCCGACGTCGGTGCTGCATCCGCGCGAGGACATCCTCGCGTTGCGCGCGCCGGGCCGGCTCGTCGTGGTCGACGAGGCCTTCATGGACGTCGTCGCCGCCGGCGACTGCGCGGCCAACGAGGTCGCCTCGGTGCGCGATCCCGGGCTGCTGGTTTTCCGCAGCCTGACCAAGACGTGGGCGCTGGCAGGTCTGCGCTGCGGGTATGCGCTCGGTGCGCCGGAGGTGCTGGCGCGGCTGGCCCGCCGCCGTCCCGCGTGGCCGGTGGGCACGCTGCAGCTGCACGCCATGCGGTTGGTCGCCGAGCACGGCATGGATCGTCCCCTCGACGTCGAGCGGGCGGACATCGCGCGCGAGCGCGAGCTGATGGTGGGGTTGCTTGACGACGCCGCGTGGTCCGTCGAGCCGGCCTCCGGACCTTTCGTGTTGGCGCGCCCGCCGGTGGAGGATCCGGAATCGGCGCGGCTGACGCTGGCCAACCGGGGCGTCGCGGTGCGGCGGTGCGATACGTTCCCGGGATTGGGGCCGGGGTGGTGGCGGCTGGCGGTGCGCGGCGCGGCGGACGTCGGCACACTGGTGGGGGAGGTCGAGCGCATCGCCACGCTCCAGCGCGAACGGTGATGATCTTCGACGACCGCCCACCGCCCACCTTCACCCGAGAGGAACCGCAGATGAACGTGACCGTCGCCGACGTGCGCCGTGTTCTCGACGCCGCCTACCCGCCAGAGTTGGCGGAGGAGTGGGACAAGGTCGGGTTGATCTGCGGCGATCCCGATGACGCCGTCTCCCGCGTCGCCGTGGCGCTGGACTGCACCGATGCGGTGGCCGATGCGGCGGTGGCGGCGGGCGCCCAAATGCTCGTCGTCCACCATCCGCTGCTGCTGCGCGGGGTGTCGTCGGTGGCGGCGGATACGCCGAAGGGCCGGATCCTGCACAAGCTGATCCGCAATGGCGTCGCACTGTTCGCCGCCCACACCAACGCCGATTCCGCCCGCCCCGGCGTCAACGACCGGCTCGCCGAGATCCTCGGCGTCACGCCGGGAGCGCCGCTGGCGCCGAAGCCGGGCCAGCACCTCGACGCGTGGGTGGTCCGCGTGCCGGAGACCCACGCCGACGACGTCAAGGACGCCGTCTTCGCCGCCGGCGCCGGGTCCATCGGCGATTACGACTCCTGCGCCTTCGAGTTGTCCGGCCGCGGCCAGTTCCGCCCGGGCGACGACGCCGATCCCTTCATCGGCGAGAGCGGCGACGTCGAGCACGTCGACGAACAGCACATCGAGTTCGTCGCCGAGCCGTCCCTGCGCGCGGCGATCCACGCCGCGCTGCTGGGGGCGCACCCGTACGAGGAGCCGAGCTTCGACATCCTCGAGTCCCTCGTCGGCGATCTCGACCCGGAGTCCGCCCTCGGCATCGGTAGGGTCGGCGATCTCGACGAGCCGATGCCGTTCCGCGATTTCGTCGGCCGCGTCGCCACACGCCTGCCCGCCACCGAGTGGGGCGTGCGCGGCGCCGGCGACCCCGACCGCATGATCCGCCGCGTGGCGGTCGCCTCGGGCTCGGGCGATTCCTTCCTGAACACCGCGCGCAAGCTCGGCGTCGACGCGTTCGTCACCTCCGACCTGCGGCATCACCCCGTCGATGAGGCGCTGCGCGACGGCGGCCCCTGCATCGTCGACACCGCGCACTGGGCCAGCGAATTCCCCTGGTGCGGCCAGGCCGCGGATCTGCTGGGCGACGCGCTCGGCGTGGAGACGCAGGTCCTGGACATCCGCACCGACCCCTGGACCGTCGCCGCACAACATCCCGACAACACCACCGAGGAGAACCGATGAAGCTCGATCCCGTCACCCAGGTGACCATCCTGGAACTGTCCGAGGCGCAGGCGCGCATGGACGGGCTCGAGGCGCGGCGGCAGGCGTCGCCCGAACGTGCAGAGCTGACCTCGCTGCTGTCCGAGCGCGCCGCACTGCGGACGAGTTCGGCGCGCTCGAGGCTGTCGGCGCGTGATCTGGGCGTGGACGTCGACAAGCTCGAGTCGGACCTGGACAAGCTCCGCCGCCGCGAGGACGAGGACCGCCGCAGCCTCGACGCCGCCGACGACGCCGACGTGCGCCGCGACCTCGAGCACGACCTGGCGTCGACGCGCCGGCGCCGCGAGGAGCTGGAGCACCATATCGCCGACGTCCGCGACATCCGCGACGCCCACCAGATGAACACTGGCGCCGACGCCGGCGAGCTCGAGGAGCGCATCCGCGCCGCCGAGCAGCGCGTCGCCGACTCCGACCTGGACATGCAGGCGCAGGTCGACGGGCTGGAGCGGCGCATGGAGGAGCTGCGCGGCGCCGTCGAGCCGAAGCTGCTCGCGCGCTACGACGAGATCACCGCCGAAACCGGGATCGGCGTCGCCCGCCTCGACGGGCGCACGTGCCGCAGCTGCTACATGGAGCTCGATGCGTCGACGATGCGGGACTTCGAGCGGCTGGCGCCCGAAGAGGTGGTCAACTGCCCAGACTGCCGCGCGTGGCTGGTGCGGCCGGTGACTCTCAAGGCGGCGGGCAAGGGCGACGGGCGATGAGCGGCGCGGGCTCAGCCGGCGGTGCCGGCTCGGCTGCCTCGGGCGCGGGCGCGGATGCAGGTGGCTCGAGCGCGGGCGCGGCCGGCGGCGACAAGGGTCTGGTGGCCACGACCTCCGGATCCGGCTCGGCGCGGGAGGCGACGTCGGCGAGCCCCGGCTGGACCGGTGCCGTCGGCGAACCCACCCGGCTGCTGCTGTTGCGCCACGGCCAGACGCCGATGAGCATCGACCGCCGTTACAGCGGGTCGACGTCCAACCCGTCGCTGACGGACTTCGGCCGCCGCCAGGCCCGCGCCGCCGCCGAGCGCCTCGCGCTGGGCGACTGGGACATCAGCGGCATCATCGCCTCCCCGCAGGCCCGGGCGCTGGAAACCGCCGAGTTCGCCGCCGCCGAGCTCGGCCTGGACATCTGCGTCGACGACGATCTGCGGGAGACCGACTTCGGCACATGGGAGGGCCTGACCTTCGGCGAGGCCGCCGCCCGCGACGCCGACGTCCACGCCCGCTGGCTGGCCGACCCCGAGCTGCCGCCGCCGGGTGGTGAGGCGTTCCGCGCCGTCGACGACCGCGTCGCCTCCGCCCGCCGCCGCATCGCCGAGGACTTCGGCACCGGCACGTTCCTCGTGGTCAGCCACGTCACCCCGGTCAAGGCCATCCTCCGCCAGGGCCTCGGCGCCGGCTTCGAGCTGTTCACCCGCCTGCACCTTGACCTCGCGTCACTGTCCGTCGCGGAGTTCTACGCCGACGGCCCGACGTCGGTCACCCTCGTCAACGACACCGCCCACCTGCGGTAGACCACGCGCCCCGCCGACGTGCACCGATGTCGAACCCATGCTCCCGCCCTGACATGCCCGGCGGTGGCATGACCAGCGGTGGCAAGACCCGCCGCACCCGAAGTTGAGGGGCGGGCGGCGGGGACGTGGGCGTCGCAAAGCAGGTGCTGTAAAGTCCCCCAAGTGAGCGAGCCGGCCGGATGGCCGCGGCACGGGGACCAGCCCACCGACAGGTGAGCCCGGCCCGGCGCCGAGGAAAGTCCGGACTCCACAGGGCACGGTGGTTGCTAACGGCAACCCGGGGCGACCCGCGGGACAGTGCCACAGAAAACAAACCGCCCGGACGCGAGGATCCGTCCACGCGAACCGGGTAAGGGTGAAACGGTGCGGTAAGAGCGCACCAGCGCCACAGGTGACTGCGGCGGCTAGGTAAACCCCACCGGGAGCAAGGCAAGAGGGCGCACCACCGGTGTGCCTGCTCGGACGATCGAGGGCGCCCGCCCAAGTCCGAGGGTCAGCTGCTTCAGGCGCCCAGCAATGGTGCGTCGAGATGGATGGTCATCGCCCGCCGGCGCCGAAAGGCACGGCGGGAACAGAATCCGGCTCACAGGCCGGCTCGTTCACGTTTACTTTTTTCGGCTGCGGCGGCTGCGGCTGGGGCTGGGGTGCGGATGGAGCAATGGCCGCGGCTGCGGGTACCGCGGGTGCCAGGGTTTTCCACGCCCTCGACAGAGATCTGGCGGCGGCCGTCGGCTGGAGCAATGGCCGCGGCTGCGGGTGCCGCGGGTGTCGAGGTTTTCCACGAACTCTCCATCGATTTGGCGGCGGCGGACCGCGGGTGCTCGTGTTTCTTCGTCGCTGGGCCGGTTTTCGGCGCGCACCATGGCGTCGGACGCCCACATCGACGCCGATGTCGTGGGGTCCAGTCACACCAGCCCCAAATTTCGCTGGCGCGTTCTTTTCGTAGGCTTGACGAGGGAAAACACCAGGACTTTTGCGGCGCTCAGCCTACGAAATGAACGCAAAGTCCGATGCTTGTTACGTGTGTGACTTGACCGCGGATTGTGGCGACCGCGCCTGAAGCGTTGGGCGGGTGCGCGGGGTCCGCCGGCCGGTGCAAACGCCTTAGAGGCGATTCGCGCCGCTGACCGCCTTCGTCACCGGCGGACTTCAGTACCACCGACCTTCAGCATCGACGGCATCCAGGTCCGGCGAGCCGCAGCTCCGCCGGCCTTCAGCGCTGGCAAGTTGCGGGTCCGGCAAGTTGCAGCGCCGCCGAGCAAGCCTCGACGAGTCGATCATTGACCCCGTCGCCGGGCCTCGTAGTCCTGCTTCCGCGTCCGGTACCCGTCGGGCCACCGATCGCCGACGCGCACGAACGATCCGGTGAACGTCTCGCCCCGGGCCAGGGCTTTCTCGCCGCGCGCGAGCGATTCCCCGACTTTGCCGGAGGCCGTCTTGGTCATCAGGTCGATCCAGTCGATGCGCACCGGGTCCAGGCCGACGTCCCGGAGTTCCTTTTCGCGCCGCCATTCCCGCCGCACCCGATCGTGTGGGTCGCCGTAGGCGCCGGTGAATTTGTCTTCGCCGTGGACCTCGACGACGACGGGCCAGTCGCGGTAGGCCATGTCAACGCGGCCGATGAGGACTTTCCGTTCGTCGAAAACCCAGGTTTGCAGCTCGGGCGCGGGCAGGCGGGCTTCGATGAACTGGGCCCGCGCAAGGGATTCGGCCAGGCTCTCGGCGACCGCCGAGGCCATCGCGATGGTTTCAAAGGCCTCCCGGGGATCGCGGCTGCGGCCGGCCGCCCGGGCCAGGTCGATGTTCGAATGACCGAGCCGGAGCGCGGAGTCCGCGGCGATGAGCCCCTGCGGAAACCCGTGCCGGTGGCGAATGTCGGCGACGGTGGCTCCGACGCTGGTCACCAGGCGGCCGTCGATGCGCACGAGATCGCCGGGTCCCCAGCTCAGAGGGCTTTCGCGGACGTCCCCGATGGTGGTCGAACGCCGTCGCGTGGGGTGCGCGAGTTCGATGATGTCGGTGGTGGGGTCGCGGTCGGGGTCGTCGCGCCAGCGCCCGTTGGCGTCGAGGATGTCCATGCCGTGCATCAGCGCGGCGCTGCGCGCGACGAGCACCATGCCGGTGCGGGCGTCGGCGGCGGCCATGTGGCGGAGCCGTCGTTTGGCGTCGTCGCCGAGGCCGTTCCAGTGGTCGGTGGGGCAGTAGCAGTTGGGGCGGATGCGGTGAAGTTCGCCGGTGAGGTGTCGGTGCGCGAGCGCCGCGCGTTCGGCGGCGGTGTGTCCGTGAATGGGGTCCATGCCACTGTGGACGCGGCCCGGCGCCGCGCGGTTCCATTAATTTTCCCGCTACCCGAGGACAGGGGAGGGCACGCGCGGGGCCGGGCCGTCGCGCTTCTTGCTTTACGACGGCCCGGCCCCCACCCCACCACCGGGTATCCGGGGAGCAACCAGGAATTGGCAGCCAGGACTGAACGCCGGGGACTAGATGAACTTGGAGTACGACGGCAGATCGAGGAAACCATTGCCCGACAGGCCGATGAGGATCACCGGCCCCGTGCCCGGCTCGCCGTCGTACTTCGCCGCCTCGGCGCACGCCGCCGCGATGGCGTGGTTGGACTCGGGGGCGGGGACGGTGCCCTCGCACCGGGCGAAACGGACGCCCGCGGCGAACGCGTCCTCCTGCTCGACGGTGGTGGTCTCCATCAGCCCCAGCTCCACGGCGTGCGACACCATCGGCGCCATCGCGTGATAGCGCAGGCCACCGGCGTGGATCGGGTCCGGGACGAAATCCTGGCCCAGGGTGTGCATCTTCAACAGTGGCGTCAGCCCCGCGACGTCGCCGTGGTCGTAGCGGTACTCGCCCTCCGTCAGCGACGGGCACTTCGCCGGCTCCGCCGCGATGATGCGGGGAGCGCCCTCGCCCACGAACTCCTTCGGGTCGCGCCTGGTCCCCGAGGAGGGGGTCGGGGTGGAGGAGGATGCGCCGTCGTCAAGCACGGAACCGGTCAGCGAATGCCCGATGAACGGGAACGTCAGGCCCGCCAGATTGGAGCCGCCGCCCGCGCAACCGACGACGACGTCGGGCCCGGACTCGCCGAACATGGCCAACTGCGCCGCGGCCTCCTGTCCGATGATCGTCTGGTGCAGCATCACGTGATTGAGCACGCTGCCCAGGGCGTAACGGGAATTGTCGCCCTTGACGGCGACCTCGATCGCCTCCGACACGGCCATGCCCAGCGAACCCGGGGTGTCCGGATCCTTGGCCAGCATCGCGCGGCCGGCCTCGGTCAGATCCGACGGCGACGGATGCACGCTGCCGCCGTAGACCTCCATGAGCATGCGGCGGTACGGCTTCGAGTCGTAGGACGCGCGGACCTGCCAGACCTCCACGCCCAGCCCGAAGAACTGCGCCGCGAACGACAGCGACGCGCCCCACTGGCCGGCGCCGGTCTCCGTGGTCAGGTTCGCGATGCCGTCGAGCTTGTTGTAGTACGCCTGCGCCACCGACGTGTTCGGCTTGTGCGAACCGATCGGGGAGACCGACTCGTTCTTGTAGTAGATGCGCGCCGAGGTGCCCAGCTCCTTCTCCAGGCGGCGGGCGCGGGCCAGCGGGGCCGGGCGCCACAAGCGGTAGATCTCGCGGATCGGCTCGGGGATCTCGATCCACCGCTCCGTGGAAAACTCCTGCTCCACCAGGCCGGACGCGAAGATCGGCTCCATCTCCTCCGGCTTCAGCGGCTCGCGCGTGCCCGGGTGCAGGTGCGGCGGCAGCGGCTCCGGGAAGTCGGCGGCGAGGTTGTACCAGTGGGTCGGCAGCGCGGAATCCGGGAGGATCGCCTTGGTCATCTCGCCGGCTGCGTCTGCTGCGTCTGCGCCGGTCCTGGCCTGCGTGGTCATGGGTGCTCCTTTGTCGGGCGGAGGGTTCCCCTTCAGGCTATCCGGCGACGCCGCCGCCGATGGCCATTACTCTGGGTGGGCATGAAGCTCTTTGCAGCCGCCCTTGATTTCCGCGCCATCGCCCGCGAGTTCGGGGTGCCGGAGACGTTCGCCCCGGAGGTCAATGCCGACGCCGGCGCGGCCGCCGATCGCCGCGCGGCGCGGACGGATCTGCGCGACGTCCCCTTCGTCACCATCGACCCGCCCGGCTCGATGGACCTCGACCAGGCGATGCACCTCAGCGCGCTGGGTGGGGAGGGCGGCTGGCGCGTCCTCTACGCCATCGCCGACGTCGGCGGCCTGGTCGATCCGGCATCCCCGGTCGCGGCGGAGGCGATGCGCCGCGGGCAGACGATCTACCTGCCGGACGAGCCGTCGCGCCTGCATCCGGCGCCGCTGTCGGAGGGCTCGGGCAGCCTGCTGCCGGACGTCGATCGCCCGGCCGTCGTCTGGGACATCGTCGTCGGCGGCGATGGCGAGCCGGTGTCGTGGGACGTGTACCCGGCGATGGTGCGGTCGGTGGCCCGGCTGGAGTACGTCGAGGTCCAGGCGACGTTCGACGCCGGCGATCCGCACCCCTCCATCGCGGCGCTGCCGGAGTTGGGCAGGGCGCGGCAGGGGTCGGCGCTTCGTCGTGAAGCAATCAACCTGCGCCTGCCCTCGCAGACCGTCGCGCCCACCGACGACGGCCGGTGGGAGCTGCACCTGGACGCGCGGCCGCCGGTGATGGACTTCAATTCGGAGATTTCGCTGCTCGCGGGCATGGTCGCGGGGCGGATGATGGCCGAGGCCGGCGTCGGGGTGCTGCGGACGCTGCGGCCGGCGGGGGAGGAGGCGCTGGCGGAGTTCCGCGTCGCCGCCCGCGCCCTGGGCTACGAGCTCGCGGGCGATGCGGGGATCGCCGAGGTCAGCGCCTTCCTCGCGGGCGTCGACGCCGATTCCGCGCGCGGCATGGCGGTGATGAAGGACGCGTCGCGCCTGTTGCGCGGGTCCGGTTACGAACGGTTGGAGACGCTTGACGACGGCTCGGCGCCCGCTCCCTCCGACGTCCCCGTGCATTCCGGCGTCGGCGGCCCGTATGCGCACGTGACGGCGCCGCTGCGCAGGCTCATCGACCGGTTCGCGCTGGAGTATTGCCTGGCCATCGCCGCCCATCGGCGCGGGGAGACCGCGGCCGTGGAGGTGCCGGAGTGGGTGACCGGCGGCGTCGACGAGGCGATTTCGGTGATGGCGTCGTCGGGCCAGCTGGCGTCGCGCGTGGACCGTGCGTGCCTGGACCTGACCGAGGCCGTGGTGCTGGAGCCATGGGTGGGGCACGC
Organism: Corynebacterium sp. NPDC060344; assembly: GCF_042725215.1. Taxonomy (NCBI): domain Bacteria; kingdom Bacillati; phylum Actinomycetota; class Actinomycetes; order Mycobacteriales; family Corynebacteriaceae; genus Corynebacterium; species Corynebacterium sp. NPDC060344. The sequence continues at coordinate 275,218 of NZ_JBHXCS010000002.1, read as the reverse complement.
GTTCGACGCGGCGGTGCTCCACGACCGGGGCGAGGAGGTGGAGGTGTTCGTCTTCGAGCCGCCGGTGTTCGCGAAGTGCCGCGCGGCGACGGATGCCGGCGTGCCCGAGGAGGGCACTGGCCAGCGCGTCAGCCTGGTCACCGCCGATCCGTCGAACCCGGTGGAGCCGCAGGTGCTGTTCGCCTGGCCGGCGGATTAGGTCGGGGCCGGCCCCAGGTGGACCGGGCCCGTCAGAGCCCGATCAGAACGGCGAATCGACGGCGTCGCCGGCGTCGGTGCCGGTGACGCGCAGGACGCTGCCGCCGTCGCGGCGGATGGCGGCCTCGACGTCGTCGGCGTCGTCCGCGTGGGCCCACACCACCACGGCCGCGCCGCGCGCCGGGCAGCAGCGGGCGACGGCGTCGCGGTCCTCGAGGCCGGCGACGAGGCGGCCCAGCGGCGAGTCGGCCGCGGGTGCGGTATCGCGGACGGAGACGTCGTGGGCGACGCCGGCCATCGCGGCCGCCGCGTCGCCGTGGCGCAGATGGGCGGAGACGGCGCGGGCGCGGTCGGAGGAGCCGGAGGCGTCGTCGAGCCACTGGGTGGCGCGGCCGACGGTGGGGGCGTCGCCGTCGGGCTGGACCTCCCGGCGGGCGCGGACCCAGTCGAGCACGCGCGGCTCGGCCTCGGGCAGGCCGTGGAGGGTGGGCACGCCGAAGGCGGAGCAGGCCTCGGCAAAGAATTCGTGGCGCTCGACCTGCGGCGAGGCGCCGGTGATGTCGGGTGAGTAGGCGACCATCAGCGCGAGGTTGTCCGGCCGCGGGGTCTGGGTGACGGCCTCGTCGGCGTGGTTGCAGGTCAGCACCGAATCGGGGCGGCTGCGCAGCGCGGCGGTGTAGTGGTGCAGAGGCCAGTGGTCGCCCCAGTGGGCGGCGGAGGCCTCGTGGAGGGCGGCGGCCAGGCGGGCGCGGGTGGGCACGTCGTCGCGGTCGCCCCAGCGGGCGTTGGCGGCCAGGGCCACGGCGGACTGCAGCGCGGCGAGCTCGCCGAGGCCGCGCCCGCCGGGGATGTTCGCCGCCCAGCGCACGGTGACGCCGGCGCCGCTGCGGGGGATCAGGTGCATGGTCTGCTGCAGGGCGACGACGGCGGCGGCGACGGCGGTGACCTCGGGCGGGTACCCGGCGGGCACGGCGTCGGGCATGGGCAGCGTGGTCTCGTCGCCGGCGCGCGTCGACGCCACGATGAGTTCCCCGGTGTCATTGGGTTCCAGCGACACGGCCACGGACACCGGCAGTGCGGTGGTCAGCATCATTCCGCCGGTGGCGGCGCAGGTTTCGCCGAGCAGTTCCACCGATCCCGGCGCGTGCGCGATCGTCGCATCCGGTCCGGCATGGTCGCGGACTCGTTCGACGGCGGCGGGGACGGGCATCGGGGACCTTTCGACGGGGGCGTGGACGGGCGCGGCGGCGCCGCGGTCACCGGGGTGTCCGGTGCCGCGTCGCCGCAAGCCATGTCCTGAGATAGTACCCGCGGGTAATCTGGGCACAACCGGCCCGTCGGCCGCGGCGACCCCGTTCACGGGCGCGCGGCCATCGCGTCGGCGTGAAGATCCCAGGACTTTTCCAGGACTATCCCAGGAGGATGACATGGCCGACGACGCCAAGGATTGGTACTACACGCCCTCGACGGGCGAGGTGACCCGCGGCAAGCAGAGCGGGTGGGACGACCGCATGGGCCCCTATGCCACGGAGGCGGAGGCCCGCGCCGCGATGGAGCGCGTCGCCGCCCGCAACGAGGCCGCCGATGATTGGGACGAGGAAGACGACGAGTGGGGCAAGCCCCCGGCCGACGCCTAGCGTTCCCGGTTCCGGCGGGTGGGCCGTCACCCGCATGGTGCCCGGGCCTTGCTTGACGACGCCCACCCACGACGAAACCGGCGCCCCTCGTGGGGGCGCCGGTTTTCATCTGCCGCGGCCGAAACCGATCTTGATGAGGCCCCATGGCCGCAGCCCCTCCGGACCCTTGGCTGTGCTTTCGGCTAGCATGTCACCATGAGTAAAAAGATTTCCCCATCGACCATAGCCCCTAAAGCTCTTAATGCTGCCCGGCAGCTTCGGGAAATCTCCGCATTTCTCGAAGAGGTCGACGCGCTTGAGACTCAAGACATCCCGGGTTGGGAGTATATGCAGAATAGGTTCTTCACCGAAGAGCGCGGCCTTCTCCTGGATGTGGCTGATGTGCTGGAGGGTGAACTTGCCCCCGAGGCTGAAACCTACGCGTAGAAACTAGTTTCTGCGCGCAGCCTCAGTATGCTCCGAAACTACTGGGTCGACCAGTAGACGTTGCACGTACCTCCTCCAACTCCGCCCCGCACCAATGCGCGAGCCCAGTTTCCGCTGCGGGCAGTTGCTGAATTGTGCTGACCTCCCATGCTGGCCGTTGCCGTGTGGGACTTAGAGCGGTGCATGTAGTTCGAGAAGCACTCCTTCGTGGTGACGTTGACTAATCGCCATCCGTAGCTCCAATCTCCACCGCCGACTGATTCGTTGTTGGTTCCGGGCAGGCCGGGGATTTTTTGAATTTGGGCTCCGCTGGGCGTGGAGTCGATGGGGAAGCTGACCATTCCGGATGTCGGGCTTCCGGACTCGTCGACCGTCAGGACTGTGTACTCTACTTCGCTCACGGTGTCTGCACTTGCCAGTGGGGTGGCAATCGCGAGCGATGCGACCGTGAGTGAAGCTGCAAGTAGATGGGTGGTTTTCACGAAATGCTCCAAACGTGTTGAGTGGCCCATCGGAGTCGCGGCATTAGATGGAGTGTTGGTTGCTGCGATCCGCCGGGTGGAAAAAGTTTTCCCAGTCAATACGATAGATCCTTGGTGATGTGATGTCTATAGAAAACCTGTAAGTCGAGAAAAGGTAGTGGCGAACATGGGTCCCGGGGGTCTGTGTCGCGAGTTGACTGGCGAGTCCTGGGCAAGGCCAGTGGACTTTTCGTGCTGGTCGGGACGGCGGGTCGGATTGTGCGATTTGAGGCGAATTGGCGGGTTGGATGATCGCCGGTTGGGGGTGAGTTCAGGGTGGGGATGGGGAGGTGTCACAAGGGGTTGTGTGGAATTTGCTCCGAATTCCTTGACGACGCCCACCGACGACGAAACCGGCGCCCCTCATGGGGGCGCCGGTTTTCTTGTGCGGTAACTGCGGCGGTCTGCGCGTTGCCTGTGCCGATTGTGCCGGACGGCGGCGTCGGTTCCCGCAGTGGCGGGATTACGCAGTGGCTCCGTTACGCGGTGGCGCGGGCGTGATCGGCGCGCGAGGCGTCCGCGGTGGTGGCGCGGGAGCGTCGCGAAGCCAAAACCGCGTCGACGGAGAAGCGGCCGGAGCCGAAGGCGGCGAGGAACAGTGCGGCGGCGCCGATGACGATGACCAGCTCCGGGCCGCCGTCGCCGACGAACATGCCGGCACCGGTGTGGGCGATGGCCCATGCAGCGAGCATCTGCAGGGCGACGATGATGCCGACGATCGGCTGGAACGCGCCGGCGAGGATGAGGATGCCGCCGACGAACTCGACGATCGCGGCGATCCACGCGGTGATGGTCGGGGCCGGGGCGCCCATGCCCTCGAAGCCGGCCTGCGTGCCGGCGATGGTCCAGTCGAACAGCTTCTGCCAGCCGTGGGCCAGCACGACGGCGCCGAGGCCGATGCGGGCGATGAGGCCGAGGATGTCGCGGGCGACGGTGGGCAGGTGGGGGAAGGTCATGATGCTCCTGGTGATCGTCGGCGGGATCCGCCGGTGGATTCGTCCGACACGACCTTTGATGACGTGTCAACGAGACAGGTTACAAAAAAGCTGACACGTGCACAAGCTGAGTGCTTGTCGGTCGCGGGCCTCCAGTTTGCTGCAGTGCGGGTGCATATATATTGATTTTGGGAATAGGCTATTGATCGCGCACCTTTCAATTGCTATTCTCGGCCTATGCTGTCGATAACCTTGAATCCTCAGCGCGTCGAGGGGGTATCTCTCGAAGTCGATCATTATGGGAGCAGCAATGCCGAGCCTGTCACATGTCAGATTTGCCAATTTTGCAACGGTCGCCTCGTTGGTCGTTTTCATCTTTATGTCTCTATTGTTCTATCTCCCCCAAGCTCATGCCGCGGCACCGACCGGGACGAACCTCGACTCGGCTAGCCAGGTTGAGTCGCTGTTTGAGGAATATCTGGAACCAACCCGCTACGGAAATGAGTTCAACGTCGCCCGAGCTGAAGCAGACGGAGCCTCACCGGTCGAACTTGAGGCTGGACGTACATTCAATGCCATGTCCCCTCTCGATCAATCCGGCGTCGCCGATCGTGCGGCACTCGATCGTTACGGTAACTGGTGTGGTGGTGGCCATTCGGGACCTGGGGCTCCCATCGACGCACTTGACGCAGCCTGTATGCGTCATGACAAATGCTGGGCTTCCCGTGGAATGTACGCATGCAGCTGCAACCGTGAGTTTACGGCGGAGTTGTCCCGTATCATGGGATCCCTTGGATTCAGGGCTAAGGCCTACGCGGCGGCCGCATTCGTCGCATTCAATGCCGCATCCTGCAACAACGCAATCTGACCATCCGCAACGAGGTCGAGATTGTATATCGAGCCCCTGCAGGCGGCGCCTGTCAAAGGAGAAAGTCCATGAATCTCTCTCGCCGTGCGATCGCAGATTGGCGCTGGCTGCCTCATGTCGCCACTGCCGCAGTTGTGGTGGTGTTCGTGCTGTTTTTCGCGATGATTCGGCGATCCGGTGACTTGGCGGCCACACCAGAGTGGCCCTTTTACGCAGCGGCAGCCATCGGGTTTATCGCGGCGATCTGGGGTGTAATTCTGCGATCGTGGCCGGTCTTCAACGCCGGCGTCGCCATCGCGGTGGCTCCTTTCGCCGCCTCGTTCGTCGTGGTCATCGCCGGATTGGCCTAAAATGCCATGTCCAGTGAGGTTGTGAACGCCTTTCGCGGAAGTTGAGCCGCCCGACCTTGCCATTGGTCGGCAGCCGATACGGAATCCGGAGCCGATGAAGAACTCCCGGGCCCGGCCCCTGAAAGCGGTGACGGTGTCCTTCGTCTCATCGGCGACGACTTCCGGGTACGCCAATCGTGAGCAGACGTCGACGACATGGTGCAGGCAGGTGCAGCCAACCCCGGAGTGGTCGAGGCAGGCAAGCGCCGGAGTGCGGTAGCGGCGTAGTACCCGGTGGGGGCAGTGGTGCATCGGCGTGTGTCATGGAAGGTCGCTTCTGGTGTCTTTGAGTCTGGTAACCCAAGACAATCACAGGGACGGCCTTCCCTTGATGTATCCGGCCGGGGTTATCGCCTGACGTGGTGATGCCCCGATAGGCAGCGTTCGCAATCTACCGGGGCATAACAACTAGCGCTTTTTGCGCTTGGCCGTCTTCACGGAGTTCTTCGCCGTCTCCTCGCGGGCCTTGTCCATCTTCGACTCGAGCTTGGCGTAGGCCTTGACCACGCCGGCGACGTCGTCGTCATAAGCCTCCAGCGCCGTCAGGCCATCCGTGCGCTCGATTTGGTAGAGCACGCCGTAGCCGAACGTGTCCTGGCCGTGCGAGTGGGCGCGCCGGGCCTTCTGCTGCAGGACGTGGCGGGCGGTGCAGGTGTCCTGGAAATCCCCCAGCGACGACTGCAGCGCCTTGCACGCCGCGTACAGCTTCTTCGTGGGCAGTCCCGTCGACTGCGCCGCCTCCGCCGAGTAGCGCAGCTTCTTCGCGGCCTTGCGCACGTCGTGGAACCGCTCCTCCCGATCGGCGACGGGGATCGACGTGTCGCCGCGGCCCTCGACGGCCAGGCGGTGGCGCTTCTCGAACTTCCGGAACGCCTTCGCCACGTGAATCGCCAGCACCGCATTGGTCTCCGCGCGGATCTGCTCCGGGGACTTTTCCGGCGCGGGCTCGAGCTCCACGTCGGCCTCTGCTTCGGCCTCGCCATCGCTTTCCGACGCCTCGTCCACGGCCTCATTGCCGTCACCATCGGAATCGGCCGGGGCATCGGCGGCGGGTGCGTCGGAGGACTCGATCTTCGCATCCCCGGTGAATCCGGCGTCGCCGGCATCCGACTCATCGACGATGCGGCCCGCCGTCTCCTCTGGCGAGATCTCGTCGTCCTCGGGCTCCTCGGCGGGAGCGTTGGCGTCGTCAAGCGAAGCCGCGGCCTTCTCGGCCTTCTGCTCCGCCTTTTCTGCGGCCTTTTCTTCGGCCTCGCGCTCGGCGTCCTCGGCGGCATTCGGGTTGACCGGGGGATCGGCCAGCAGCTCGTCGAGCTGGTCGAGGATGGACAGGTAGCGGCTCGAATCCAGGGCGGCGACGACGCGGCGGTGCGCGCGGTCGTAATCGCGGCGGATGTCGGCGATGAGCTCCTCGCGCATCTCGCCGTCGATGACGTCGGCCTCGTCGCGCTTGAGCTGATTCTCGAAGCGCTCCGCGACGACCTCGGCATCGCGGGCGACGCCCAACACGCCGGCCAACAGCTTGAGCTCCGACTCCATGTGCGCGATCTGATCGCCGACCAGGATGCCGTGGAAGGTCTGCATGTGGCTGCGCAGCTCGCGGGTGGCCACGCGCATCTGGTGGACCGAATCCCACTCGTCGGCGCGGACCTTCGGATCCCACTCGACCATCTTGGCCACGTTCGCCGCCAGCGCATCGACGACCGCCCGGCCGGGCGTGCCCTCCGGCAGATCCGCCGGCGCCGGCGGCACGGGAGCGGAATCCTTCGACGCGCCCAGCGCCGTGGCCAGCTTCGACGGGCTATCCGACGGCGTCGCCCCCGCGATGCGCAGCACCGCGCCCAGGCGCTCGAGCAGCTGCGCGCCCTCCGGCTTCGTGGAAATGTCGCCGATCAGCTCGACCTCCCACTCGCGCCACGAGGTCTCCTCGCCGCCCGGCAACAGCGACACCGCGGTGACGTGGTCATCGCAGAACTCCGCGATCGGCTCGCCGTCGGCGTTGCTCAGCGTGGTCACGTGGCGGACGTTGTCCACCCGGGCGATCGGGCGCAGCCGGTGCTCGCGGACGATCGAGCGCACCGGGGCCAGCAGCGTCTCCGGCACCGTGTACGTCGCGTCGGCGCCTTCGCCGTCGACGGAGCCCTCGTCCAGATCGGCGCCGTACTCCATGCGGCCGGCCTCGGCCGGGGTCTTCAGGTGCCAGCCCTCGTCGGGGCCGCCGAGGCGTCGGCGCAGGGTGCGCTTGGCGCGGGTCAGCCGGAGATCCTCGGTGTCGACGTACGTCGCCGACATCTCGCGTATCTCCTCCTCGGCCGACGCGACGCCCGGGACGAAATCGAACCCGGGCACGACGGCATGATCGGGCGCTGCGAACTTCACCTCGACCTCGAGGGTCGCGGACGGCTCGGTCCGCTCCTTCTTGCTCTCGGAAACGGTCGTGTCGGGGGTGGGGCCGGATTCGCTCATGCCCACGATCCTACCCCCGGATGGGAGGGCCGGACAGGGCCCGAGGTGCCCGTTTCGCGGGCGCGTGCGGGTAGCTCCCGTCAGCCCTTGAAATCCTTGTCCACGGGCGGGAAGTCACGGGATTCGACCTGCGCGACGTACTCGCGGGCACCGGATTCCATGAGCTCGCCGACCTCGCCGAAAACGGCGGCGAAGGACGGGCGGCGGCCGTCGGACGGCAGGGCGAAGGCGTCGTGCCACACCAGCACCTGGCCGTCGCAGTCCTTGCCCGCGCCGATGCCGCAGGTGGGGATCGGCGACTCGGCGGTGATCTCCTTGGCCAGCTCGGCGGGGACCATCTCCAGCACGACGGCATGCGCCCCGGCCTCGGCGACGGCGCGGGCATCGCGGCGCAGCTGCTCGGCGCCCTCGCCGCGGCCCTGCACCTTGAAGCCGGACAGCGCGTTGACCGACTGCGGGGTGAAGCCGATGTGGGCCATGACCGGGATGCCGGCGTTGACCAGCGCGCGGATGCGGGGCGCGATGCGCTCGCCGCCCTCGATCTTGACCATGTGCGCGCCGGTCTCGCGCATCATCCGCGCCGCGCTGAGCACGGCCTGCTCGTCGGAGGCCTCGTAGACGCCGAAGGGCAGGTCGGCGACGACCAGCGCGTTCGGGGCGCCGCGCACCACGGCGCGGGCCAGGGGGATCAGCTCGTCGATGGACACCTCGGTGGTGGTGTCGTACCCGTAGACGACGTTGGCGGCGGAATCGCCGACCAGCAGCACCTCCACGCCGGCGTTGGCGAACGCGCGGGCGGTGGAGTGGTCGTAGCAGGTCAGCATCGCCCAGGGCCGGCCCTCGGCCTTGCGGGCTGCGAGATCGTTCAGGCGCATTTTCCGGGTGCTCATGGCTGCCAAGCATGCCACACCGATCCGCCACACGAATCGGGGTCGCCCGCGTAACTTGGAGGCATGAATCGCCAACAGGAATTCGTCCTCCGCGCCATCGAGGAGCGCGACATCCGCTTCATCCGGCTCTGGTTCACCGACATTTCCGGGTACCTGAAGTCGGTCGCCGTCGCCCCCGCAGAGCTCGAAGGCGCCTTCGAGGAGGGCATCGGCTTCGACGGTTCGGCCATCGAGGGCTTCTCGCGCGTGTCGGAGGCCGACACCATCGCCCGCCCCGACCCGTCGACGTTCCAGATCCTGCCGTGGCGCCACGATGACCAGGAGCTGCACACCGCCCGCATGTTCTGCGACATCTCCATGCCGGACGGGCAGGCCAGCTGGGCGGATCCGCGCCACGTCCTGCGCCGCCAGGTCCAGGCCGCCGCGGACCAGGGCTTCACCTCCTACATTCACCCGGAGATCGAGTTCTTCCTGGTCGATTCCCTCGACACCGACGGCCAGCCTCCCGTGCCCACGGACAACGGCGGTTATTTCGATCAGGCGGTCCACGACAAGGCCCCTGATTTCCGTCGTCACGCGATCAACGCCCTCGAGGCGATGGGCATCCCGGTGGAGTTCTCGCACCACGAGAACGCGCCGGGGCAGCAGGAGATCGACCTGCGGTACGCGGATGCGCTGAGCATGGCGGACAACATCATGACGTTCCGCTACCTGATCAAGGAGGTGGCCATGCGCAACGGCGTGCGCGCCACCTTCATGCCCAAGCCGTTCGCGGACCAGCCCGGCAGCGCCATGCACACGCACATCTCGCTGTTCGAGGGCGACGACAACGCCTTCCACGACCCCGACGACGAGCACCAGCTGTCGTCGACGGCGCGCAGTTTCATCGCGGGCATTCTCACCCATGCGCCGGAGATCTCCGCCGTGACCAACCAGTGGGTCAACTCCTACAAGCGCACCGTCTTCGGCGAGGAGGCCCCGACCTCGGCGACGTGGGGCCTGGCCAACCGGTCGGCGCTGGTCCGGGTGCCCATGTACTCGCCGGGCAAGGCCGCTTCACGACGAGTCGAGATCCGCTCCGTCGATTCCGCGTGCAACCCGTACCTGGCGTACTCGGTGCTGCTCGCCGCCGGCATGCGCGGAATCCAGGACGGCTACGAACTGCCGCCGCAGGCCGAGGACAACATCTCGGAACTGACCCGCCGCGAGCGCCGGGCGCTGGGGTACCGCGATCTGCCGACGTCCCTGGAAGAGGCCCTGCGCGAGATGGAGCGCTCGGACCTGGTGGCCGACACCCTCGGCGACCACGTCCACGAGTTCTTCCTGCGCAACAAGTGGCGCGAGTGGCGCGAGTACCAGAGCCAGGTCACCGCCTGGGAGCTGCGCACCAACCTGGACTACTGAGCCCGCCGGATCACCGAGCCCACCGAGCGCACCGAGCACCCGAGGAACCGCCATGGTCATGAGGAACCGCCCCCGCACGTCCCGCCAAACCGTGCCGACCCCGGCCACGCTCGGGTTGCCCGACGGCGACCGTTCGGTGGGGGATCTGAAGGATCTGGGCTGGTACGACGAGGACGGCCTCGAACTGCTGTGGGGGCTGGCCGGGGCGGCGGACCCCGAGCTGGCGCTGACGTCGCTGGTGCGGTTGAAGGAGAAGCTCGACGCGGGCATCGCCTCCGGCGAGCTGCCGCAGTGGGCGGCGTGGTCGGCGCTGGATGCGGCGATGCGCCAGCAGGTGCTCATGCGCACCCGCGTATTCGCGCTGCTGGGCGGCTCGTCGATGCTCGGCGATCACATGGTGGCCAATCCGACGACGTGGTCGCTGCTGCTGGCGGACCTGCCCACGCGCGCCGACATGTTCCGCGACATGCTCACCGCCGTCGAGGCCGTGCCGGAGACCCCGGTGCTCACCGACGAGGAGTCGGTGAAGGAGGCCTCCGACCTCGACTACCGCGAGCCGACGGCGCCGTCGCCGGACCTGGAGCAGGCCGGCCTGTACCGCGCGGGGCTGACCGGCCGCGACGCCGACGTGGCCATGAAGCGGACGTACCGCAACCTGATCATGCGCGTCGCCGCGGCGGATCTGGCGGGGACGTACCCGCGCGGCCCGCGCCGGCCGGGACAGCCGCCGATCCCGTTCACGCGCGTGGCCGAGGCCCTGTCGGATCTCGCCGACGCCGCCCTGACCGCCGCGCTGTCGGTGGCGGTGGCCACGACGTACCCGGATGCGCCGGTGTCCACGCGCCTGGCCGTGCTGGCCATGGGCAAGTGCGGCGCCCGGGAGCTCAATTACATCTCCGACGTCGACGTCATCTTCGTCGCCGAGCCCGCCGATACTCGCGCGACGCGCCTGGCCTCGGAGTTCATCCGGGTGGCGTGCCGCTGCTTTTTCGAGGTCGACGCCGCACTGCGCCCGGAGGGCAAATCGGGCGCGCTGGTGCGCACGCTGGAATCGCACCAGGCCTATTACAAGCGGTGGGCGCAGACGTGGGAGTTCCAGGCGCAGCTCAAGGCCCGCCCCATGACGGGTGACCTGGACCTGGGACAGGACTACGTCGATGCGCTGGCGCCGCTGGTGTGGACGGCGTCGCAGCGCGATTCCTTCGTCGAGGACGTCCAGGCGATGCGCGACCGCGTCATCGAAAACGTCCCCGACGACCTGAAGCGGCGCGAGCTCAAGCTCGGTCGCGGTGGCCTGCGCGACGTCGAGTTCGCGGTGCAGCTGCTGCAGCTGGTCCACGGGCGTTACGACGAATCGCTGCGCGTCCTGCCCACCGTCCAAGCCCTGGATGCGCTGGTGGAGGCCGGGTACGTCGGGCGCGAGGACGGGCGCATCCTCATCGAGTGCTACGAGTTCATGCGGCTTCTCGAGCACCGCCTGCAGCTGCAGAAGATGCGCCGCACGCACACGCTGCCGCCGGATGAGGACGTCACCGCCCGCCGCTGGCTCGGCCGGGCCTCCGGCGTCACCCCGGCGGGGTCGGAGAACTCCGCCGAGGCGCTGGCCAAGCGGGTCCGCGCCACGGGGCGGCAGATCCAGACGCTGCACAACAAGCTGTTCTTCCGGCCGCTGCTCAACTCCGTGGTGGAGCAGGACATCGGCACGATGCAGCTGTCCGCCGACGGGGCGAAGCGCCAGCTGGCCGCGCTGGGCTATCTCTATCCGGACAGGGCCTACGACCATCTCTCGGCGTTGGCGTCGGGAAGCTCCCGGAAGGCCCGCATCCAGGCGATGCTGCTGCCGACCCTGATGGAGTGGCTGTCGGACACCGCCGAGCCGGACGCGGGCCTGCTCAACTACCGCAAACTCTCCGACGTGCTGATGGAGAAGACGTGGTTCTTGCGCATGCTTCGCGACGAGGGCGTGGTCGGCGAGCGCCTCATGCACGTTCTGGGCACCTCGCCATACGTGTCGGGGCTGCTGCTGTCGGCGCCGGACACCATCAAGCTCTACGGCGACGGCGCGGCCGGCCCGAAGCTGCTGGACACCGACCCCGGCACCGTGGGCAGGTCACTGGTGGCCTCCGCCAACCGGCACACCGACCCCGACAAGGCCATCGGCGTGGCCCGCGCGCTGCGGCGCTCCGAGCTGGCGCGCGTGGCGTCGGCGGATCTGCTGGGGCTCATGGACGTCGAGTCGGTGTGCACCTCTCTGTCGCTGGTGTGGGACAACGTGCTCGAGGCGGCGCTGGCCGCGGAAATCCGCGGTTGGGCGGCGAAGCACCCCGATGAGCAGGTGCCGGCGGTGATCACCGTGATCGGCATGGGCCGCCTCGGCGGCGGCGAGCTGGGCTACGGCTCCGATGCGGACGTGATGTTCGTGTGCGAGCCGGCCGTGGGCGACGACGGCGAGCCGGTGGCCGACGACAACGATGCCGTGCGCTGGTCGATCGGCATCTGCGACGCCCTGCGCCGCCGCCTGGCCAAGCCGAGCCAGGACCCGCCGCTGGAAGTCGACCTGGACCTGCGGCCCGAGGGCCGGTCGGGCCCGCCGGTGCGCACGCTCGACTCCTACCTGGCCTACTACGAGCGGTGGGGCGAGACCTGGGAAATCCAGGCGCTGCTGCGCGCGACGTGGATCGCCGGCGACAAGGATCTGGGGGAGCGGTTCCTGAGGGGCATCGACAAGTTCCGCTACCCGGAGGGCGGGGCCTCCGAGCAGGTCGTGCGCGACGTGCGCCGCATGAAGGCCCGCGTGGACAACGAGCGCCTGCCCCGCGGCGCCAACCGCCGCACGCACACCAAGCTCGGGTCGGGCGCGCTGACCGACATCGAGTGGACCGTGCAGCTGCTCACCTTCATGCACGCCCATGAAGTGCCGGCGCTGCACAACACGTCGACCCTGCAGTGCCTGACGGCGCTCGTCGACGACGAGATCCTGTCCAAGGAGGACTCCGACGTGCTGCGGACCGCGTGGCTGACGGCGACGAAGGCCCGCAACGCGCTGGTGCTCACCCGCGGCAAGCGCACCGATGAACTGCCCCAGCCTGGGCCGCAGTTGGCGCAGGTCGCCGGCGCCGCCGGATGGGACCCCGACGACAACACCGGGTTCATGGAGAATTACCTCCGCGTCACCCGCCATTCCCGCCGCGTCGTCGACCGCGTCTTCTGGGGCGAGGAGAACCCCGCGCACGACTAGGAGCCCGATTACGACGACGGCCGGGGCGTCGACAAGCCCGAAGGTGGGGATGGCTCCCCATCGCCGGTGCAGATGCGCCATAATGACCCGAATGGAGAGCAGGGTCGACTACGCAGCCCGCCCCGACTTCGGCGAACACGTCGGGCGTCTGGGCGAGGTCGAGCTGCGCCGGCTCCTGCGCGTCGCCTGCCCGGGCCGCGCCGCCCCGCTGACCAGGGTCGAAACCGCCGAAATGCTGATGACGCGCGAGGCCGCGCAGACCGCCGTGTCCGCCGCCACGCCCGATGTGCTGGCGATGGTCAAGCTCGTCCATGTCCTGGAGCGCTCGGCGGCGGTCGAGGACATCATCGCCGTGGCGGTGTGGGGCTCCGAAGCCGACGCCATGCCCCACGACGGCGACCAGGCGCCGTCGAACGTCCGCGCGCCGCTGACCCCCGCCGACGTCGACGACCTCATGGGCCGGGCCGCGGGCCTGGGCCTGGCGTGGCAGCAGCCCGCGGGCGTGTGGAACGTCCCGCCGCACGTCTCCGACGTGCTCGTGCCCGATCCCACGATGGCCACCCCGGTCGACTGCCTGACCGAGTTCAACTCCCGCGCCGAGCTGCTGAGGAAGATGGAGAACCTCGGGCTCGTCGACGCCTCCGAGTTCGCCGGCCAGTTGGTCGCCGACGAGGTGGCCGCGCAGCTGGGCGGCACCGTGGTCAACGCGAAGGGCTCCGGCGTGCTCACCGACGCCGATCTGCTGTCCCGGCTGCGTGCCTTCCTGTGCTCGCCGCAGCGGGTGCGGGCGCTGGTGTCGACGGCGCCGCATGCGATCCAGAAGTCGCTGCTGCTCTTCGCCCGCGAAGGCATCTTCCTCGACGCCCGCGAGTGGGGCGAGCGGCGTGCCGACGCCGTCGAGTGGGCGGTCGAGCACCTGCTGGCGGTGACCTTCGAGATGCCCGCGTCGCTCGATGGTGCGCCCGATGCGGATTCCGACTCCGACTCCAACGACTCCAAAGCACCCCAGCCGCCGGAAGTCGATCTCAATGCGGCGATCCTGTCCCCGGTCGCGCTGGCGCTGAAGCTCGGCCGCCTCTACGTGCCCACGCCGCACCCGGAGGAGCCCCGCCCGGCGTGGACGGCGCCGGAGGCCCAGGTCGATGCGGCCACGGCCGCCGTCGCCGTGGCCACCGCCATCATGCAGCTGTGGGAGGACGGCGGCTTCCTCGCCTCGGGCGGCCTCCACGAGTTCGCCGGCTCCGTCGCCGTCCACGATTTCGCCGCCTCGGTCGGGGCGGACGACATGGTGGTCCACGAAGTCGTCGGCATGCTCGCCGGCGCCGGCTTCATGCACCCCGTCACCGGCCAGCCGACGGCGCGGTCGGCGCAGAAGTGGTTCAACGCCGACGCCTCGCGCCGCTGGGCGTGGCTCGTCGCCGGCTGGCTGCGCGGCCCCGACCTGTGGGCGTCGGAGGACGACGCCGAAAGCTGGATGCCCTCTCCGGAGCTGATGGCGGACGTGGCCAGGCGTGGGCGTCGTGAAGCAGTCCTGTTCGCCGCCCGCCTCGACGACGGCATGATGTGGTACCCCTGCTGCATCGAATCCCACCTGGCCTGGTCGTGCGCCGCCGTCTTCGACGGGCTCGACGACTGGTGGGGCATGGTGGTCAACCGCATCATGTACGGCATGCGCGCGCTGGGCCTGCTCGTCGACGGCGCCGCCGGCACGCCCGTGCGGGCCGTCGCGTCGGCCATGGGGCACGCGTGGCTGTCGGGCCAGGAACCGCTTGTCGACGAAGCCGTCGACATGATCGCCGCCGAAGCCGGGGACTTCGTGCCCGTGGTGCGCCGGGCGCAGCTGCTGACCCCGAAGAACCAGCTCGTGCCCGACCGCGTCGAACTGGTGGCGATGGTCCGCGGCGTGCCCGGCCACGACCTCGCCGTGACGCTGGACTCCGTCGCGCACCGCGAGAAGTGCGGCGCGACGTCGCTGTGGGTGTTCACCGAAGAGTCGCTGGCCATGGCGCTGGACGATTACGACGGCGACGTCCCCGCCATCCTCGAGGCCGTCGGCCACGTCACCGCCGCGGGGCCGTGGCTGCGGGTGCTGCGCCACCGGCTGCGCGCGCTCGAGGACAGCCAGGACCTGGAGCTGCTGCTCCCGGAGGAGGCGGGGGAGTCGGGGGAGTCGGGGGAGCCGGTTGAGCCGGGTTCGGGCGAGCCCCATGAGCCGGGTTCCGACGTTCACCGGAGCACCGTCGATGCCGAGCGTGCATCGGTCGTGGATCCCGCCTCGGTGGCGTCCCCTGCGGAAGATGCGTTGTTCGACGTCATCGGCGTCGGCGATGGTGTGGTCGGGGAGAACGGCGTCGTCGAGCCGCCCTTGTTCGACGTGCCGGGCCTGCGCCCGTCGGCGTCCCTGACCGGCGATGAACTCGATGCCGATCTCGGTGATGAGCCCGGTCGTCGGTCCACCGCTGTTCCCGGTGATGGGCCGAATGCCGAATCCGATGGCGAGCCCGCCGGCAACTCCAATGGCAACTCCAGTGGCGATGGCGCCGGGGATGGTGCTGGCGGGCATGGTTCCCCCGACGCCACGTACATCGAGGATCCCCTGCGGCGTCCCGATTCCGGCAGCGGCCCCGGCGTGCCCACGCAGCCGCCGCTGTTCTAGCCCCCGGTTTCACGCCCCGGTTTCACGCCCCGGTTTCACGCCCCGGTTTCACGCCCCGGTTTCACGTCACGGTATTCGCGTCACTGTTTTTCCGCCGCGATAGTCGCCGCAACCGCCCCGCCGGCCCCTCCGTCTCGCGCTGCCGACCTCTCCCGCCAGCCTCTCTCGCCCCTCCTGTTTCTTCCGTCACGCGGGCACCTCTCGCCGGCCTCTCCCGCCGGCGTCTCCCGCCCCGGGTCTCGCAGATACCTACGTTTCGGCCAGATACTCACGTTTGAACGTAGGTACCTGGCGCAAACGTAGGTTTCTGTGCGGCCGGGGCGGCCAAATGGGTGCTGCGGCGCTCCAAAGGTGGGTGGGGGAAGGAATCCCGACGCAGAAAGACGCCGCGTGAACGGAAAGAAGTGGTCAACCGCTTCTATCTGTTCACTCGGCGTCTAACTGTGCGCGGGCGCCGGTTCGAAAGCCGGATTGTGCGTCGCGGCCGGGCCGGCGGTGGGCGCTGGGGCCGGATTAGGCGCCGAGCGGACGCTGGGGCCGGACCGGAAACCGGATTGGGCGATGGATCGAGGCGCGGGCGCCGGATCGGAAACCGAATTGGGCGCTGGATCGAGGCGCCGGGGCCTACGCCTGGCTGTTGAGGGCGACGATCTCGTCGACGAGCTTCTGCACGTCGTCGGCCTTGCCCTCGGCCGGGGTGAACTGGCCGTCGGCGAACTCGTCGCCGAGGAAGATGTTCGCGGTGGCCTCGACGTCCTTCATCTTCAGGTTGCCGACGATGTCGCGCCAGTGCTTGATCGCGCGCTGGCCGCCGCCGAACCCGTAGCCGACGAAGCCGACGGGCTTGCCGCTCCACTCGACGAAGAGCAGGTCGGCGGCGTTCTTGAACGCGGCCGGGGGAGCGGCGTTGTACTCGCCGGTGACGAACACGTACGCGTCGCACTCGGCGATGGCCTCGGCCCACTTGGTGGTCTTCGGGTTCTCGTAGACGCCGCCGGCCTGGCCGGGCATGGTGGGCTCGTTGAGCAGGTCGAGGTCGAAGTCGGCGACCTTCAGGTCCTTGATCTCGATGTCGTCGCGGCCGGAGAGGTTGTCGATGACCCATTCGCCGATGGTGGTGCCGACGTTGCCGGGGCGGGTGGTGCCGGTAATGATGCCGAGCTTCATGTGTGACGTGCTCCTTCGAGGGGTACGCGAAATGGTGTCACGTCAACCATAACGGCGGTTCGGAGACGTTGCAACGGCACCTCGAATGTAATGGCGCTCTCAGCGTCACCGTGGCCTATGCACGGCCACCCAGGCTCACCCAGAGTCACCCAGGCTCACTCGTGTAACTCGGGCTTACGCACGGTCGCCCCGGCTCACTCGCGGGCGGGGATGGAGGGGAGGGGGTCGTCGACAAGCAAGAATGCTTGACGACGGCCCGCGCATCAGCCCTTCCGCCGAGAATCCGACCGCTTCGCCGCCGACTTCGCCGTGGTCTTGGCGGAAGCCTTCCTGCTGCCCGCGGGCTTGCGGGCATCGCGGCGGCGCAGCAAGCGGCGGGGCTTGCGGCGCTCGGGGTGATCGGAGCGGTACTCGCGGATCTCGGCCTGCTCGACCCACTGCGGGGCGGAACACGCGTCGTGGTCGAGGAGCCCCGCGGGATCGTGGACGTAGGTGGTGATCTTCTCGGCGGCGGCGCCGAGAAGCTCCTCAAGCAGCTCCTTGGCCTTCGGCGCCAGCGACCGGACCTCGACGAGATCGACGAACAGATCCGTCCCCGAGGCCGAACCGCGGGTGACCTCGCGGTCGATGGCCTCGTACGAGCAGAAGTCGATGTCGCCGTAGAGGCGCAGCAGCGTGGTGTCCTGAACGCCGTCGGAATCGAAGTCGACGACCGCGCGATGGCGCAGCGCACCATGCGGGCGGCCCGTCACGCGCATCATGTGCAGGCCCAGCTCGGACGAGGCGCGGTGAAAAAAGGTGTTGCCGCGCTCGGAGTGGCCGTGATCGTCGAGACGCGGGGAGAACGACGCCAGCGACAACTCGCCCGGGATGACCCCGAACAACCCGCCGGAGACGCCGGACTTCGCCGGGACGCCGACGTAGTTCATCCAGTTGCCCGCCGAGTTGTACATGCCCGACGTCGACATCACCGACAGGATCCACTGCACGGTCTCCTCGCGGAAGACGCGATCGCCGGTGACCGGGTGGACGCCGCCGGTGGCCAGCGTCGCGCCGATGGTGGCCAGGTCGCACACGTTGAGGTTGATCGAGCACTGCCAGCTGTAGCCGTCGAACACCTGCAGCGGATCGCACGTGATGGTCTCCATCGACCGCAGCAGATTGGCGATGGCCCGATTGCGGAAGCCGGTGTCGCGCTCGCCCTGGCCGACCTCGTCATCGGCGCTGAGCTGCCGGCCCGCCAACTTGGACAGGCCCTCGAGGATCAGGTCGTCCGCGCGGCCGCCGACGTGCTCCTGCAGCAGGCCGTGCACGGTCAGCGCGCCGGCGTTGATCATCGGGTTGACCGGGCGGCCGTTCTTGTCCAGGGAAATCTCGTTGAAGGCATCGCCCGACGGCTCGACGCCGACGCGCTCGAGGACCGTGTCCAGCCCCAGCTCCTCGATGGCCAGGCCGTAGACCAGCGGCTTGGAGATCGACTGGATGGTGAACTCGTGATCGATGTCGCCGAAGGCGTAGAGGTCGCCTTCCGGGCTCATGACGGCGGTCGCCCACAGGTCCGGGTCGACGTCGGCCAGCGACGGGATGTAGGTGGCGTTTTCGCCTTCGGTGACCTCGCGGCACTCCTCGGTGAGGCGGTGGAGCGTCTCGCGGAAAGGTGAACGGATGTCAATCGAATTCATTCTTCCCAGACTACGGGCAACCTCCGGCACCGGCGCGGGGCCCCGGGGAACACCAGCCGGGACGCAGGAGAACATGGGCCGGGTGGTCGGGGGCGCGTCTCGGGTAACGACGAATGGGTCATGACAGTAATGTCATCGGGGACGTTTTCCGCCGAAAGGAATGCCATGAACGATCGTCCCCGGAACTTCGACGGCGGTTACGAACCCGGCGAGCCGCAGGGTGGCTGGTACGGCCAGCAAACCCCGAACGGCCAGCAAGGTGTGTACGGCCAGCAGTCCCCGAATGGCCAGGCGGGCGGGTACAGCCAGCAGGCGCCGAATGGCCAGGCTGGCGGATATGGCCAGCAGTCCCCGACCGGCCAGGCTGGTGGGTATGGCCAGCAGACGCCAAACGGACAGCACGGCGGGTATGGCCAGCAGTCGCCGTACGGTCAGTCTCCCGACAGCGGAACGCAGGGGTGGCAGGCGGACTCGTCGTCGACGCTGTTCGGCACCGCATCCCCGTATGGAGCTGTGCCGCAGAGCTCGGCGTCGAACCAGGGCTCGCCGTCGAAGCAGGGCCCGGGATCGAAGGGGTTGCTCCTCGGCGGCGTGGGGCTCGTCGCGGGTCTCCTGCTTGGCGGCGCACTCGGCTTCGCGGGTGGCTCGGCAATGTCGACGGACGCCGCCCCGTCCGCGGCTCCCTCGACGGTGACGGAGACCGCCATCGAGACGACCACCATCGAAGCGCCCGTCGCGGACGACCCGGCCAATGATCCGGCGGCGGCCCCCGATCCGGACAATCCCGCCGACGGCGCGGACGCCGACGCATCCGGCGGGGCACCGACGTCCATCTCCTCCGACGGCACGTTCCTGATCGGCTCGGACATGGAACCGGGCACGTACAAGACGGCCGGATCGGACACCTGCTACTGGGCGCGCCTGTCCGGGACATCCGGGGCGTTCGAGGAGATCATCGCGAACAACTTCGGGCCGGGCCAGCAGATCATCACCATCGCCGCCTCCGACGTCGCGTTCGAGACGTCGCGCTGCGGCACGTGGGAGAAGACCTCCTAAAGCGCACCCCGCCGCTCACCCAGTCGTGCGCCTCCGCTCACCCCTCCACGCACTCCGCCGCCGCATCGCCATTGAGGTGAGCAGCCCGGCCATGCCCAGCGCCCACACGGCGACGATCGCGGCCCAGGCCACGCGGAAGTCGGACCACTGGTAGGCGCCGCCGCCGGAGGAGGCGTCGAGAAGCAGCCCGATGCCCTGCGCCGCCATCATCGCGGCGATGAACCCGCCCATGTTCGACAGCCCGGTGCCGGTGGCCAGCGCGCGGCGGTCGACGGCTTCGCGCACGGAGTCGAAGCCGAGGCCGGACGCCGACGACAGCATGGCCATGGCGATGTTCAGCGCGACGATCGCGCCGAGCCCGCGCGGGGCCTCCGGCAGCAGGAACACCACCCACATGCCCATCAGTGCCACGGAAATGACCACGGTCAGGGTGCCGCGCCGGGCGGCGAACCGCGCCGAGGCCATGCCCATCAGCGGGCCGGCCGCCACCGCGGCGACGGTGTTGGCCACCAGCACGCCGCCGGCGGTCGCGGGGCCGAGCCCCATCGCCAGGGTCATCAGCGGCATGCCCCACAGCAGCGTGAACGTCGCCTGGTGCATCAGCCCGACCCAGTGCGTGAAAAATCCCTGCCAGCACACCGGGTGCCGCAGCACGATCCCGAGCATCTCGCGCACGGTCGCGCGCGGCGTCTCGCTTGACGACGTCCCGGCGCCCCGCCCCGTCCGCCCGTCCGGTTCGGCGGGGGCGGGCGGCACGTCCGCGATGGCGACGGCCGCGGCGATGCCGACCAGGGCGATGGCCGAGCCCAGCGCCAGGAACGCCGCGGTCCAGCCTTCGGCGTGGAGGAGCATGAGGAAGGGCACCGCCGACAGGAACTGCCCGATCTGCCCGAGACCTGCGGTGAGCTGGGTGAACAGGGGAGTGGCCTTCAGCGGGAACCACGCCGGCAGCAGGCGCATCGCCGACAGGAAGGCGCTGGCGTCGCCGGCGCCGATGAGCACGCGGGCGACGATGGCCACCGGATACGACGCGGTCAGCGCCAGCGTGATCTGGCCGGCGGCCATGACCAGCGCGCCGACGACCATCGTGCGCCGCGCGCCGAACCGGTCGATGGCCAGCCCCACCGGGATCTGCGCCAGCGCGTAGACGCCGACCTGCACGGCCGTGAACACGGCCAGGCGCGAGGCATCGACGCCGAACCGGTCGAGCGCCTCGACGCCGGCGACGCCGAAGGACGTGCGCCCGGTGATCGCCGCCAGATACACCAGCACCGCCGCGGCCCACACGGTGAGGGCCCGGGCGGTGATGCGGCTGCGCGGGTCGACGGTCATTCCCGGCAGTGTAGGCCCCGCCGCGGCGCGTATGGTCGCGGGCATGAGCCATCCGGACCGCGCCCCGTACGTCAAGGCGCTGCGCATGGCCGACGTCGACGGGGTCTTCGGAGAGGGCGGGCCCGGCAGCGGGGAGGACTGGGTGCTGCGGCTGCCCGTCGTCAAGCATCTGCGTGACCTGCGCGAACTGCCCCTGCCGACGCCCGTGACGCTCATCGCCGGCGACAACGGGATGGGCAAGTCGACGCTGCTGGAGGCGATCGCGCAGCTGGCCGGCTGCAACGCCGACGGCGGGTCGCGGCACATGCGGTTCTCGGGGCTTGACGACGCCTCGCCGCTGCATCATGCGATGGGGCTGGTGCGGCGGCGCAATCCTCCCGACGCCTTTTTCCTGCGTGCGGAAAGCCACCTGCGGTTGCTCAAGGAGATCGACGATCACCCGCCGGTGCGGCCGATCTACGGCCCGGACACGCTGCATCACCTGTCGCACGGCGAATCCGTGTGGGCGATGGTGACGTACCGGTTCGCCGACGGCCTGTACCTGCTCGACGAGCCGGAGTCGGGGCTGTCGCCGATGCGGCAGATGGCGCTGCTGGCGCAGATCGATCGGCTGGCGAAGGAGGGGGCGCAATTCATCATCGCCACGCACTCGCCGATTCTGCTGGCCATCCCCGGCGCGACCATCTTCGAGATGACCGGAGACGGCATCCGCGTGTCACGGTGGCGCGAGTGCGGTGCCGTGGCGGACATGCGCGATTTCCTGAACGATATGGAGGCACACGTCGAGTACCTCACGGCACAGGACGAGGAAGGGACCGGGCAATGATGAGGACCTTTATCGGGCGAAAGGCCGGGCACGGCATCCGGCCCAGGGCCGGGCGCGGCGCCATCGCGAAGGTGGCGGCCTCCGCCGGGGTCGCCGCGCTGGCGGGGCTGCCGGTGGCGATCGGGTTGGTTGGAGCGCCGGCGACGGGAGCGGTCGCGGCGGCCGCACCTGCTGCTGCCGCACCGGCTGCCGCACCTGCCGCGAGCACGGTGACCGTCGAGATCGACGACGCCGATGACCTCATCCCCGCCGACCAGGAGGCCCGGCTGATCGAGGCCACCGACGGCGCGGATCTGCCCGGCGAGGTCACCCACGTCGAATACCTGGTGTTCGGCGACAACGACGACAACATCAATGACACCGTCGAGGAGCGCCTGCGCGAGGCGTCACCGGAGCTCATCGGCGATGACGTCTACGCCGACGGGGTGCTCATCCTGGCCTACGGGGATGACCCGCGCTCCAACGGCATCTACGCCGGCGAGGACGTCGCCGACCGGCTGCAGCTGCGCGAGGGCAACCACCTCGATGACACGGTCGAGGCCATGCGCCCGGCCATGGAGGACGGTCGCATCGCCGACGGCTTCGTCGATGGACTGCACCACGCCACCGACGAGGACGCCATGGTGGCGGCCCGCGAGGCCGACGAAAAGGACAGCCGCAACACCACCATCGGCGTGGTGGCCGCGGTGGGCGGCGGCCTGGCCATCGCGGGCGGCGGGACCGCGTGGGCGGTGGCGCACGAACGCCGCAAGAAGACGGATGCGGCGAGGGAGGACCACGATTACGTCGTCAAGCATTACGCGGACGCCGGCACCCGCCTCGACGAGATCGACGTGCGGGCCCACAATCTGACCAGCCCCCTGGCTGACGATGAGCTGCGGCGCCAGTGGGCGGAGGTCCGCGACGGGTTCGTCGAGGTCCACCGGCTCAACGACACCATCGGCGAGCCGTCGACCGATGCCGAGTTTCGGGCCGCGGCGACCGACCTGGCCACCGCGCGCGAGGCCGTCGAGCGCATGCGCGTGGCCGAGGACAACATCGACCTCATGTGGGACATGGAGCACGGCGATGCGGCGGCGCGGCGGGACCAGCTGAGGCAGCTTCGCGACGACCTCGTGCGCGCCCAATCCGACGTGGAAAACGAGGACCTGCGCACCCGCCTGGCCGGGCTGGAAGACCGCGTGCGCGAGATGGAGCGGGATCCGGGCGGCGACGCGTTCATGGGCGAG
Source organism: Corynebacterium sp. NPDC060344 (assembly GCF_042725215.1). NCBI lineage: Bacteria > Bacillati > Actinomycetota > Actinomycetes > Mycobacteriales > Corynebacteriaceae > Corynebacterium > Corynebacterium sp. NPDC060344. Next base: position 252,298 of record NZ_JBHXCS010000002.1, on the reverse strand, counting down.
TACGCCGACGTGCTCCACGATTACCGGCTCGTCCTCGACCTCGTGCGCGAGCGCGAATTCGACGGCATGGAACTCGGCGGCGACCGGGAGGCGCCGGCCGTGTGGGATCCGCGATGGCGCCCCGGATCCGGCTATGCGGGGTGGATGCCGTTCATGCTCATGCACTCGTGGCACCAGGACGATGTGTCGGCGGCGCAGGCTGCGTCGACGACGAACTCCTCGTACAGCTCGGGATTCTCCGGCGCCGGCGGTGGTGGGCAGTTCTAGGCGGTTCGGCCTGCGGCCCCGACGGGCGCCGCGGATGGGTGCTGCGGGCGGGTTTTGCACTCGGCGCGGCACCGGGGGCGCACTGTCGGCAGCGGTTCCCGTTTTCAAGTGTGCATTTCTGCCATAGGGTGACCTAACCTGTGGGCATGGGCAATGATGAGGCGGGCCGGGCGTGTACCGGCAGCCACGGGCGCGGGCACGGTGACGGCCACGGCTGCGACCACGCGCATGGGCACGGCCACGGCCACTCTCACAGCCACGACCATGACCATGACCACTCGCATGGTCTGTTCGGCGCGCACGAGCATGATCATTCGGGCACTGCGGTGCCCCGGTTGGCGCTGGCATTTGGCCTGACGGCGACGATCCTCATCGCCGAAGTCGTCGGCGGCATCGTCGCCAACTCGCTGGCGCTGCTCGCCGACGCTGCGCACATGGCCTCCGACGCGCTCGGCCTGCTGGTGGCGCTGGGGGCGGCGTGGATCGGGTCGCGCCCGGCCACGCGCATCGCCTCCTACGGTTTCCGCCGCGCGGAGGTCCTCGGCGCACTTTTCAACGCGGTGCTCGTCGGCGCGGCGGGCGTGTGGATCCTCGTCGAGGCCATCCGCCGCTGGTCGGAGCCGGTCGAGGTCGCTTCGGGCACGGTGCTGATCATCGCGGTCATCGGCTTGGCCGCCAACCTCATCGCCGCGGTCATCCTCGCCGGCGGCGACAAGTCCAACATGAATCTGCGGGCCGCGCTGCTCCACGTCATGGTCGACGCATTGGGGTCGGTGGGCGTGCTCGTCTCCGCGCTGGTGGTGCGCTGGACCGGCTTCGCCCGCGCCGACATCGTGGCGGCGGTGCTCATCGCGGTGCTCGTGGTCCCGCAGGCCATCGCCCTCATCCGCCGCGCGGGCACGGTGCTGCTGGAGCTCGCGCCCTCCGGCGTCGACGCCCGGGCCGTCGAGCAGTGGATGATCGCCCGACCGGGTGTGCGCGACGTCCATGACCTGCACGTCTGGTCGATCCACGGCACGGATGCGGTGCTCACCGCCCACGTCACCGTCGACGACGGCATCGGCTTCGACTCGGCGTGCTCGATCCTGTGTGACATGGAGTCGGGCCTGGCCGCCGAGTTCGGCGTCGGGCACGCGACCCTGCAGCTGGAGACCGAGGCCCACCACGCCCACGAGCGCCCGCGCGAGGTGTGAGCCGGCCGCCCCTTCGGCACATGAAATAGCCCGAGGGGGCTTCCGTGATCGGTGAAATACGTGTACACCCGAAGGTAACGCCCGAGGCAACCGAGGGAGCGCACCATGAAGATCACCATCATCACAGGCGACATCACCGACGTGAAGGCCGATGCGGTGGTCAACGCCGCGAATTCGACGCTGTTGGGCGGTGGCGGCGTCGACGGCGCCATCCATGCCGCGGCGGGCCCCGAGCTGCTGGCCGAGTGCCGGAAGCTTCGCGAGGAATCGCTTGCCGACGGCCTGCCCGCAGGTCAAGCGGCCATCACCTCCGCCTACGGCCTGCCCGCCCAGTGGGTGGTCCATGCGGTGGGGCCGAACAAGCATGCCGGGCAGACCGATCCGGCGGTGCTGGAGTCGGCGTTTCGCAGTGCCCTCGACGCCGCCGACCGCGTCGGCGCGGATTCGCTGGCCGTCCCCGCGATCGGCGCCGGCGCCTACGGGTGGAGCGGGGCGGAGTCCGCGGCGGCGGCGCGGCGGGCCATCGAGTCGAGGCCGGAGGACACCCGCGACCACCTCGACGAGGTGATCTTCGTGCTTTTCGACGACGGACTCGAATCGACGTTCCGCGAGGAATTCCGCGACTGGACCAACGACGAGACGACGGGAGACACCAATGCGTAACCGAATCGGACTTGCCGCAGCGTGCTCGATCGCGCTGGCGCTGACCGCGTGCGGAGATGGCGGGGTATTCGGGGGATCGGGTGGCGATGACGCCGTGGCCACCGAGACGGACACCACGACCATCACCGCCGATGACGGGACGAATGGCGGAGACGGCGGCGACGGTACCGGCAACGGGGGAGACGGCCGCCCGAACCCGACCGGCGGAACGCCCGCCCCCGGCGGCAGCAATGGCGGCAACAATGGAGGTGGCAACGGCGGCGACGGCGGCGGCAACGGAGGAGATTCGGACGGAGCCAACTGCGGCGTCGATGAAGACGCGGCGATCATTTCCGAGTCGATCGCAACGGTCGAGCCGCCGTTCGCCGACGGCCACTGGGAGCTGACCCAGACCAACTTCGACCCCTGCGGTGAACTGACCTACGCACTGTTCGAGCAGATGCCGCAGGGCAATGCGCAGTTCGGCACAAAGATCCTCATGTTCCACGACGGCGACTACCTCGGCGTCGACTCGACGCACCCGCAGCAGGGGCAGATCGTCGGCGAGGGCGACGGCTGGTTCGAGGTGAAGTACAAGGATTGGGAGGCCCTTCGCGATTCCGGCGAGGCCAACGTCGCCGCCCCGAAGTACACCTCCAACGTCACCTTCACGTGGAGCGAATCGGAGGGCAAGGTCGCCACCGAGGGCCGGTTCCCCAACACCGGCCTCTGACGGCCGCTACTGCTTCTTCAGCACCTCGGCGATGAAGTCGGCGATGACCTCGCGGGAGATCTTCACGTCGATGACGATGACGCCGGAGGGGTCGTCGTCAAGCATCTCCTCGACCCGCGCGAAGTCGGCCATGTCCGCGACGGTGACCCCGCGCGCGCCGAGGGAGCGGCCGACGGCGGCGAAATCGATGTCGTCGATGACCATCGACGCGGTGTCCAGGCCCTCGGCGCGGTACTGGTGCAGCTCGGCGCCATAGGCGGCGTCGTTCATGACGATCACCGCGCCCTGCCGCACCGTCCGGAACACCGTCTCGGCGTCGGACAGGGCCATCAGGCCGCCGCCATCGCCGGTGACCAGCACGTTGTAGTCGCCGGGGCGGGCGGCGGTGACGCCGATGGCCGTGGGGAAGCCCAGCCCGATCGTCTGGATCGCCGTGCCCACCAGCACCTGCGCCCGCGGATCCGGGCTGTCCAGGTACATGGGCACCCAGCCGAGGAAATGCCCGCCATCGGTGCACACCGTGCGCTGCTCCGGCAGGATGCGGTTGAGCGCGCGCAGGGCGGCGCGGGGGTCGAGGCGGCCGTCGGCGCCGCGCTCGTGGAACAGCTCCGGCTGGGTGGCGGGGTCCTCGGCCGGCGGCAGGGCGCCGAGCTCGTCGCGCCAGGTCGGGGCGGCGGCGCGGCGCTCGGCGACCATCTCGTCGAGCACCGGCAGGACCGGGGCGAGGTCGCACAAGATCCGCTTGTCGACGTCCCGGTTCGACGGATGCTCCTCCAGCGTCAGGTGCATGACCGTCGCCTCCGGTGCGAACAGCGATCCGCCGCGCGCCTGGAAGGCGTTGAAGCTCGCGCCGAGGATGAGGACGACGTCTGCCTCCTGGGCGAAGGGGACCATCGCGCGGTGCGTGAAGCCGCCCGCCGTGCCCAGGCACCACTCGCCGCCGATGACGTTGCGGGCCATCGCCGAATGCATGTGCAGCGCACCGATGCGGTCGCCGAGGGCCGCCACCTGGTCGGCCACGCCGGCGCGGACGACGCCGCGGCCCGACAGGATCAGCGGGCGGCGCGCCGAGGCGAGGGCGTCGGCGACGTCGGAGAGCTCCGCGCGGAGGTCGTCGGACATCGGGCGCGACGGCGTGGCGTGGGCCGGGCGCATGAGCTCCGGGCGCGACAGGACGTCGCCGCCGTCGACCAGCGGCGCGGTCTGCAGGTCGAAGGGCAGCAGCAGCACGACCGGCTCCTGGTGCGTCTGCGCCAGCGCGAAGGCCGCGTGGGCGTCGGCGGCGGCGGTGGCCGGGGTGGGCGTGAAGTGGTCGATGCCCAGCGCGTCGAGCAGGCCGGCCTGGTTGAGGTCGAAGTGGCGCGCGCCGGCGGCCGGGGCCGAGCCGGTGACGTAGACCATGGGCACGCGGGCGGCCTTGGCCTCGGCGAGGGCCGTGATGGTGTTGGTGAAACCGGCGCCGCAGGTCGTCGTGGCGACGGCGATGCCTCCGCCGGCGCGGAAGAAGGCGTCGGCCGCGGCGACGGCGCCGGCCTCGTGGCGGGTGGCCGTGTACGGGAAGCCGCGGGAGGTCAGATGGCTGACCACGTGGGAGTTCGCGTTGCCCACCAGACCGAAGACGTGGTCGGCGCGGGCGAGGATGACGTCGGCGATGGCCGTGGACACCGTGGCGTCGAGCGTCGTCTCGGTGGGGCGCGGCGCGGTGGTGCGGTCTTCGGTGGTGCGACCTTCGGTGGCGCCCGCGTGGGTGGCGAGCTGCTCGGTGGTGCGCGCCTCCGTTGTGGGTGCGTCGGCGGTGCCCGCGTGGGTGGCGGACTGGTCGACGGCGACCGTGGCCCCGTGCCCGTTTGTGTTGGTTTCGGGGCGGGCGGTCTCGGCGGAATATCGCTGCACGGGTGGTCTCCTTCGACGGCGGACGGATGCTGCGTGCAAGTGCAGGGGCCGATTGTTGCCGACTCTGCTGGTAAACGAAAGAGGAACAACCCGCATAACGGATTGATCACGGGTTATGGGGATATGTTGGGGGTGAAACGCGGGGGGATTACGCCGTTCGGGGAAAATCGGCGCGTGCGTTTCACGGGTGTGGCTGACGGGGGTGTCTACCGGGCTCGGTGGTGATCGACGGCGCCCATGCGACGACCGGGCGGCCCGACGAGTGTGCGATACGGGACCCACACCGCACACTCGTCAGATGTGCAGCCCCCACCGGCCCGACGAGTGTGCGCTCCGAGTCCCCCACCGCACATTCGTCAGATGTGCAGCCCACGGGCGCGGGAGAGTGGGTGGGGGTGGGCGTCGTCAAGCAGGCGCGCAAGCCAAAAAGGGGACGCCGCAGGCCCGAAGACCCGCGGCGCCCCGCACGAGCTGCCAAGCCGGCAGCGCCAACGCCTACTTGGTGGCGATGTTGTCCAGGATGAAGTCCTTGACGGCGTCGGCGTCGTTCGGCATGTCCACGACCCGGCGCGGCGCGTCCATGATCCCGGCGAAACGCTCGGGCATGTCCGGCTCGGTGCCGGTGGCCTCCATGATGGTGTCGGCGAACTTCACGGGCAAGGCGGTCTCCAAGCACACGATCGGCGTGGACACCTGGTCGCGCAGGCCGCGGGCGACATGAATGCCGTCGGCGGTGTGCGGGTCGACCATGACGCCGAGGCGCTCCCAGCAATCGCGGATGGTCTCGACGCGGTCGGCGTGCGTCGACCGGCCCGACAGGAAGCCGTGGACGGCGGAGGCCTTCGGGAACGCCGGGTCGCCGGTCAGCGTGAACCCGCCCTGCTTGACCTTGACGCCGAACTTTTCGCCGACGCGCCCGGCATCCCGGTCGAGCAGGTCGAAGATGAACCGCTCGAAGTTCGACGCGCGCGAAATGTCCATCGACGGGCTCGACGTCGCCTGGGTCTCTTCGGACGTGCGCACGCGGTAGGCGCCGGTGCGGAAGAACTCGTCGAGGACGTCGTTTTCGTTGGTGGCCACGATCAGCCGGTCGATGGGCACGCCCATGGACTTGGCGATGTGCCCCGCGCACACGTCGCCGAAGTTGCCCGTGGGCACGGAGAAGCTGACCTGCTGGTCGTTGGTCTCGGTCATGCGGATCCACGACGACACGTAGTAGACGACCTGCGCCATCAGCCGTGCCCAGTTGATCGAGTTGACCGCGCCGATGCGGTTGGCGGCCTTGTACTTGAGGTCGCCGGAGACGGCCTTGACCACGTCCTGGCAGTCGTCGAAGACGCCGTCGAGGGCGATGTTGTGGATGTTCGGGTCGTCGAGGCCGAACATCTGCGCCTGCTGGAATGGGGTCATGCGGCCGGCGGGGGTGAGCATGAACACGGAAATGCCGGTGCGGCCGCGCATAGCGTACTCGGCGGAGGATCCGGTGTCGCCGGAGGTCGCGCCGAGGATGTTGAGGGTCTCGCCGCGGCGGCCGAGCTCGTACTCGAACAGCTCGCCGAGCAGCTGCATGGCCATGTCCTTGAACGCGGCGGTCGGGCCCATGGACAGGTGGCCGATGTGCAGGCCGTCCTCGAGCTCGGTGACGGGCACGATGTCGGGGTCGGAGAACTTCGGCGTCGTGTACGCGCGGGCGCAGATGCCCTTGAGGTCGTCGGCGGGGATGTCGTCGACGAACAGCTGCAGGACGTCGGCGGCCAGTGCGGAGTAGCCGTCGTCGGCGAGGATGCCGCGCCAGCGGGTCAGGGTGGCGTCGTCGATCTGCGGGTATTCGGCGGGCAGGTACAGGCCGCCGTCGGGCGCCAGCCCGCCGAGCAGGATGTCCGAGAACTTGGCGGGGGTTCGCTTCGGGTCGCGCGTCGAAATGTAGTCCACGGGCCCAACCTTACTGAAGGGATTGCTTGACGACGCCCACCGCCCGCGCATCCGCCCTTCCTCCCCACAGAAGCGGAAAACCCGCAGGCGCGAAATGCGCGGACGCGGAAAACCCGCACCGGCCGTGGCGGCCATGGTGCGGGTTTCGCGTGGGGTGCGCCCCCGGCCGAGTGGGCCGGGGGCGCTGGATCGCCGTGGCGATCGGGGGAGTGGCTTAGCGGGGCTCGCGGCCCTCGAGGCCGTCGGCCTCGATCTGCTCCTTGCGCAGCTCCTCGGTGTGGGTCTCGGTGTCGCGGACGGTCTCCTTGCCCAGGTTGACCTTCTCCACCGGGACGGACTCCTTGGTCACGTTGACGCGCTCCCCGTGGAGGGTGACGGAGGCCTCGTCCTCGCCGATGGTGGCGTCGCGGCCGGCGAGGTTGCGGGCGTCGGCGTCGGTGATGGGCTCGCGCTCGACGCGGACCTCTTCGCGGGTGACGGGGACCTCGACGGTCTCGGTGTCGGTGACGACGTGCTTGCGCAGTCGGACCTCACCGGTCTCCACGTTCTGCTTGTCGACGTTGAGGCGCTCCTCCGAGCGGATCATCGCGTCGCCGTCGGCGTGATCGCGGTGGCCGTGGTCGGCGGTGCGGTTGGTCTCGGGGACGTCCGTGCCGCGCTCGCGTCGCTCGAGCTCCTCGGGGGTCAGGTCGGAGTCCACGTGGTCGGGACGGTCCTGGACCTGGCCCGGGCGGGTCTCGTTGCGGTTGGCGGCGGCGCCGACGCCCGCACCGGCACCCGCACCGAGGCCGGCACCGGCGGCGGCGTCGCGGTGGCCGTCGTGGTCGCGATGGCCGTGGTCGCGGCGGTCGTCGCCGATGTAGCGCTCTTCGTCGCGGGCATCGGTGAGCTGGTAGTGCTCGTAGATGTTGCGCTGGTCGTCCGGGGTGAGGTGGTTGTCGGCGTCGAGGCTGGGCGCGTCCTTGATGCGCTCCTTGTCGAAGGCGAGCTTGAGCTCCTCGCCGGACAGGCGGTGGCCGCGCATGGGGACGAGGCTGCTGCTCATGCCGAACAGGCCGTGGCCGACCTCGACGAACGTGGGCTGGCCGGAGTTGTCGTCGACGTAAACCTCCTTGACGGCACCCAGCTTGTCGCCGTTGCGGTCGTAGGCGGTGGCGTTGAAGAGATCCTTGATGTTCTTCTCGGTGGTCATGTCGAGCATCCTTCCGTTGACTGCTTTCATGTGGCGGCCGCCGGGTTCGGCGGCCGACTTCTTTCTGCGGTCTCACTCGGGCTCGGGCCCGTCCGGCCATCGGGGCGGGGGCCGGATTCCGGCGCCGCCGATCCTCGTTGACCGACATTGGCCACGGTAGGGAGAACGACATTCACGCGCATCCGGAAACGGCGCGGATCGGGCTGCGGCGGGGCCTCGTGGGGCTGATGTGGCGATCCGTGGCCGATCTGTGACCCCGGTTACTAACGTCATTCACCCAGGTTGCGCGCGGCGAACGGTGGACGCTCGCTGTCAACGTGGGCATGGTTGTTTCAATTAGGTCACAATGCTCCGCCGAAGCATCGTCAGACCCGATTTGGCGGACTCCCGTGTCGCCGGGCGTCGCCGGGTGTCGTCCGAGTGTCCGGCGCATGCCGCCGAAGCCCCCGCCGAATGGCGGGGGCTTCGCAAATGACGGGGTGTGTGCGGTGGTGCGTGATGCGGCGCGCGGTGCGGCGTGGTGGCTAGCCGCGGGCCTGGAACGACAGGCACTCGGCGGTGTCGCCGGACGGGCCCATCTTCACGGACTCTGCGACGCACTCCAGATCCTGGTTGTGGATGCAGTTCGCGCGCTGGCACGCGCCGACCTGGGAGTTGACGCGCGGCAGGCCGCCCTTGACCCCGAGCGGGATGAAGGTGCCGCAGGCGGAATGGTCGTCGATGGTCACCGCGAAGGCGCGGCAGGCGTCATCGGCGTTGTAGGAGCAGCCCTCGACGGTGCACTCGGACACGCGGGGCATTTCGAGCGTGGACATTGTGGCGTCCTTTCTTTGATGGGGCGATTCTCTCTGTCAATTCCCACAATAGGCCTCCATCACGCCCATATTCCAGCGATTGTCCGTGAATGTGATCGAGTCAATTTTGCAACTCTGCCGTGCCCAAAATTCTGGAAAGTTCGACGCGGGCTACCTCACTGTAAATGCACTCCTGCCTGCACCTTCGCGCCCCCGCTCTAATGTGGATGGCGAGCATCAATTCGGCAAGTATTGCCTAATATGCCGCCGGAATATTTACGCGCGCGGAAATGTGCGAAATTGCCCTCTATTGTCTCGGTGGCGCTCAAAGCTGGCTTGCAATCGTCGAACACCACCTCGAAGCCGCCCGTTGGGCGCGAAAAACCCCGGGGCATCCGATGATGCTCCCGGGGTTGGATTCGTCGCTCCCCGCGGTGGCTGCCTGCGGGGCGCGTCACATGAGCTGCGCCGGCCGGCCCGGATGGGCGACGGCGTCAGCCGATGCGGGTGGCTTAGACGTACTTGGCGGAGAAATCGCCGCCCTCGTCCTGGGTCCACTGGATGGTGCCGTTGGTGAACGACTGCTCCCAGCCGCCCTCGATCTCGGCCTCGCCGGCGGTCGGCAGGCCGACCTCGTTGCCCAGCGCGCCGTCGTTCTTCCAGGTCTCGGCGATCTTGCCGACGATCGGGTGCGTGCCACCATCGGGCGAGGAGGCGACCCAGCCGTTCTCGTACTCGGCGAGCATGTTGTCGCCGGCCTTCTGCGCGGACTTGAACGCGCCCAGGTTGGCGGCGCCGGCGGCGTCGGTGATCTCGGCGGGCACGTCGCCCTCGGCGACATCCTCGGTCTCTGCGGCGGCGCCGTCCTCACCCTCGGCGGCGGTCTGCGAGGCGGCGGTCTCCTCGGCGGAGGTCTCGCCTTCACCCTCGTTGCCGGCCGTGGCGTCGTTTACGGCGGACTCGACGGCGTCGGTGGCCTGGGTCGCGTTGTCCTGGACCTCGTCGGACGAGCAGGCAGCGGCGCCGAGCAGAAGCGTCGCGCCGAAGATGGCGGCGGTGGTGCGGGTGATGGTGGTCTTGCGCATGTCGTACTCCTCGATTGTCGTGGGTGACGTCACGGGCCGCTCTGCTTTTCGACGACCACCGTCATTCCGATTCGCCGTCGAGGGCTGCAAAGTTGCTCCGCTGATTCATGGTGTACGAGGTGCACGGAGTATGCAAGGGATCGTATTCACATGGAAGCGGGATCGTTACCAATACGTGAGGATTGAATCGCGCCTGCTCGGACGTGTCGAACTCGCCCCGGCCACATCTTGACCTCATTTCGGCGTCATGCGGACATCATGCTGACCTCATGCCGACTTCATCCTCGGCTCATGCGGAACGCCGTAGCGCTGGCGCTTGCCTTCCATCGCGCGGCGGTAGCATCCGAGCACCTCGTCGACGAACTGCCCGCGGCCGCACCGCACGGCACTGGCGCGGGCGGAGGCGGACATGGTGCGGCGGAGGGGGCCGTCGGAAAGCAATCGTGTGGCGATGGCGGTGAAATCATCCTGCGAGGCATACCGGTGGCCGTTGATGCCGTCGGCGATGAGGCCGCGGAAGGCGTCGTCGTCGGGCGTGATCGTGGGCAGCCCGGAGGCGAGCGCTTCGAGGCAGGTCAGGCCCTGGGTTTCGCTTCGCGACGACGTGACGAAGGCGTCCGCGAGCCGATAGAGGCGCGCGACCTCGCCGGCGGGGACGGCCCCCGTCATGTGCACGCGCTCGGCGACGCCGAGGTGCGCGGCGAGATCGCGGAGCTCCCCTGCGACCGGGCCATCGCCGACGACCAGCCACTGCCACGGGGCGTCGGTGATGCCGGCGAGGAGGCGGAGGGTCTCCGTCAGGTTCTTCTCCGCGGCCAGGCGGCCGACGGTGAGAACGACGGGGATGTGCGGGGCGAGCCCGATGCTTGCGGCGAGATCGGCGAGGTCGGCGAGTGCCGTGGTGTCTGCGGTTGTTGACCGGGGATCGGTGGCCGCCGGGCGGAATTGGTCGAGGTCCACGCCCGTGCCGATGACCTCGATGGGATTGGCGACCCCGTAGCCGTGCAGCAGTTCGGCGACCTTGCGCGTCGGGGCGATGACGCGGTCGGTGCGGCCCAGCAGATCGCGGGTGAAGGCCCTGGTCATGGCGCGGCCGACGCGTCGGCTGGGGCAAAAGTAGTGTGTGTAGTCCTCGTAGGACGTGTGATACGTGTGCACGTGGGCGACCCCGACGCGGCGCGCGATGCACCGGGCCCACGCGAAGGTGGGGAACTCGGTGTGGCTGTGGACGACGTCCGGCGCCCACTCCGTTATATGGCGCATGACGGGGGCGCTGACCGGGCGGCCGATGCGCGCGTGCGGGTACACCGCGCCGGCCGGAATGGATGCGACGCCGTAGACGCGGCCGTCGAAGGTCGTGGACAAATGGTCGGCGACCGTGAGCACGCGGACGTCATGGCCGGCGGCGGCGAGACCGTCGCGGAGATCCGTGACGGACCGGACGACGCCGTTGACCGTGGGCGACCAGCAATCGCTGAGCAGCAGGACCCGGAGTGGCCGTGCGCCGCCGGTGGCGCGAACGAGATGCATGCGCCGATTGTCGGTCAATTGGCTCCGCTTGTCCTGGCGAGTGGTCCGGGTGAGCGCGGCGGCGGGATCATTCGGGGGGAGGCCAGGTACGCGGCCGGTGGAGCGGACCGTGGCGTGGCCGGTTCAACGGGACGAGGGATCCCCGCCGTCGGGGGAGTCCACGTTCGCGCCGAATCGTCGCCACTCGGAACTGTCGCCGATCCGCGCTGCGTCGACGACGAGCTGGCTGCGGGGTTCTCCCTGGTAGCGGAGCTCGAAGAAAAGGCACATGCGGTGGCGGAGGTCGAATATCGCCGTTCCATCCGCGTCGGGATGGTCCGGACTCGTTAACTCGATGCGTGCGAAATCGCCGGGAGATGGAATGGGGCGCCAGTCCATTGCAGCCAGGTTTGATTGCGAGCCGTCAGTATTCTCCGGCGTGGTCGGGCGGCCGGAGCGGTGCGCGGTCTCCGTCCACACGACGGAGGAAGAAGAAGGAAGGTACTCCGGTGGGTGGTGCCCGTGACCGCCCCACATTGGAAGCTGCTCGAAGTACACCAGCGTCGATGGATGCTGAATGTGGGCGCGCGGCATCGGGGTCGGGGACTTCTCTGAGCCCATCAGCCGCCCGTCTGCACCGAGATTCGCGTCCGCGACGCTGTGCTCGAAGGTGACGGCCCAGGTATTGAACGCCGGCGAGATTTCCATGCGGAACCACTCCGGGCAGCTGCCGTCCAACAACATGCGGCCATGGAGGTCCGCGTGGGTGAGCGATGACGAGCCGACCAGTGATTCCAGGACACCCGCGCCGGACAAACCGTCGAAGGTTCGCACGACGGTGCGTTGCATGGCATTGCCCATGAAGGTGACGCTGGTGCGGTTCACCCCGGCTTCGTCGACAAGCGAAGCCCAGTACGCGTCGGCGTCCGCAATCTTCGTCATGGTGGACACGGTACGTGCGTCCGGACGCAGTTACCCCGAGCAGTTCGGGGGCATCGCCGCCCCGGCGTAGCCAGAGACCTACGTTCCGTGCAAACACGCACGTTTAAACGTAGGTACCTGCATCGAACGTAGGTATCTACGGGAAGCGGACCGGGCTGTGGGGCGGATGGTGGGGCGGCCGGATCGTTCGGGGGCGGCGGGATCGTTCCGGAGAGGTGGACCCGGGGCGGGGCCGCCGACGACACGACCGGCGCAACCCGATTCCCATCCGCGTGCGACAAGCCCCAATTCAAGGGCCATGGTCGCGGGCGGGATCGCGTTGCGCCGGTCGTGTGGAAGATAACCCCGTTCGCCGCGGCGCGCGACTGGAGCGGGGAGCCGGCCGCCCGCCCCACCCCGGGAGAGGGGAGGGCCGGACTGCCGAAGCCGGAACTAGCAGTCGTAGTACATCTCGAACTCCTGCGGGGTGGGGCGCAGGCGAACGGGCTCGATCTCGTTCTCGTACTTGTAGTCGATGTAGGTCTGGATGAGGTCCTCGGTGAAGACGTCGCCCTCGAGGAGGAACTCGTGGTCCTCGCGCAGGGCCTCCAGCGCGGCCTCCAGGGAGGTCGGGGCCTGGGGGATGTCGGCGGCCTCCTCCGGCGGGAGCTCGTAGAGGTCCTTGTCCACCGGGGCGTGGGGCTCGATGCGGTTCTTGATGCCGTCGAGGCCGGCCATCATCATGGCGGCGAAGCCGAGGTAGGGGTTGCCCGACGGGTCCGGGGCGCGGAACTCGATGCGCTTGGCCTTCGGGTTGGAGCCGGTGATCGGGATGCGGACCGCGGCGGAGCGATTGCGCTGCGAGTACACCAGGTTGATCGGGGCCTCGAAGCCCTTGACCAGGCGGTGGTAGGAGTTCAGGGTCGGGTTGGTGAATGCGAGCACCGCGCCGGCGTGGGCCAGGATGCCGCCGATGTAGTAGCGGGCGATGTCCGACAGGCCGCCGTAGCCGGCCTCGTCGTGGAACAGCGGCTTGCCGTCCTTCCACAGCGACTGGTGGCAGTGCATGCCGGAGCCGTTGTCGCCGGACAGCGGCTTGGGCATGAAGGTGACGGACTTGTTGTTCTTCCAGGCCGTCGACTTGATGATGTACTTGAAGCTCTGCACGTCATCGGCCGCGTGGAGCAGCGTGTTGAACTTGTAGTTGATCTCCTGCTGGCCGCCGGTGCCGACCTCGTGGTGGGCGCGCTCCAGGTCGAAGCCGGCCTCGGCGAGGTTCAGGCACATCTCGTCGCGAAGATCCTGGTAGTGGTCGTACGGCGCGACGGGGAAGTAGCCGCCCTTCATGCGGGTCTTGTAGCCCAGGTTCGGCGAGCCGTCCGGGTTCTCCTCCTTGCCGCGGTTCCACCAGCCCTCGACGGAGTCGACCTCGTAGAAGCCGGTGTTCATCTCGGTGGAGTAGCGGACCTTGTCGAAGATGTAGAACTCCGCCTCGGCGCCGAAGAAGCAGGTGTCGGCGATGCCGGTGGACTGGAGGTACTCCTCGGCCTTGCGCGCGATGTTGCGCGGGTCGCGGGAGAACGGCTCGAGCGTGAACGGGTCGTTGACGAAGAACTTGATGTTCAGCGTCTTGGCCTTGCGGAAGGGGTCGATCTTCGCGGTGGCCAGGTCCGGCAGCAGCGCCATGTCCGATTCGTCGATCGTCGTGAAGCCGCGGACGGACGAGCCGTCGAAGGCCAGGCCCTCGGAGGCGGCATCCTCGTCGAAGGCCGAAGCCGGGATGGTGAAGTGCTGCTCGATGCCGGGGACATCGGTGAAGCGGACGTCGACGAACTCGATGCCCTCGTCCTCGATGTACTTGATGACCTGTTCGGGGGAGGTGAAGCCCACGGTGACTCCTCGGTTGGACTGATGGGGGATGGGGGATGGTGGGGTTGTTCGGGCGGGCACCGGTGATCCCGGTCCTCGCCATCTGACGAAAACGAAATTATGGGATCGAGATTTCGCGGCCCGTTCCTGCATGTTTCGCCCGTGTAACACATCGTGTGACCTGCACCACTGTCATAACCGCGAGGTTAACGCCGCGGCATGTGCGCAGGTGGGGGCCGTGCGCACCCGTCCGGGGGCATCCCCGGCCTACCATCGGCCCATGCCCACGCTTTTCGACGACCACCCCGATCCCCGCCCCGCCGCCGTCATCGCCCCGGGCGCGGTGTGGCTGCCGGGGTTCCTGGATCTGCGCCAGCAGTCGTGGTTGGCCGATCGGTTCCGCGAGTGGGCGGCCGGCCCCGTTCCCGCCCGCGCGGCGGAGATCCACGGCAAGCCGATGAGCGTGCGCACGGTCTGCCTGGGCTGGCATTGGCGCCCGTACGAGTACACGCGCACCGCGATCGACGTCAACGGCAACCCCGTCCTGCCGTTTCCCGAATGGATGGTCCGGCTGGGCAGGTCGGCCGTCGCCGCCGCGGAGGCGGTGGAAGGCGGGGACGTGGGGCCGTCGCAAAGCAAGGCGGCGAGCAGCTACGCCCCCGATGCGGCGCTGGCGAACTGGTACGACGCCGACGCGCGGATGGGCATGCACCAGGACCGCGACGAGGTCAGCCGCGCGCCCGTGGTCAGCCTGTCCATCGGCGATGCGTGCACGTTCCGCTTCGGCAATCCCGACAGCCGCAACCGCCCGTACCGCGACCTGGTGCTCGAGTCCGGCGACGCGTTCGTCTTCGGTGGGGCCTCGCGCCTGGCCTACCACGGGGTCACGGCGGTCCATCCCGGCACCGCGCCCGCCGGCTGCGGCTTGGGGGCCGGGCGCATCAACATCACGCTGCGCGAGACCGGGCTGGGGTAGTTGGCTTGACGACGGTCACGTGGGCGCGACCGCCAGGATCTTCCGTGCGCCGGATGGGGGAGTGGCGGGAGCTTCAGCGGCGGACGTACTTGGCGCGGGCGATGGAGTAAAGGCCGTAGAGCGCGACGCCCGCGCCGACGACGATGAGCATGATCGAACCCGCCGGCTGCTGGCCCAGCGTGCGCAGCGCCGAATCGAGGCCGCCGGCCTTCTCCGGGTCATTCGTCCACGCGGCCATGATGATGAGCACGCCCAAGATGCCGAAGGCGATGCCGCGCGCGATGTAGCCGACCACGCCGGCGACGACGATCGCCGTGCCCACGTGGCCGGATTCCGCGCCTGCCTCGAGGTCGTCCTTGAAGCCCTTCGTCGCGCCATTCCAGATGGAATAGAAGCCGACGGCGAGGACCACGACGCCGGCCGCGATGACCAGCGCCACGCCCAACGGCTGCTCCATCACCTTCGCCGTGACGTCGGTGGCCGTGTCGCCGTCCGACGTCGACGCGCCGCGGGCGAACGTCGAGGTGGTGAACGCCAGCGAGGTGTAGACCACCGCCAGGACCAGGCTCTTGGCCTTGTCCTTGGCCTCGTCCTCGACGAAGATGCCGATCAGCCGCCAGATCGCCAGGCCGGCCAGGCCCGCCACGGCGACCCACAACAGGATCCGGCCGCCCGGTGCCTGGGCGATCTCCGCCAGCGCCCCCGAATTCGAGGCTTCCTCGCCGCCCGAGTCACCGGTGGCGATGCGGATGGCGAACCAGCCGATGATCAAATGCAGCACGCCGAGCACGACGTAGCCGACGCGCGCCAGCAAGGTCAGCGCGGCACTGTTGTCCGCCTTGTTCGCGCCCCGATCGGCGCCGTCCTTGGCCTTGCGTCCGACCTTCTTGCCGTGGTTCTTGGCCTGCGCACCCATCGCGCCGGCGGAGTTCTTCGCGCTCATGAACGCCATTATCCTCCATGGGGAAACGAAGTTCCATGAATACGGCGGGTCGTCGCCAAGCCGTGACATAACCGGGCAGCAGCCGCCCGCACCGGCGACCGGACGTCGAGGCGACGCGGCGCGAAGCGGGGGACAGTCCCCGGTTGTCGGCCCGTGAGGCTCAGCCCCGGATGTCGAAGCTCTCGATCGGCTCCGGCCCGGAGATCACGCGGCGGGTGACCTGCAGGATCCCGTCCTCGTTGGGGTCGACGCGCCAGCGCACCAGCGCCACGGTGCCGCCAACGATTTCCAGCGCGGTGATGTGCGAGGGGTAGACGCAGCTGCCGGCGTTGAAATAGGGCATGTCGCCGGGACCGGGGAACTTCTCCCAATGCGTGTGACCGCAGATCAGCGCCGCCCGGTTCTTGCGGATCCACTTGACGTAATTGCGCTCGACCTTGTGGCGCTTGTACGAGTTGGCCACGGGGCTCGTCGGGCTGTTGAAGCCCAGCCGGTGCATGTACTTCCAGAACAGCCGCACCATCAGGCGGTTGAACCGCCACGCCTGATCATTGGGCAGGTCGCCCTGGTGGCCGTGGACCAGCAGGATCTCCTGGCCGGAGTCGCGCCGGCGGAACACGACGGCCTCCACCGGCTCGATCCCGTGGAAGAACGGTTTGGCCTCGCCCGTGCCGGGGTCCTCGGTGCTCCAGAGGTACTCGCGCACGAAGCCGGGATCCTGGAGGATCACGTCGTGGTTGCCCCACATCCGGATGAGCCTGCCGGCGCGGTGGAAATCCTGGTGCCGCTCCCACACCGCACGGTTGGCGCGGATGATGTGCTTGTAGTCGTACTCCCACAGCTCGTCGCCGTCGCCGGCCTCGACGTAGGTGAAGCCCTCGTTCCAGTAGTGGTCGAGCGCGGCGGTGTAGGAGTTCTTGTTCTTCAAGAACTCGTCCGCCTTCGACCCGTCGCCGCGGTGGCAGTCGCTCATGATCACGTACCGCGACTCGTCGTCGATCATCTCGACCCGGGCACCGCGGTACGCCTCGGTCAGGCGTTGCATGGTCTTCAACGGACATCACCCCAGCGGAATTCGGCTCTCGCCATCGAGCATAGAGACGTACGGGGCTTGCTTCACGACGAAAAGCGCCCCACCCGGCCAACAGACCGAAGTGGGGCGGATCGGGCGCGATCTAGCAGTCGTAGTACATCTCGAACTCCTGCGGCGTCGGGCGCAGGCGGACGGGCTCGATCTCGGTGGTGTACTTGTAATCGATGTAGGTCTCGATCAAGTCCTCGGTGAACACGTCGCCCTCGAGCAGGAACTCATGGTCGTCGCGAAGCGCCTGCAGCGAGGCCTCCAGCGAGGTGGGGGCCTGCGGGATGTCGGCGGCCTCCTCCGGCGGGAGCTCGTAGAGGTCCTTGTCCACCGGCGCATGCGGCTCGATGCGGTTCTTGATGCCGTCCAGGCCGGCCATCATCATCGCCGCGAAGCCCAGGTACGGGTTGCCCGACGGGTCCGGCGCGCGGAACTCCACGCGCTTGGCCTTCGGGTTCGAGCCGGTGATCGGGATGCGCACGGCCGCCGAGCGGTTGCGCTGCGAGTACACCAGGTTGATCGGCGCCTCGAAGCCCTTCACCAGACGGTGGTAGGAGTTCAGGGTCGGGTTGGTGAACGCCAGCACCGCGCCGGCGTGCTCCAGGATGCCGCCGATGAAGTAGCGCGCCGTATCCGACAGCCCGCCGTAGCCGGACTCGTCGAAGAACAGCGGCTCGCCGTCCTTCCACAGCGACATGTGGGCGTGCATGCCCGAGCCGTTGTCGTCGGCCAGCGGCTTCGGCATGAAGGTCACCGACTTGCCGTTGCGCCACGCGACGTTCTTGATGATGTACTTGAAGCTCTGCAGGTCATCCGCCGCATGCAGCATGGAGTTGAAGCGGTAGTTGATCTCCTGCTGGCCGCCGGTGCCCACCTCGTGGTGCTGGCGCTCCAGGTCGAAGCCGGCCTCCGCCAGGTGCTTGCACATTTCGTCGCGCAGGTCCTGGTAGTGGTCGTACGGCGCGACGGGGAAGTAGCCGCCCTTCATGCGGGTCTTGTAGCCGAGGTTCGGGGACCCGTCGGGGTTCTCGTCCTTGCCGCGGTTCCACCAGCCCTCGACGGAGTCGACCTCGTAGTAGCCGGCATGGGCGTCGGTGCGGAACTTCACGGAGTCGAAGATGTAGAACTCCGCCTCGGCGCCGAAGTAGCAGGTGTCGGCGATGCCGGTCGACTCGAGGTACTCCTCGGCCTTGCGGGCGATGTTGCGGGGGTCGCGGGAGAACGGCTCCAGGGTGAAGGGGTCGTGGACGAAGAACTTGATGTTCAGCGTCTTGGCCTTGCGGAAGGGGTCGACCTTCGCGGTCTTCAGGTCCGGCAGCAGCGTCATGTCGGACTCGTCGATGGTGGTGAAGCCGCGGATCGACGAACCGTCGAACGCCAGGCCCTCCGCAGCGGCATCCTCGTCGAAGGCCGAGGCCGGGATGGTGAAGTGCTGTTCGGTACCGGGAACGTCGGTGAAGCGGACGTCGACGAACTCGATGCCCTCCTCCTCGATGTACTTGACGACCTCGGCGGGGGAGGTGAAGTTCATGTGCGACTCCTAACGTGGCGAATGTCGTAATCCACCTTAACGAAAACGCCCCGCCCCTCGCCGCCCCGCCCGCGTAACCCCCGCCACACGCGGGCCGCGGGGCCGGTCCGGCATACGGGCGGGGGTGTCCCGGTGGCCCGGGTTCTTCCCGCTTGACGACGAATCGGCCGAGGTTCGTCGTCAAGCCCCCGACCGCTACACTGTGACCCCATGGCCGACAAGAGCAATTGGCTCGAAGGACCCCAGGTCCCCGGGCAATTCGACGACCCCGACAACCTTTCCGCGTACCCCGGGCACAACCTGGGCCTGGCACAGGCGGGCGCCGGGTCGCAGGCGTCGCTGCTGCGGCGCGTCGGCGGGATCATGATCGACTGGATCGTCAGCATGTTCCTCACCGCCGCGGTGTACCCCTTCGCCGGGCCCAGCCAGGAGCAGGCCGAGCAGTTCGGCGACCCGTTCATCGCGTGGCAGTCGTTCACCGCCACCTGGACTTTCCTCATCTTCCTGCTCGTGGGCACCGTGTCGGTGTGGCTGTTCGGCCGCACCCCGGGCCAGGCGATGCTGCGCATGGGCGTCGCCCGCGTCGACCAGCCCGGCACCCGCGTCGGCCTGTGGCGCGCGTTCCTCCGGTCCTTCCTGACGCTGCTGCTCCTGCCGCCGGCGATCCAGGACTCCGACCTGCGCGGCATGCACGACCGCGCCACCGGCACCGCGGTCATCCGCGGGTAGTCGCTGGGAGCCGCGGAACCGCGCGCGAGCGCCGGGTGCCGCGTAACCGCGCGCGAGCGCCCGGAACCGGGAACCGCCGCCGCCCCTCATCGGGGGCGGCGGCGGTTTCACATTTCGCGAGTGTGTAAATACCTGCGTGGTCTTGGTCACTTCGGGCCCGTACCGGCACTTTTGGGGGAGCCGGAGGGGTCTGGAGGGGTCAAGCCGGGCCAAGCCGGGGCCGGCCGGTGGCAACGCGTCCGGGGCCGAGCCTTCCCGGCCCCGATTGCGAGTGGGAGCCGGCTACACCAGCGCGACGACGAGGATCTGCGCAAGGATGATCTTCACGATCATCGCCATCGGGTACACCGTCGTATAGCCCATCGACGGCAGCTCGTTCTTCGTCTGGTCGTTGACGTACGTCAGCACGGCCGGGTGCGTCTGCAGGCCCGCCAGGATGCCGGCGGTCTGGCCGAAGGGGATCTTCAGCACCTTGTGGCCGACGATGAGGGTCAGCATCGCCGAGCTCATCGCGATGGCCGCGGCCAGACCCAGCACGGTCAGCGACGACGGGTCGCCCAGGGCGTCCTTGAAGCCGGCGCCGGCGGTCGTGCCGATGCCCGCCAGAAAAAGCGCCAGACCGACCTGGCGGAAGGCCAGATTCGCGGAGTAGGGGATCGGCCACACCAGCGGGCCCGTGCGGCCCAGCGCGCCGAGCACCAGCGCCACGACCAGCGGGCCGCCGGCCGAACCCAGCTTGAGGGTCACGCCGCCGGGGATCGGGATCGGGATCATGCCCACCGCGACGCCCAGCAGCAGGCCCAGGATCATGGGCAGCAGGTTGACGTCGGACAGCTTCTTGTACGAGTCGCCGAAGAACTTCGTCGCATTGCCGATGCGATCGGGCGTTGCGACGACGCGCACGCGGTCGCCCAGTTCCAGCTTCATCGACGGAGAAGCCACCATGTCCAGGTCACCGCGTCGCACGCGGGTGATCATCATGCCGTTCATCTTGGTGTGCAGCTGTTCCAGCGGAACGCCGCAGACGTCCCCGGAGGACACGAAGATGCGGCGGTACTCCAGGCGGCCGTCGTGCGTCGGATCGCCCGGCAGCAGCTCGCCGATGCGCTCGGAGGCCTTGGCGATGATCTCCTCGGTGCCAACGATGGACACGACGTCGCCGACGTCGATGGTGTCGCCTTCGGCGGGGACGTATAGGTGGCCCTTGTGCTCGATGCGCGACACGATGAGGTCCAGACCGAACACCACCGGCATGTCCGTCACCGACGGCAGGTCCGCCTTGGTGACCTCCACGCGGCGGGTGTGCAGCGGCAGCGCGGCCACGCCGGCCTCGAGGGCCTCGCGGTCGTGGTCGACGCGGAAGACCTTCGCCATGATGCCGATCGACGCGATGACGCCCAGCACGCCGATGGGGTAGGCCAGCGAGTAGCCGATGACCGGCATCTCCAGCTTGCTCTGCAGCTCCGCGTCATCGGAGATGACGTTGGGCAGGGCGTCGACCACCGCGGCCAGCGCCGGGGTGTTGGTCAGCGCGCCGGTGAACGTGCCCGCGCCCTCGACGTTGTCGATGGGGAACAGGGTGATCAGCAGGAACGCCTCGATGGCGACGACCGCCAAGATGCCGATGCCGAACAGGTTGTGCCGGATGCCCGTCGACTTCAGCGACGCGAAAAACTCCGGGCCCGACTCCAGGCCGATCGTGTACACGAACAGCGCCAGGCCGACGATGTAGATCAACGGCGGGATCTGGATGCCCGGCTCGAAGGTGGCCAGGCCCAGGCCGACGAACAGGACGGCGGCGATGCCGAGCTTGAACCCGAAAATGCGGATCTGCCCGAGCGCCAGACCGATGCCCATGATGACGAGCAGAGCCAGCAGTTGATTTTCCACGAGTATTTGCACGAGGCCCATCGTGGCACACCTCGCGCCCGGCCACCCGTTGAGTGATCCACGTCGCCCAAGCCCCTCACCTGCGAAAACACGGAAAGGTCCGAAACGGCGAAACCGCCGACACCCCGTTCGGGGGCGCGGCGGTCGCGGAAGCGGACAGCGGGGAAAAAGCTACCCGCGCTTCTCCTGGCGCTGTTGCATGCGGCGCGCGCGGCGGTTCATCGACTGCTGGCGGGCGCCCTTGGGCAGCGGGCCCTTCGGCAGCGCGGCGCGGGCGTCGCGGATCTTCTCCATCGACTCCACACGGGAGGCTAGCTTGTTGGCCTCGTCCTTGTTGTAGTTGCGCGGGAACCGCAGCATCTCGCGCTGCAGCTTCTTCACCGGCACCTGACCCTCGCCGGAGCCCGACATCATCTCGTAGATCGGCGTATCGCCGAGGAAGCGCGCGAGCGTCTTCTTCTCGCGGGCCATCATGGCCTTCACGCGATTCTCGTCGCCCTCGCCGACCAGGACCACGCCCGGGTTGCCGATGACGCGGTGCACCGCATCGAGCTGCTGATTGGCCTGCGCGGCCGTCTTCACGTGCCACACCGTGCCCACGCCGGAACGCATGTTCTCCAGCGCCCAGCCCGCGGCGCCCATCTGGCCCTCGGCCTCGGAGTAGAACGACGACTCCAGGCGCTTGGTGAAAATCCACATCGCCAGCGCGAAACCGATGGACAGGCCGAGCAGCGGCAGGAACCACGCCCACATGCCGCCGATCAACAGGCCGATCAGCAGCAGCACCAGCACCGGGGCCAGCAGCCCCAGCAGCATGTACGGGATCAGCTTCTTGTCGCGGGCCTTCTGCATCTTGAAGGCCTGCCACAGCTGGCCGCGGGTCTCCTTGCGCTTACCGCGCTTGGCCGCCCGCTCGGCCTTCTTCGACGCCTTCAGCTCGTCCTTGTTCGCCATGGCCACAACTCTAGGGCATGCACGATTCCGGGGACGAAACGGCCCGGCACGCACGTGGCGAGCCGGGCCGGGGGTCGTCGCAAAGCAAAATGCGACGCAAACTACCGCGCCGGGGAGACCTCGGCGTCCTTCGACGAGCCGTAGCGCTCCAGCAGGGACGAAGCCTCCTGGTTGGTGGAGACGTCCTCCGCCAGGGCCGACAGATGCTCTGGCAGCTCCTCGCCGCGCGCCGCCAGCGCACGCGCGAACAGGCGGCCGGCACGATACGACGACCGCACCAGGGGACCCGCCATGACGCCGGCGAAGCCCATGTCGTAGGCGGCCTCCGACAACTCGACGAACTCCTCCGGCTTGACCCACCGATCGATCGGATGGTGCATCGCCGACGGGCGCAGGTACTGCGTGATGGTCAGGATGTCACAGCCGGCGTCGTTGAGATCGTGCATCGCGCCCAGGATCTCCTCGCGCGTCTCGCCCATGCCCAAGATCAGGTTCGACTTGGTCACCAGACCGGCGGCGCGGGCGCGGGAGATCATCTCCAAGCTGCGGTCGTAGCGGAACGCCGGGCGGATCTTCTTGAAGATCCGCGGCACCGTCTCGATGTTGTGCGCGAACACGTCCGGGCGGGCCTCGAACACGGCCTCCGCCGCCGAACCGTCGCCCCGGAAATCGTCGACCAGCAGCTCCACGCCCGTGCCCGGGTTCAACTCGCGGATCTGGCGGCACGTCTCCGCGTACAGCCACGACGCGCCATCGGACAGATCATCGCGGGCCACGCCCGTCACCGTCGCGTACCGCAGCCCCATCTCGCGGACCGACTCGGCCACGCGCCGCGGCTCATCGCGATCCAGCTCCTCCGGCTTGCCCGTGGCGATGTTGCAGAAATCGCAGCGCCGCGTGCACTGGTCGCCGCCGATGAGGAACGTCGCCTCCCGGTCCTCCCAGCACTCGTACAGATTCGGGCAATTCGCCTCCTGGCACACCGTGTGCAGCGACGCGCCCGACACGCGCTTCTTCATCGCCTTGTACTCCGGGCCCGTCTTCGCGGTGGTGCGGATCCAGGACGGCTTGTGCTCGATGGGCGTCTCGGCGTTTTTCGCCTCGATGCGCAACATGCGACGACCTTCAGGTGCGGTAGACATGTCGACCACCCTACAGATCGTGCTTTTCCACGCGAAGGTCGCCGTCCAGAGCGGCGGCGATAGCCGAAGTCAAAGGTTCCCGCAGGTCGGCGACGGTGACGTCGCGGCCGAGCTCCTCGCTGAGCGTGGTCACCCCGGCGTCCGCGATGCCGCACGGCACGATATGCCCGTAGTAGTCCAGCGTATTGTCGCAATTGAGCGCCACCCCGTGCATGGTCACCCCGTGCGTGACGCGGATGCCGATCGCCGCCACCTTCCGCGACGGCTTCAACTGCCCGCCGACGACCCCCGCCGGCAGCCACACGCCGGAGCGGCCCTCGACGCGGCCGGCGTCGTCAAGCCCCATGCCCCGCACGACGTGGATGACCGCCTCCTCGATGCGGCGCACGTAATCCACGACGTCCATCGGCTCGGCCAGCTTCACGATCGGATAGCACACCAGCTGCCCCGGCCCATGCCACGTGATGCGGCCCCCGCGATCGACGTCGACGACCGGCAGGCCATTGTCCGGGCGGTCCTCCGGCTGCGTGCGCTTGCCGGCGGTGTACGTGCTCGGGTGCTCCAGCGCCCACAGCTGGTCGCCGATGGTGCCGGCCGCGCGGGCGGCGGCGGCCTCGGCCTGCTTGTGCCACGTGTCCACGTAATCGACCGTGCCCAGGTCGATGATCTCGAGCGGGGCGTCGGCCGCGCGGATCGAGTCGGTGGGGTGCGTCGCCGGGGCCGGGGTGGCGGTGGTGGCGGCGTCGGTGGCGGCGGCGTCGGTGGCGTGCTGGGAGTCCTGCGTGCTGACCGTGTTCGTCATGCGAAGCAGTCTAGCCCCGCCCCGCTTTACGACGGCCCGCGCCCACCTCAACCGCCCGCATCCCGAGTGCGCCGCCTTCACCACGCGCCAAATTTCTCCTTGCGGCGCAAATAGACGTCCAGTGGACAGAAAGAGGTGGATGACCACGTCTTTCTGTCCACTGGACGTCTTTCTGGCGAAGTCGAGGGAGACCCGGGCAGGGAAACACCGGAATGCGGTCCTTGGAAGCCTCGGTGGCCACCCCGATTGCCGACCCGGCGCCCATGACCCGGCCAGATACCTACGTTCCGGCCAGATACCCATGTTCAAACGTGAGTATCTGGCCGGAACGTAGGTATCTGCGCGGTGGTGGTGCGGTGCTGGGCTCGTCGGCGGCCGGGTCACGGTCGAGTGCTCGGAAACGCCGAAACCCGGCCACCCTCCCTCTGGGAAAGGCGGCCGGGACACCTTCGGCGACCCGAAACGCCGAAACCCGGCCACCCTCCGTTTCGGGAAGGTGACCGGGCAACGGTCGGCCGGAGCGGCCGATCTAGCGGACTAGAGCTCCAGGTCGGACTCGAAGTTGGCGACCTGCAGGCGGTCGACGACGGTGGTCATGAAGCGACCGGCGTCGGCGCCGTCGATGAGGCGGTGATCGTAGGTCATGGGCAGGTAGGCCATCGCGCGGATGCCGATGGCGTCGCTGCCGTTCTCCGTCACCACGACGGGGCGCTTCTTGATCATGCCCGTGCCGACCATCGCGCCCTGCGGCGGGACGAGGATCGGGGTATCGGACAGCGCACCCTCGGAACCGATGTTGGTGATGGTGAACGTGCCGCCGGACAGATCATTCGGCTTGAGCTTGTTGTTGCGCGCGCGGTCGGCGATGTCGGCGATCGCGGCGGCGAGCTCCGGCAGGGACATGTCCTGGGCATCGTGGATGACCGGGGAGAGCAGGCCACGCTCGGTGTCCACGGCGATGCCGAGGTTCACCTTCTCGTGGTACGTGATCTCCTTCTTGCCCTCGTCCCACGACGCGTTCACGTTCGGGTGCGAGACCAGCGCCTCGACCATGGCCTTGGCGAAGAACGGCAGGAACGTGAGCTTCACGCCGTGCTTCTCCTCGAACGCGGCCTTGTTCGCAGCGCGCAGGTCCCAGACCTCGGTCATGTCGGCCTCGTGCAGCTGGGTGAGCTGCGCGGAGGTCTGCAGGGACTCGAGGGTCTTCGCCGCGGTGATCTCGCGGATGCGGTTGACGCGCTGGGTGGTGCCGCGCAGGTCCGCCATCTCGGGGCGGACGCCCTTGGTGGACCAGTTCGACGAAGCCGGCTCATCGCCCTTGGACGCCTCGGTGCCGCCCTCGGCGGCCTTGAGCACGTCCTGCTTGCGGATGCGGCCGCCGATGCCCGAGCCCTCGACCTTCGTCAGGTCGACGCCGTGCTTGTCGGCGAGCTTGCGGACCAGGGGAGTGACGTACGGGACGTCGGCGTTGCCGGAGGTGTCCTTCTTGGACTCCTCCTTCTTCGGCGCGTCCTGCTTGGGCGCGGCCTTCTCCGCCTTCTCCTCCTTGTCCTGCTTCTTCGGCTCGGCCTTCTTCTCGGCCTTCTCTTCCTTCTTGGGCTCCGGCTTCTTGGGCTCGTCGTCCTTCTTCGGCTCGGCCTTCTTTTCGGCCTCCGCCTCGGCGGCCTCGACCTCGGTGTCGCCCTCGGCGGCGTCGGCGTCACCGACGCGCGCGATGACGGCGCCCACGTCGACGGTGTCGTCGACGTCGAACAGGACCTCGATCAGGGTGCCGGCGACCGGCGACGGGATCTCGGTGTCGACCTTGTCGGTGGAGACCTCCAGCAGCGGCTCGTCGACCTCGACGGTGTCGCCGACCTCCTTGAGCCACTGGGTGATGGTGCCCTCGGTGACGGATTCGCCGAGCTCCGGCATCTCGACGTCGGACGCCTTGCCTCCGCCGGATCCGCCGGACTTCTTCGGCTTCTCGTCCTTCGCCTCGTCCTCGGAGTCGGCGTCGCCCTCGTCGTCGCCTTCGGCCTCGTCGACGGTGTCGTTGTCGTCCTTGGACTCCGACTCCTCGATGGCCTCCTCCGACGGGACGTCCTCGTCCTCGTCGTCCTCGGCATCATCGGAGCCCGCGGCGTCGGCGTCGCCGATGCGCGCGATGACCGCGCCCACGTCGACGGTGTCGTCGACCTCGGCGAGGACCTCGACCAGGGTGCCGGCCACGGGCGACGGGATCTCGGTGTCGACCTTGTCGGTGGAGACCTCGAGCAGCGGCTCGTCGACCTCGACGGTGTCGCCGACTTCCTTCAGCCAGGTGGTGATGGTGCCCTCGGTGACGGACTCGCCGAGCTCCGGCATCTCCACGTCGGTGGCCTTGCCGCCGCCGGATCCGCCGGACTTCTTCTTCGGCTTCTCGTCCTTCTCCTCGGACGCCTCCTCGGCCTCCTCGGTCTCCTCCGCCTCGACCTCTTCGGCCTCTTCCTCGGCGTCGGCGTCGTCGGCATCGTCCGAGCCGGAATCGCCGGCCTCGTCCTCGTCGCCGATCTTGGCGATGACCTCGCCCACGTCGACCGTGTCGTCCTCGTCCGCGAGGATCTCGAGCAGCACGCCGGCGACCGGCGACGGGATCTCCGTGTCCACCTTGTCGGTGGAAACCTCCAGCAAGGGCTCGTCGACCTCGACGGTGTCGCCGACCTTCTTCAGCCAGGTGGTAATCGTGCCCTCGGTGACGGATTCGCCCAGTTCGGGCATCTCAACAGAGGTCGCCATGTGTGCTCTCCTCGACAATCGCTCAATAGTTGGTGATCACAACTAGGGTACCGGTTCGCACACGCTCCCGCTTACGCGGTACGCCCGACGCGCCGGGTGGTGGCGCGTCGGGCGTGTTCGGGGGCGAACGGGGTGAGCCCGGGCAGGGGGTGGGCGGGGCTTCATCGTCGTCAAGCGCACGTGCTTTGCGACGGCCACCCGCCCCATCCCCGGCCGAAAACTACTTTCCGGCGAGGTCCTCCAGAGCCGCGAGCATGGTGCGCACCGGGACGCCGGTGGCGCGCTTGGGGGTGTAGCCCCACGGCGCGTGGGTGTTGAACGCCGGGCCGGCGACGTCGATGTGCACCCACTCGGCGTCGTCGGCGACGAACTCGCGCAGGTACGCGGCGGCGACGCTCATGCCGCCCTCGCGGGAGTTGGACACGTTGCGCAGGTCGGCGACGGGGGACTTGAGGCCCTCGGCGAGCTCCTCGGGGATCGGCATGGCCCAGCCGCCCTCGCCGGCCTCGCGGGACAGCTCGGCGACGCGGTCGCGGAATTCGTCGGTGCCGAGCACGCCCGGGGTGCGGCCGCCGAGCGCGACGAGCTGCGCGCCGGTGAGCGTGGCGGTGTCGATGACGTGGGTCGGCCCGTCCTCGCAGGCGCGGACCAGGGCGTCGGCGAGAATGAGGCGGCCCTCGGCGTCGGTGTTGAGGATCTCGATGGTCTTGCCGCCGTACTGCGTGATCACGTCGCCGGGGCGGTAGGCGCGGCCGCCGGGCATGTTCTCCGCCATCGGGATGGTCGCGGTGACCGGCACGTCGAGGCCCAGCCGGCCGGCGAGCACCACGGTGGCGATGACCGCCGCCGCGCCGCCCATGTCGGAGATCATGTTCTCCATGTTCGCGCCCGGCTTCAGCGAAATTCCGCCGGTGTCGAAGGTGACGCCCTTGCCCACCAGCGCGACCTTGGCGGCGCCGGAGTGCTGGTCTCCGGAGTTCTTGGCGGCGGCGTCGGCGCTCTGAGAGCCCTGAGCGCCCTTCCACGTCATGCGCACCAGGCGCGGGCCGCGCTCGGAACCGCGGCCGACGGCGGTGAGGCCGCCGAAGCCGCCCGCGGCCAGCGCCTCGTCGTCGAGCACCTCGACGTCGAGGCCGGCGGACTCGCCGAGCTTCGCCGCCGCGTTGGCGAACACCTCCGGGTACAGGTGCGACGACGCCGTATTGACGAAGTCGCGCGCCGTCGCCACCGCGTCGACGATCGCCGCCGCGCGCTCGACCTGCGCATCATCCGCGCCGAGCACCGTCAGGGTGCGGGCCGTGCTTTCCGACGACCCGGCGTCCCCGCCCGTCGACTTCAGCCCGCCGTAGGAGTAGGCGCCCATGCCGAACCCCTCGGCCGCAGCCGCGGCGTCGAGCTCGCCCAGGGCGCTGACCACGTGATCGACCGACCCCAGCGCGCGGGCAGCGGCACCGGAGGCGCGGCGGATGGTCTCGGCATCCGGGTCGGAATCGCCCAGGCCGACCGCCGCGATCGTCGCGACGCCCAGCCCCTCCGGCGCGGGAATGCGGGTGACCTTCTCCAGCTTCGCCGACGCCCCGACCAACTCCAGCTGCGCCAGCACCTCCGACGCCTTCTCACCGAGCACCGACGAAGCGACGAGCTCGAGGTCATCGCCATCGAGAAGCGCGACGAGCAGGCAATCGGCGCCGAGATCGGCGATGTCGCCCGCGTCGCCCGCGGCAATGGCGACGCGCGTGCCCGTCGCCGGGAGGAACTCCTCCAACACGGTCGAATTGGGGGTGGCGAAATCGGTGGTGCGGGAATCGGTCATGCGAACGCTCCTTCAATCGGGTGCGGCGGATCGGGGCGGCGGTGGGCGTCGTCAAGCAAAAGCCCTGCCCCGGTGAATCGCCACCACCGTACCGCCGCACCCGGACCCCGCGCCGGGCCTTGGCCACCACACCGCCACCACCGGTCTACGATGTACGCCATGGCTGCCACGACTTTCGACATCGTCCGCAACGAGGACCCCCGCTCCGACGAGGAGCGCACCCGCATCCTGGCCAAGCCCGGATTCGGCCAGCACTTCACCGACCACATGGTCCGCATCGACTGGGACGCCGACCGTGGCTGGCACTCCCCGCGCGTCGAAGCGTACGGCCCGCTGACCATGGACCCCGCGTCGTCCGTGCTGCACTACGGCCAGGCCATCTTCGAGGGGCTCAAGGCCTACCGGCACGCCGACGGATCGATCGTCACCTTCCGCCCCGAGCAGAACGCCCGGCGATTCCAGCGCTCCGCCGCGCGCATCGCCATGCCCGAACTCCCCGAGGAACTCTTCCTCGAAGCCGTGCGCCTGCTCGTCGACATCGACCAGGCCTGGGTCCCCGCCGCCGGCGGCGAAGAATCGCTCTACCTGCGGCCCATGCTCATCGCCACCGAGCAGACCCTCGGCGTGCACCCGTCGACGTCCTACTCCTTCCTGCTCATCGCCTCGCCCGCCGGCGCGTACTTCACCGGCGGCATCAACCCCGTCAAGGTCTGGCTGTCCCACGAATACGTCCGCGCCTGCCCCGGCGGCACCGGCGACGCCAAATTCGCCGGCAACTACGCCGCGTCGCTGGCCGCGCAGGCGCAGGCCGAGGAAAAGGGCTGCGACCAGGTCGTCTGGCTCGACGCCCTCGAGCGCACCTGGATCGAGGAAATGGGCGGCATGAACCTCGCCTTCCTCTACCCCGACAACGAGGCCGAGGCCGGCGTCAAGCTGGTCACCCCGGCGCTGTCCGGCTCCCTGCTGCCCGGCATCACCCGCGACTCCCTGCTCACCGTCGCCGCCGACATGGGCATGGACGTCGAAGAGCGCCGCGTGTCCACCGCCGACTGGGAAAGCGACGCCACCAGCGGGAAGATGTCCGAGACCTTCGCCTGCGGCACCGCGGCCGTGATCACCCCGGTCGGCGAGGTCGACTCCCGCGACGGGTCGTTCACCATCAACGGCGGCGAGACCGGCGAGTGGACCATGAAGCTCCGCGAGCGCCTCACCGGCATCCAGCGCGGCGACGTCCCCGACGAGCACGGCTGGCTGCACACCCTCGTCGAGGCGCCCCAGGCGTAGGCGGGGGAGTAGGGGCGCGGGGCCGGCGGGGGGAGCGCGCGGCCGGCTTTCTCGCCCTGCTCGGTCCCGCCCTTTCCCTCAGCCTCCCGCGCTTTTCCTTCAAAAAGACGCCGAGTGGCCAGTTAGATGTGGTGTACCGCATCTAACTGGCCACTCGGCGTCTTTCCGTGGGCGCGGTCGCCCCGATTCCCTGATTCTCCGACCTCTGGGCCACCCCGCAGTGGGCCGGAGCCGTCCGACCCGGCCAGATACCTACGTTTCGGCCAGAAACTCACGTTTGAACATGGGTATCTGGCCGAAACGTAGGTATCTGTCGTCGTGGGCTCCGCGGTTGCTTTACGACGCCACGTCCTCGCCCTCCGGCCCGCTCCTGCCGAGCACCCCCGACGACGATCGGCCAGAGCTGCGACGGGGAAATCGAACACCGGAGGTGGATCAAGGGAAGGATGCCTGGTGCCGATTGGGGGAATGGAATTCACCCGTGAATCGCGAATGGGAATGAGAATGGGTAAGTGAATGGGCGCGCGATTGGGTCCGTGAATGGGCAATCGGACAAACGAAAATGCGCCTCGCGGCAGTCATTCCGCAAGGCGCATTCCGTAAAACCCGGAGGTCGAAGGTGTGCTCGTGAGTGGCGCCCCGGCAAACGGACGGCGCGTAATTTAATTGGGCGAGCCCCGAAACGAGCCTCCTACTCCGCCTCTCCGGCGGTGTGCCCTCAGTCTAGGCCCGCCATTCCGCGTTCGTCAATGGGCAATTTTCGCCAATGTCCAATTTGGGGCCAAAAGGGGTGGTGGCGCACCCCCACCGGGCCGTGAAAGTCCAGGTCACGGGAGGGAGGAGGTCAGGATCGGGTGATACGTGACCGGGGAGGGCGGTGGCCGGCGCCGGGGCTCAGCCGATCGCGAGAGCCAGGGCGATGGCCGCGATGAGCGTGGCCAGCTGGATGATCGCACCGAGGGCGTCGCCGTTGATGCCGCCGAGCCTCCTGACCAGCAACCGCCCGAATCCCAGAGCGAACACCAGCGCCGCCAGGCAGGCCAGTGCGCCCGCGACTCCGGCGGCGATGCCAGCGACGGCGGTCAACGGCACCCACCAGGCAACGAGCGCCCAGGTCGGCTGCGTCGCCGCAACGAGCCCGCCGAATCCAGTCGGCGCCATCGGCGGCAGTGAGTGGTGGCAGGCCGTGGTCGCCGCGGCGCGCCCGATGATGAAGGGCAGCGCAAGCACCAGGAGAGATGCTGTGACACGGACCCCATCGAATTCCGCGCCGAGGATCCACGGAGCGGGGAACATGGCCGTGGCAGCTCCATGGGCCAGCATCGCCATCGCCGCAGCCTGGGCCAGCAAAGTCAGCGACACCGCGGCCGCGCCCATCGGTCCGGTGTCCGGGGCGCGCAGAATCTCCCGGGCACCCTCGGGATCGCGGTAGGAACCGAGGGCGTCGGCGACATCGGCGAGTCCATCGACGTGCATCGCGCGGGTGACCAGCTCGGCCGCGCACACGATGAGCACGCCGATCACCGCGGCGAGCAGGGGAGAGGTTGCGGCGGCGACGGCGGCGGCTTCCCAGCTCCCGCCCAGGCCCACCGCGCCGGCGGGGTCCGCGGCTGGGCCAACGCCCGCCACGACTCCAGCGAGGCCGACTGCCGCCGAATCTGCGCCGGCGGGATTTACGCCGACGGGGTCTGCGCCGGAGCCGGAGGCAGAGCCGAAGGCCGCAGAGTCCGGGGCGCCCGTGCCGGACAGCCCTCCGAACCAGGCTCGGGCACCTCCGGTTTGATGCGCTGACGCGGCCAGCAACCACGCGGCACCGCTGACGCAGATGGTCACGAGCACGGCGACCGCGCCCGGAATCAGCCCCGCGATCGGCGCCGCCGCCATCGCGCGGCGGCCGGTGATGCGGTCGAACGTCTTCGCGCCGCGCATCGGCACGACGGTCAACCACGAGATCGCCGTGGTCACGCCCTCCACAACCGCATTGCCGTGGGCCGCGCGGTCACCGTCCAGTGGCGCGCCCTCGGACGGCCCGGCCTTTCCCGACACCGAGCCGATCAGTCCCGCTGGGAGGGCTGCTCGCCGCCCTCGCGATGGCCGGGGCGTTCATCCTCGGCCGGCGGCTCCGGGATATCGGCGGCGGTCGCGGCGGGCACCGCGCCATCCTTGTCGGACACACCGGCATCGCCGAACGTGGCCATCTCGGACAGTACGGCCACCGACTGCTTCAGAATCGGCAGCGCCGCCACCGCCCCCGACCCCTCGCCGAGGCGCATGCCATATTCCAGCAGCGGCTCCAGGCCCAGGTGGCGCAGGGCAATCGAGTGGGCGGGCTCGGCGCTGCGGTGCCCGGCGACCCACCAGGCCCGCGCGCCCGGCGCCAGCTGGTCGGCCAGCAGCGCCGCCGCCGTGGCCACCACGCCGTCGAGGATCACCGGCGTGCGCCGCACGGCCGCCTGCGCCAAAAACGCCGCCATCGCCGTGATGTCGGGCGACGACGCCCGCCGCAGCACCTCCACCGGATCGTTGCGCAGCCGCCGGACGCGGAACATCGCGTCGCGCACGGCCGCCGTCTTGCGCTTCCATCCCTCATCGTCGATGCCGGTGCCGCGGCCGACGACGGTCACCGGCTCCGACCCGGTCACCGCGCCGATGAGCACCGCCGCCGGGGTGGTGTTGCCGATGCCCAGGTCACCGGCGATGAGGAGGTCCGCCCCCTCGTCGATGGCATCGTCGGCAAGCTTCGTGCCCACCTCGATCGCGTGATCGCACTCCTCCTGGGACATCGCGTCCTCGACGTCGATGGACCCGCAGGAACGGCGGACGCGGAACGGCCCCTCGCCCTCATGGTCCAGCGACACGTCCACCGACGTCACCGAAGCCCCGGACACCCCCGCGATCGCGTTGACCCCCGCGCCACCGGCGTTGATGTTGGCGTGCATCTGAATGGACACCTCGGTCGGGTACGCCGACACGCCGCCGGCCGACACCCCGTGGTCGCCTGCGAAGACGATGACCCGGCAATCCTCCAACGGCTTCGGCGGGCACTGGCCCTGACATGCGGAAACCCACACGCCGAGCTCCTCGAGACGACCGAGCGCCCCCGCGGGCTTGGTCAGCTGCAGCTGGCGTTCGCGGGCGAGCTGCTCGACATGCTCATCGGGGGCGACGACGGTACCGAAGCGATTGTTGGTCATGCCGAAAAGATTATCCCAGCCGCCGGATGCCGGTCCGGCGAGCGACCGCGCCCGGGTCCCCGGCGCCGGCCCACACGCTGGCCCCGCACCAGCCCCCGCCCCTACTTCAGCCGCAGCGGCACACCCGCGATGACCAGCACGACCTGGTCGCACACCTCCGCCAAACGCCCGTTGAGCAGGCCGATCTCGTCGCGGAACAGCCGCCCGGACCTGTGCTCGGGAATCACGCCCATCCCCACTTCCGGGGTCACCACGACCAGCTGGGGGCCCGGCCCGGCTTCTTGCTTGACGACGCCTCCGCGCACCCCTCCGCCCCGATTCTCGCCCGGGGCCCAATCGCGGACGGCCGAGACCAGGTCGTTGGCCCACGGGGCGACGGATCCGCGGGGAGAGTCCCACAGTTGTTCGCGGTCCAACACGCCGGTCAACCACGTGCCCACGTCGTCGAGGAGGACGAAATCCGCGGTCGGCCGACGCAATGCCTCCACCGCGTCGACGTCGTCGACCGTGCGCCAATGTGCAGGGCGACGCCGCCGGTGGCCGTCGATGCGGGCGGCGAAGTCGGGGTCGAAATCATCCGCGCCAGGCCACGGCCGCGCCGTGGCGATGTAGTCGGCGCAGGGGTGGGCGTGGGCGTCGTAAAGCGACTCCGCCCACCCCGACTTGCCGGAACGGGCCCCGCCCAGCACCAGCGTGCGCACGAAAGCCTAGACCTCGTCGCCGATGTTCTTCTGCGGGCGCGGCGTGCGCAGGCGGCGCGGCTGCGAGGCGCGGGAGTAGGCGTAGAAGCCCAGGCCCGCACCGGTGGCGTCCGAGTCGGGGAAACGCTCGCGGACCAGCTTGTTGGCGCGCTTGCCGATCAGGATGGCCTCGATCACCAGACCGACGATCATGATCATCGAAATGATCGACGCAATGTTCGCGACCTGCGGCAACGCCTGGCCCACGAACATGAACAGCAGCAGAATCAGCGCGAACGGCAGGAAAATGTTGGCGAAGAAGCGCCGCGAATCCACCCAATCGCGCACCAGCGCACGCTCCGGGCCCTGATCGCGCGCCAACATGTACTTCGGGTCGCCGGCGGCCATGCGCTCATCGGCGATGCGGCGCTGCTCCCGGCGCTCCGCGCGCTCGCGGGCCTTCTGCGCCTTCAGCTCCTCCTTCGACATGGTGGCCTTCTGCTCGCGGCGCTGCTCGCGGGCCTCCTTGCGGGTCTTCGGCGGCGTCACCGGGCCGCGGCGGGTGCCGTGGGCGCGCTCGATCTCGTTGCGCTTCGGAGTCGGGCGGCCCTTCTTCGGCGTATACGCGCTGCCCTTGTTCGACGACGCGCGGGCGGCCTCCTCCGCGGTGGGCAGGTGGCCGCGCGAGCCGCCGGCGCCGGAGGAGGCGCTCGCGGTGGTCGCGGCGGAGGAGCCGGACGCGGTGGTGGCGTCGGCACTCGCGGCGTCGGAGGTGGGCTCGGTCTTCTTCCAGGGCATCTTCACGGCCAACACCCTATCGGGCCTGCGGCGACGGCCCAAAGTGGCGCGCCGGACCAGCGGAGTGCCGAGGCGTTGCCGGGGGTTGGCCCGCGACGCTAGGGTGCTGAAGGTATCCTTCGGCCATACCGGAACGCGCACCACGCGGGAAGCCGCGGATGAATGCGGAGATACGCAGAAAAACGCACGCGGCATGGGGAATAACCCGGCCCGCGCGTGCGTTCCCCGAAGTAACCGAGCACCGCAAACCAAGGAGCACCACGCTATGACCACCGCACAGACCACCGGCGTGACCCTCACCGACACCGCCGCCGCCAAGGCCAAGGCCCTCCTCGATCAGGAAGGCGCCAACAACCTGTCGCTGCGCATCTCCGTCGCCCCGGGCGGCTGCGCGGGCCTGCGCTACCAGCTGTACTTCGACGACCGGAACCTCGACGGCGACGTTTCCGAGGAGTTCGGCGGCGTGCGCCTGGTCGTCGACCGCCAGTCGGTGCCCTACCTGATGGGCGCGAAGATCGACTTCGCCGACACCATCGAGCAGCAGGGCTTCACCATCGACAACCCGAACGCCACCGGCTCCTGCGCCTGCGGCGACTCGTTCAACTGATCGGCTGACCCCGGCGCCCGGGCCGCAGAGACCCGGGATTTCGAAGCGCCCGGTTTCGAGGCGCCCGCGCCGCGATCGCACTGATGCCCGCCCCGACCCACGTGGTCGGCGACGGGCTTTCGCGTTTTCGGGGCGGCGCATGCTGGGCTGCACATCTGACGAGTGTGCGTGTGAAGGCCTGTACCGCACACTCGTGGGCGGAACGTGGGCTGCACATGTGACGAGTGTGCGCCTGGGGGCCCGTACCGCACACTCGTGGGCTTCGGCGGGGCTTCACATCTGACGAGTGTGCGCCTGAGGGCCCGTACCGCACACTCGTGGGCTTCGACGGTGCGGATCGCGCCGGCTCTCGGGCCGCTCGTGCCGAGAGGACGCCACCGATTTCGGCGACCTGCGCAAACGTAGTTATCGACGCTGCGTTGGTATCTCCTTGGCACGGGCAGGCGAGATGCGGGCACGGGCGGTCGGGCATGGGCACGGGTAGTCGGGGTGCGGGCACGGGCATAGGCGCGGGCGCGGGGTGCGGGCAGGCGTCGTCAAGCAACGGGCCCGCAAACGACGAAATCGCGATTCCTCACCGGAATCGCGATCTCGTGGGGCCGGGGCGCCGCGGACGACGCTGCGGGCCTACAGGCTCGGGCCTACAGCTGGACGGGGTAGTCGCGCTCCTCGATGTCGGGCTTGATGCGGCCCTCGATGAAGATGCCGTGCCACACCATGAACGCCAGGATGGTCCACAGGCGGCGGGAGTGGTCGCGCTCGGTCGGGTGGTGTTCGTTGAGCATCTGCAGCACCTGCGCCTTGTCGATCAGCGCGTCGGTCTGCGACTCGCGGATGACGTCCTCGGCCCAGCCGCGCAGCTCATCGCCTGCGAGCCAGTGGCGGATCGGCACCGGGAAGCCCAGCTTGCGGCGGCCCAGCACGTGCGCCGGCACGATCTGCTCCATCGCCTTGCGCAGCGCGTACTTGGTGGTGCCCTCGGCGATGCGCATGTCCACGGGCAGCGTCTCGGCGACCTTGAACACCTCGCGGTCGAGGAACGGCACGCGCAGCTCCAGCGAGTTGGCCATGGTGATCTTGTCGGCCTTGACCAGGATGTCGCCGCGCAGCCACGTGAACAGGTCCAGGTGCTGCATGCGGGTGACGGGGTCCATGCCCTCGGAGCGGGCGTAGATCGGGGCGGTGACCTCGCGGTGGTCCCACTCGCGCTCGGCCCACGGCAGGACGCGCTGCAGCTGCTCCCAGTTGAAGGAGCGGGCGTTGCCGTAGTAGCGGTCCTCCAGCGAGGTGGTGCCGCGCTGCAGCAGGGACTTGCCGCGCATGCCGTCGGGCAGGGCGTCGCCGAGCTTGGCCAGGCCGGCCTTGAGCGGGCCGGGCACGCGGTCGAAGCCGGCGAGCGACAGCGGCTCCTTGTAAATGGTGTAGCCGCCGAAGAGCTCGTCGGCGCCTTCGCCGGACAGCACGACCTTGACGTGCTTGCGGGCCTCGGCGGCGACGAAGTAGAGCGGCACGAGCGCCGGGTCGGCCACGGGGTCGTCGAGGTACCAGATGATCTTCGGGATCGCCGACGCGAACTCCTCCGGCGACACCACCTTGACGATGTGCTCCACTCCGATCGCCGCCGCCGATTCCGCGGCGACGTCGACCTCGGAGAAGCCCTTGCGCTCGAAGCCGGTGGTGAAGGTCAGCAGGTTCGGGTTGTGGCGCTTGGCCAGCGTCGCGATCGCGGTGGAGTCGATGCCGCCGGACAGGAAGGAGCCCACGGTGACGTCGGCGCGCATGTGCTTTGCGACGGAATCCTCCAGCGCTTCGGCGACCCTGTCGAAGACGGCCTGCTCGCCGCCCTTCGGCACCGGGCGGATGGGGAAGTTCGGGTGGAAGTAGCGCGTCTGCTCGACCTCGCCGCCCGGCGTGATCGTGGCGGTGCAGCCGGACTCGAGCCGGCGGATCCCGGTGTGCAGGGACTCCGGCTCCGGCACGTACTGCAGGTCCATGTAGTGGACCAGGGCTCGCTTGTCGACGTCCTTGGCGTCCACGCCAAGCTCCGGGGCCATCTCGAGGATGGTCTTCTTCTCCGACGCGAACGCGGTGCCGCGCTGCGTCGTGGCGTAGTACAGCGGCTTGATGCCGAACTGGTCGCGCGCGAGGAACAGCTTCTTTTCCACGGTGTCCCAGATGGCGATGCCGAACATGCCGCGCAGGTGCTTGACCACGTCGGCGCCCCAGTGGTGGAAGCCGACGACGATCGGCTCGCCGTCGCCGGAGGTGTTGAAGGAATAGCCGGCGGCGGACAGCTCCTCGCGCAGCTCCACGTAGTTGTAGATCTCGCCGTTGAACGTCATGGCGTAGCGGTCCGGCTGATCTTCGGGGCCCCACGTCAGCGGCTGGTGCGAATGCGCCAGGTCGATGATGGACAGGCGGTTGAAGCCGAACACGACGTCGGCGTCGTTCCACGTGCCCGCTTCATCGGGGCCGCGGTGGCGCATGCAGGGCAGCGCGCGCTCGATGGCGGGCACCAGGTCCGCCGCATCGGAGCCGGCCGTGAGAATTCCGAGGAGACCGCACATGACTGACGCGAACACCTTTCATCGGGGAGGGGGATCGGTTAGACAATAGTCTCCCGTCCGGCGTGGGCGAATTCCCGCGCCGGACGACGGGGACGCGGGCCGTCGTCAAGCAAAATCGGCGGGAAGGTGGGCCGTCGCCAAGCGAAAACGGACCCGAAACGGCCCGGACGCGCCCCCGGCCCGCCCCCGACTCGCCCCCGTGAAAGAGTGTGACCGGGATCTCGCCGAAGGGCGGCACCCCCGCCCGCATGCCCCTTCTCAGCGTTTTATCAGCCCGTCTATACTCGGTGACACCCCGTGGGGTCAGTCCAGTGTGGAGAATTCACAGGAATGGGCTAACCTGCTTGGGAAAGACAGAACCCTGATGGGTTCTTAAGGAATTGTGTGGATCAGGAAGGCAGACACACGTGAATCAGCGTAGAGAGTACGGAGCCGCCCGTAAGCTCGGCCTGCTCGGCGTCCTCGCCGGCGGTTCGACCCTGCTCGCCGGCTGCGACGTCGCAGTGCCGGACAACGGCTTCTTCAAGCTGCTGCGTTTCGGCTGGCCGATGGGCGTCACCCCGGAGGCCGAGGCCATGGGCAACTTCTGGGTCTGGGTCTGGGTCGCGGCCTGGATCGTCGGCATCGCCGTCTGGGGCCTGACCATCTTCTCCATGATCGGCTTCTCCGCCAAGAAGGCCAAGAAGGCCGGCAAGGGCGAGTTCCCGCGCCAGACCGCCTACAACGTGCCGCTCGAGCTGGTTCTGACCATCATCCCGATCCTGATCGTGATGTCGCTGTTCTTCTTCACCGTCCAGACGCAGGACAAGGTCACCGCGATGGACAAGGACCCGGAGGTCGTCGTCGACGTCACCGCGTTCCAGTGGAACTGGAAGTTCGGCTACTCCAACGTCTCCGGCGACATCATGGGCGGCGCCGACTACCAGGGCCGCGACGAGCGCCAGGACCCCGAGGCCTACTTCACCGACGAGCACGCCGGCGAGGACGCCCCGGACCAGGCCCAGTTCCCGGTCCACGGCATGTCCAAGCAGGACCGCTCCTACCTCCACTTCAACGAGGTCGAGGTCCTGGGCACCACCGAAGAGGTCCCGGTCCTGGTCGTCCCGACCGACACCGCCATCGAGTTCGACCTGGCTTCCGCCGACGTCGTCCACTCCTTCTGGGTCCCCGAGTTCCTGTTCAAGCGCGACGCCTTCCCGCACCCGGAGGCCAACAAGTCGAACCGCCGTTTCCAGATCGAGGAGATTTCCTCCGCGATGATCGAGAACCGCCCGGTCGACAACCCCCGCGACACCTACAGCAACGCCTTCGTCGGCCGCTGCGCCGAGATGTGCGGCACCTACCACGCGATGATGAACTTCGAGGTCCGCGCCGTCTCCCGCGAGGCGTTCGCCGAGTACATGCAGTTCCGCATCGACAACCCCGAGGCCACCAACGCCCAGGCGCTGGAGCACATCGGCGAGGAGCCCTTCGCCGTGTCCACCAGCCCGTTCAACTCCGGCCGACTCGACACCCGCGACATGGGTGACCGCGAGGCCAACACGGTTGACCTCAACGCCACCAACTAATCGCCCGCCGACTCCAGAAAGAAGCCAGACATGAAGTCCGCAGCAAAGCTGTTTTACGGCCTCACCGCGTTCCTGGGCGTTATGACCGTCGTGTACATCTTCGGCACGATGTACCTCCAGGACACCGGCAACATCATCAACGAGAACCACGGCCGCCTGGAGTGGGCCGGCGCGACCGGCCTGCTGATGTCGGCCCTCCTGACCCTGTTCCTGGGCGTCTACTTCCACTTCACCGAGGTCCGCTCCGACATCACCCCCTCCGACTGGGAGGAGGCCGAGGTCGCGGACGGTGCCGGCACCCTGGGCTTCTTCTCCGCCAGCTCCATCTGGCCGTTCGTCATGACCATGGCGATCCTGCTGATGGGCTACGGCATCGCCTTCATGGCCTACTGGCTGATCGTGCTCGGCGCGGTCATCCTGATCTGGGCCGGCACGAAGCTGAACACCCAGTACATCACCCCGCCGGAGAAGCACTAGTTTCCCGGCCCGCCGGAGGGCACCGTCTCTCCTGCAGCCCGCGGCGGTGACCTCCCCGGTCACCTGACGCGGACGCGACAGAACCCCGCCACCCGGCCTTCCGGTGGCGGGGTTTCCGCATGCGCGCATGGCCGCATGGCCGCGGCCAGAAAGACGTCCAGTGCACGGATAGAGGTGGCCGACCACGTCTATCCGTGCACTGGACGTCTATCTACGTGCGGGGCGCGCCCCGTGCCCCTCACACACCGCGCCCCGCGCCCCTTACACCCCGCGACGGAGCGCGCCGGCCGGCGCTAGTCGGAGATACCTACGTTTCGGCCAGATACCGACGTTTGAACATGAGTATCTAGCTCGAACGTAGGTATCTGCAGGGAGTACGGGGCCGCACGTCCGATGGAAATAGACTTGACCTTGACGCGGCGTCAAGGTGCACGATGTAGTCATGCGCATTGGTGATCTCGCTCGGGCTGCCGGCTGCTCTACCCGAGCTATACGGCATTATCATTCCGCGGGCGCTTTTCCGGAGCCCCCGCGCAACTCCTCGGGCTACCGCGACTACGGCATCTCCGATGTGGCGGAAGTTCTGCGTATTCGGGCGCTCGTGGATGCGGGTGTTCCTGTACAGGCCATTTGCGATATCGGTTCGGGTTTGGGACCGACTGAACGCGAGCACCTGTCGGATGCATTGCGACGACTCGATGATCGAATCGCCGGACTGATGCGTCAACGGGATCGCTTGGAATCGATGCTCACCGGAACCTTTGGCCTACCGGCCGACATTCGAGAGGGAGTCCGAGCTACGATGATCTCCGGTGTAGCCAAGGAGGGGGCGCACGCTGACTTTGAACTGGAAGCTCATGCCGAGGAGGAACTCGCCTCGCTTGAGCTTATGGCGCTGTCCGGCGTCGCCACCGAACGTACATGGACACAGATCCGACGCAATTTGTTGGACAACGCCAGCATCGGGTTCACCCACCGGGCAGCCAGAGCGTGGGTTGCGCTCGCTCATGAACCGGTGGAAAGGTTTGGTGACGAGAACGAGGCGATTCGTCGGCTGTCCGAAGAGGTGATGATTGGCCACCGACTGGGTGTCTTCCGGGGGGTGGCCGAAACGCTCGTACCGGGAGATGTTCCTATCACCGTCGGCGACGCGAAACTGACGGGAGCGCAAGCCGAGCTGTTCGCGCATTTGGTGGCGACCATGTCGGAGGGCGAATCCGCTTCGGATGCAGGCGGAACAATATGAATCGCGTGCTGCCGGAGCGGCTGGTGCGACTACTGGGGCGACATCCGGCCGTGTGGGTCTTCCGGCATGAGATTCGGGTGTGGGCCGATCTGATTCGCCTTCTGCGGCGGCAACGGGTCGTGCCACCCCGGCGGATTCCGATTCCGGCAGTCGAGGGGCTGTGGGGGATTCCCGGAATGATGACGGTGGCGACGATCGTCGAGCTCATCGCAATCGAACTTCTTTTGCCTTGGCCCGAGGTGCGGGTGGTATTGGCGTTGGTCTCGATCTATTCGCTTTTGATCCTCTGGAGCTTCATCGGTCAGCGCGTGGTCTATCCGCATTCAGTCGGGCCAGAGCTGATACTCAGGCACGGGCGGACGATCATCGCACGCATTGACGCCGCCGCCGTCGGAGAAGTTCTGGTGGTCCGCGACTATGCGGCAGAACAACACGCCGTCGGCGGTGGTGTATTGACGTTATCCAACGGTCAAGGGACAAACGTCCGAGTCGCCCTGCATGCTGGGGCAGTTCCAGTGGAGACTCGTCCCCCGACGTGGATTCCGTGGAAGAAGAAGCCGATGGAGACGATCACCGAAGTGGCGCTGTGGGCCGACGATCCGATCGAAGCAGTCGCCGCAATTCGCACCGCGCGGGACCAGGCGGCGGCGCACACTTAGACAGAAAGACGTCCAGTGTACGGATAGAGGTGGCGGACCGCTTCTATCCGTGCACTGGACGTCTATCTGCATGTTGGGCGCACGCCCCGCGCCCCGCGCCCCTCACACCCCGTGACGGAGCGCGCTGGCCGGCGATAGTCGGAGATACCTACGTTTCGGCCAGATACCGACGTTTGAACGTGAGTATCTGGCTCGAACGTAGGTATCTGCGGGGATGCGTGGGCGCCGCGGGCTACGGGAGTGCTTGGGCGCCGCGCGCTACGCGACCCCGACTGGCCCCGCGCGCGCTACGGGATGCGCGTCCGCCGCCGCGCGATACGCGACCCCGACCGTGCCTCGGCGCTACGGGATGCGCGCTACGCGACCCCGACCGGGCCACCGGCGCTGCGGGGTGCGTCCCACTCCTCGCACTACGCGAACTCGACCGGCTTCTTGCCCCGGGGCAGCTCGGTGACCTCGCCCTCCTCGACGACGAGGTGGCGCGCCTCCAGCCGGTCGACCATGCGGCGGTCGTGGGTGACCACGATGATCGTGCCCTCGGCCTCGGCGATCGCGTCCTGCACCTCTTCGATGAGGTCGACGGACAGGTGGTTGGTGGGCTCGTCGAGAAGCAGAATGTCCGGCGGGTCGGCGACGACGAGTGCCAGCGCCACGCGCCGCTGCTGCCCCACGGACAGGTCGCCCACGGGTCGCTTGGCGTCGCGGGCGGTGAGCAGCCCCAGGTCGTCGAGGGTGACGGTGGGGGACGGGGTGGCGTCGTAAAGCTCGTTGGGGCTTTGCGACGGATCGGCCCAATCCTGCTCCTGCGCCAACATCGAAATGCGGGCGTCCTGCCCGATGCACATCTCGCCGGCGGCCGGCGCGACCTGGCCGAGCATGACCTTCAGCAGCGTCGACTTGCCCGCGCCATTCGGGCCGGTGACCACGATGGTGTCGCCGGGGCGGATGGTCAGCGAGCCGACGTGGATGCGGTCGGGGACGACGACGCCGCGGAGCTTGACGTGGAAATCCTCGTCGCTGCCGGACGGCGCGCGCTTGGTGGACAGCGGCCGGGTCAGCGGGGCGTCGAAACCGAGCAGGGCCGGGGGCTTGGCCACGCCGTCCTCCTCGAGCTCGTCGAGACGCTGGCGGGCCGAGCGGATGCGGCGGGCGACCTGGCGGTCGGCGCGGCCGCCGGCGTGGCCGTAGCCCATCTTCTCGTTGTCGCGCTTGGCGCGCACCGGCCCGGAGGATTCGTTGGCGGCGTCGATGGTCTTCTCCAGCCGCGCCTTCTCGTGCTGCTCCGTGCGCCACTGGTGCTCCCACAGCTGGCGCTCGTGGCGGCGGTGCTTGTCGTAGTCGGTGTAGTTGCCGCGGAACATTCCGATGCCCTCGCGCCCCGGCACGAGGTCGCCGATGACGGTGCACACGGCGTCGAGGAAGTCGCGGTCATGCGTGGCCACGACGACCACGCCCGGATGCGCGGTGATGGTGTCGATGACCAACTGGCGGCCGCGGTCGTCGAGGTGGTTGGTCGGTTCGTCGAGAAGCAGAATCTCGGGCTTGCGGATCAGCGTCAGCGCCAGCCCCAGCCGGGCCCGCTGCCCGCCCGACAGTTCCACGGAGGGCTGGTCGAGCACGAGGCCGTCGGGGCCCGTGCCGGACAAGCCGAGGTAGTCGAGGACGACCTCCGCGTGATGCTCGGCGTTCCAGTCGTCGTGGGCCATGACATCCGAGAACAGCGTGGAATAGGCCTTCTCGGCGGCGTCGGCGGCTTCGGGAGTCGCGGCCGTGCCCATCGCCTCCGCGGCGTCCTCGAGGGCCTGCAGACGCCGTTTCGCCGGGCCGAGCGCCTCGTCGACGAGCATCCGGCCCGTCGACTCGAACGGGGCCTCCAGCTCCTGCGAGCCGAGCACGCGCGTGCCCACGTGCTTGACGCTGCCCGACGTCGGCTTGCGGCGGCCCGACAACAGCCACAGCAGCGTCGACTTGCCGGCGCCGTTGTCGCCGACGAGCCCCAGCACGTCGCCGGCCGAGACGGTCATGTTCACGTCGCGGAGGACGGGCGTGCCCTCGTAGTCGTAGTTGACGGAGTTGGCCACCAGCTGGGTGGCGGAGCCGTCGATGAAGGGGAGCGGGGATTCGGCCATTGCGGCGCCTCCTGCAGAGCGGAAAACGGGTGGGGGAGGGGAGGGGTCGCGGGGGCCGGGCCGGGTGCGCGTCGGGCTGACGCGATTGCTTGGCGACGCCGGCGGGCGCGACCGGAGGCGTCAGATGTTCATGTATCCAGCCTACGCGCCCACGTGCTGGACATTGGCGGCACGAACCCGGGTGTCGTCGCCGGGAATGGGCGGG
Organism: Corynebacterium sp. NPDC060344; assembly: GCF_042725215.1. NCBI lineage: Bacteria > Bacillati > Actinomycetota > Actinomycetes > Mycobacteriales > Corynebacteriaceae > Corynebacterium > Corynebacterium sp. NPDC060344. The sequence continues at coordinate 208,236 of NZ_JBHXCS010000002.1, read as the reverse complement.
GAGAGGGCGGCCGGAGAAGTGTGGCCCGAGAGTGGGGGCCCGGTGTCGTCGCAGGGGAGAGAGCCGGAAATGCGGAACCGCCCCGCCGGCGAGAATTTCTTCTCGCCGCCGGGGCGGTTCGTCGAGCGCAGTTGAAACGCCGTGCCGGGCGGGCCCGCAGTGGGCCGTGCCCGGGCTTACCGGGACTTACTTGTCGAGCTCGCCGCGCGCTTCCGCGTTGCGGGCCTCGAGGTCGCGGAGCATCTGAGCCTGCTCGTGGTGGTTCTCCGCCTCGATGCGGTTCGCCTCGTCGGCGATGTCCCGCGGGTCGGGGGAGAACCAGCTGCCGCGGCCCGGGGAGCCGGCGGCACCGAGCTGGTTCATCGTCTTCGGGACGTAACCGCCCTGGTACTCGAGCGGGATCGGGTGACCGTGCTCGTCGACCGGGCCCAGCGGCTGGTGCACCTCGATGAAGGCGCCCGAGGGCAGCTGGTCGATGACGCCGGTCTCGATGCCGTGCTCCAGGACGGCCTGGTCCGAACGCTGCAGGCCGATGCAGATGCGGTACGTGACGAAGTACGCGATCGGCGGGAGCAGGATCAGACCGATTCGGCCGACCCAGGTCATCGCGTTCAGCGAGATCTGGAAGTGGTAGGCGATCAGGTCATTGCCGCCCGACAGGGTCAGCAGGGTGTAGAACACCAGGGCCATGGCGCCGATGCCGGAGCGGACCGGAACGTCGCGCGGGCGCTGCAGCAGGTTGTGGTGGGCGTCGTCGCCGGTCATCTTCGCTTCGATGAACGGGTAGGCGAACAGCAGCACCACGAGCAGGCCGAGCAGCAGGGCGACCCAGAACACGGCCGGGATGGTGTAGGAGCCGATGTAGAGCTCCCACGCCGGCATGACTCGCGCCGCGCCGTCCGTCCACAGCATGTAGATGTCCGGCTGCGAACCGGCCGAAACCTGCGCCGGGTTGTACGGGCCCAGGTTCCAGATCGCGTTGATCTGGAAGGTGCCGGCCAGGAAGGCCATGAAGCCGATGTTGATCAGGCCGAAGGTCATCGCCTTGACGGCGAAGACCGGCATGATGCGGACGCCGACGACGTTGTTCTCGGTGCGGCCCGGTCCGGGGAACTGGGTGTGCTTCTGGTACCAGACCAGCGCCAGGTGCGCGGCGATGAGGCCGAGCAGCAGGGCCGGGATGATGAGCACGTGGGCGATGTACAGGCGCGGGATGATGATGTCGCCCGGGAAGTCGCCGTTGAACATCATCCAGTGCATCCAGGTGCCGATGACCGGCAGGCCGATGATGATGGCCGACATGATTCGCAGACCGACGCCCGAGAGCAGGTCGTCCGGCAGCGAGTAGCCCATGAAGCCCTCGGCGATGGACAGCAGCAGCAGGATGCAGCCGATGACCCAGTTGGCCTCGCGCGGCTTGCGGAACGCACCCGTGAAGAAGATGCGGAACATGTGCGCCATGATCGAGATGGCGAACAGCAGCGCGGCCCAGTGGTGGATCTGGCGGATGAACAGGCCGCCGCGGACCTCGAAGGAGATCTGCAGGGCGGTCTCGTAGGCGCGGGACATTTCCACGCCGTTGAGCGGCGCGTACGCGCCGTCGTAAATGACCTTCGACAGCGACGGATCGAAGAAGAGGGTCAGGTACACGCCGGAGAGCAGCAGCACGATGAAGCTGTACAGCGCGATCTCGCCCAGCATGAAGGACCAGTGCGTGGGGAAGACCTTGTTGATCTGGCGGCGGATGCCGGACGACATGGTGTAGCGGTCGTCCATGTTGCGCGCCATCAAGGCGACGCGGTTAGTGGAGTTGCTCATGACTGACGCTCCCAGAAGGCCGGGCCGACGGGCTCAATGAAGTTGCCGTTGGCGTAGAGGAATCCGTCCTCGTCGACATCGATGGGCAGCTCGGGCAGCGCACGGGCGGCCGGGCCGAAGACCGGCTTGCCGTACTGCAGGGCGTCGAACTGCGACTGGTGGCAGGGGCACAGGATTCGGTTGGTCTGGGCCTCGTACAGCGAGGTCGGGCAACCGATGTGCGTGCAGATCTTGGAGTAGGCGAAGTAATCGCCGTAGTGGAAGTCCTCCTGGCCGGCGCGCAGCGTCGCGCGGGCGGCGTCGCTGGAGCGCAGGCGGATGAGCATCACGGAGTTGCGCGATCCGTGGATCGAGTGCATGTGGTGCTCGTAGACCTCGGCGTCCGGCGAGTAGAGCTCGCCGTCGTTGACGTCGTCGGCCAGCAGGGGGAAGACCGTCTCCATGGAACCGGCGGCGAGATCCTCCGGGCGGATGCGGACCAGGCGGGACACGCCCTTGAAGGAGAAGCCGTGGCTGCCCTCCTCGGCGATGGCGCCGGTGTCGCGGCCCAGGTAGACCTTCTCGCCCTTCTCGACCAGGGTCCAGCCCGTGGTCCAGAGGGTGCCGTCGCCGGTGATGTCGACCTCGTGCTTCGGCTTCCAGGGGTTCTTGATCATGCCGCCGAGCGGCAGGACCATGCCGATGCCGGCCAGGACCGCGCCGGCGCCGAGCAGACCCTTGATGGCGGAGCGGCGACCGAGGGTCGACGTCTCCCAGGAGTCGTTCAGCAGGGCGACGATGGTCTTCTGGTCGGTCTCGGAGGACGCGCCGTCGTGGCGGCGCTGCACCGAGATCTCCTCGGGCACGAAGCGCTTGGTGTACTTCACCGCGCCGACGCCCAGGGCGATGATGGAACCACCGATGGTGATGCCCAGCATCGGGGTGTACAGGGTGTACAGCCACAGGCCGTCGTCGCCGTGGCCGCGGTACTCCCACGGCCAGAACAGGTACACGGCGATGAACGCCAGGCCCAGGACCACCGCGGCGACGAGCCAGGCGATGACGCCGGCGGCCGCGCGCTTCTCCGCCGGGTCACCGGCGATGGGGAAGCGCTCCTTGCGGTAGGCGATGGTCACGTCGTCGAGCTCGGTGCCCAGGCGGGCGAGCTCGTCGTTGCTCATCTTGGACAGCTCCTCGGAGCTGTAGTTCTTCTTCACGTTGTCGGTCACTGTCGGGATCCAATCCAGAGTGCGGCCGCCACGAGGGCGACGATGCCGGCAATCCACATGAACAGGCCCTCGGTCACGGGGCCGAGGCCACCGAGCGGGTAACCGGACGGGCCGGGGGTCTCCGCCGAGTTCTTGATGTAGGCGATGAGGTCCTTCTTCTCGTCAGCGGTGAGCTGGCGATCGGAGAACTTCGGCATGTTCTGCGGGCCGGTGAGCATGGCCTGGTACAGCTCCTGCTCGTTGGCAGGATCCAGGACCGGGGCGTACTTGCCGCCGGAGAGCGCGCCGCCACGGCCGGTGAAGTTGTGGCAGGACGCGCAGTTCAGGCGGAAGAGCTCGGAACCGCGGGCGACGTCGAGGGGATCGATCTCGCCGTTCGGGCCGGCGTTCTTGCCGCGGAGGGACTCCATGGCGATGGAGCCGTCCTCGTCGCGGACGATGCCGGCGCCGCCGCCGTGGGACTGAACGTAGGCGGCGAGGGCGAGGGTCTGCTCCTCGGAGTAGCGCGGGGTCTTGCGCGAGGCCTGGGCCTCGTTGCGGATCATCGGCATGCGGCCGGAGTGCACCTGGAAGTACACGGCGCCTTCGCCGACGCCGATGAGGGACTTGCCGCGGTCCTTGACGCCCTGGAGGTTGGCGCCGTGGCAGGTGATGCACGCGACGTCGTAGATCTCCTTGCCCTGCTGGATCAGAGCCGCCTCGTCCTGCTGGGCGGTGGCGACCTGGGCATCGGGGGTCAGGGCATTGGCCAGGAAGCCCGCGCCCGTGAGGGCGAGGGCGAGCGCCATGACACCGGAGACGGTGCGGCGCATCTTGCGGCGGCCCTTGGCCTTGCGGCCGGCCGCCGCGGAGGACGTGCGGTCCTCAGCTGCGGGGTTATGGTTTTCCATCTTTTTCCCTTTGTTGTGCGTGGAAAGTGGATGGCTGTAGTAGGCCGCACCGGGGGTGTCGGCCGTTACGGCCTACTGGATGAAGTAGATGGTGATGAACAGGCCGATCCACACGACGTCGACGAAGTGCCAGTAGTACGAGACCACGATGGCGGCCGTCGCCTGCGCCGGGGTGAACTTCGACTTGAAGGTACGGATCAGCACCACGACGAACGCCACGGCGCCCGCGAGGACGTGCGCGGCGTGGAAGCCGGTGGTGATGAAGAAGACCGAACCGTAGATCGAGTTCTGGATGGTGAGCCCGTGGCCGACCAGGGTCACGTACTCGTACGCCTGGCCGATCAGGAAGATCCCGCCCAGCAGCGTCGAAAGGGCATACCACCTGCGCAGGGCGAACACGTCGCCCCGCTCGGCCGCGAACACGCCCCACTGGGCGGTGAACGAAGACGACACCAGGATCACGGTGATCACCAGTGCGTACGGGACGTTGAGGTGGCCGGTACCCCAATCCCACGATTCTCCCTGGCCATTTGCGCGCGATACGAAGTACATCGCGAACAGGCCGGCGAAGAACATCAATTCCTGAGACAGGAACACGATCGTCCCGACACTGACCATGTTCGGTCGGTTCAGTGTCGCGGCACGACGTGGTGCTGTCATACCTGTGTTTTCAACTGCGCTCGTCACGTTAGACAGTATGGCCTGTTCTTAAGGAAGAGTCACGTTGCAACCCCCGTTTTGGGAAAGTTTTTTGCAAAACCCCAGGTGGCTGGTTCTGGTTCCTGAGAGTTCCACTAATTTTTCCGGTCGCCGGGAACTTCTCCGGTTGCTTTGCGACGGCCCCCGGTTCCCCTCGTCCGGCCCCCGTGCGGGCAGCGGCCCGATCCCCTCCGGTCCATTCCCGGTCGGGCCCGCTCACATCGTGTTCCAGCCATGCTAGCTGATGATCACATGAGCATAGAAGGTGGGGAAGGTGGGCGGGGGCGGTTGGCCCGGTTTGGCGCGCGGCGCCGTCATGATGTGCGTCACATGCACCCGGCGGCGGCGGGCTGCCGCGGTGCGCCGTAATATTCAACGGGTGGCGGCCCGCGCATGTGGTCGTCGAAAAGCAAGGTGAATAAGAAGGAGCGATGCATGACCCAGCAGACCGTTAACCCGAGCCGGGCAGATTGGCGCGACGTGCTGGGCACCATCGGCGCCCGCCGCGAGGTCTCCGCCGAGGGCATCCGCTTCGCCATGGACCAGATCATGACCGGCCAGGCCGTCGATGCGCAGATCGCCGCGTTCGCCTTCGGGCTGTTCGCCAAGGGCATCACCGCCGCCGAGCTCGACGCCGCGGCCACCGGCATGCTGGCCCACGCCGCCGATGCCGGGGTGCCGAATGCCACCGGCGCGGTGGACATCGTCGGCACGGGCGGGGACGGGGCGCACACGGTCAACATCTCCACGATGTCGTCGGTCGTCGTGGCGGCGTCGGGCACGCCGGTGCTCAAGCACGGCAACCGCGCGGCGTCGTCGAAGTCCGGCGGCGCGGACATGCTCGAGGCGCTGGGCATCGACATCGCCGACGGCCACGTGTCCTCGCCGGAGCACCCCGACTTCAGCCTCCGCTTCCTGTTCGCCGCGACGTACCACCCGGCCATGCGGTACGCAGGCCCGGTCCGCTCGCAGCTGGGCGTGCCGACCCTGTTCAACCTCCTTGGCCCGCTGACCAACCCGGCCCAGCCGGCGAGCAGCCTGATCGGCTGCGCCTTCGAGGACCAGATGGAGACGATGGCCGGCGCGTTCGCCCGCCGCGGGCAGCGCGTCCTCGTCGTCCGGGGATCCGATGGCCTCGACGAGATCACGGTCACCGGCACGTCGCGCGTTTTCGTCGTCGACGGTGGCGCGGTCACCGAGGACGTCATCGACCCGCGCGACTACGGCATGGAGTTCGCCCCGGCCGATTCGCTGCGCGGCGGCGAGCCGAGCTACAACGCCGACGTCGCCCTCAAGGTGTGGAACGGCGAGCTGCGCGGCCCGATCCGGGATGCGGTGCTGCTCAACTCCGCGGCGGCCCTCGTCGCGGCGCGCGGCCTGGAGGGCGGCGATTTGAAGTCCGCGATGACCCGGGCCCTCGCCGACGTCCGCGAAACCCTCGACTCCGGCCGCTGCGCCGAGATCGTCGCCGCCGCCACGGCGCGCTGAGCCCTTCCGGGCACCGACTTCCCGGTGCCAGTCGCGGCCGCGCGCTGAGTCACCAATTCGCGCCGAGTCTTTATATAAGGGCGCGGCTGCGCGGGGTCAGGTCTTGCGCGGGTCAGGTCTAGTGCGGGGTCAGCTCTTCCGCGCCGCCACCGCTGCGGTGGCCCACTCGCGCCACCGGCCGGCGCCCTCGGCGGGGGAGATCCAGGGTGCGTCGGTGGGGCCGATGCGGACGTCGTCGCGAAGCAACCAGTTGAGCACCACCCGCAACTCGTGGGGATTGGCCCCGCGGTAGGGGCCATCGCCGGGGATGACCGTCTCGGCCGACTGCGACAACAGCCCCGCGATGTGCGCCGCGTCGGCCCCGCGCGGCGACCGGCCCGCCGCGGCGAGCCGGCCGTGGCGGACGACGGCCAGGTTCCAGCCGCCGCGGCCATCGGGAAACGCCGCCTGCAACTGCGGGACGGCGGCGAGGGCGCCGAGGCGCTGCCGCGAATCGAGCGCGAGGATCAGATCCGCCGTGATGTCGCGCAAGAACGCCGCCCGGCGATACCGGCCTTCCTCGGACGCCGCCGTCACGTCGGCGATGAGCCGCTCGATGAGCGAGGCGCCGCCCGCACGGAGTTCTTCGGCGATGGTCGGGAACGAGTCGGCGTCGAGGTCCAGCGTCTCCTTCGTCGACTGGGCGGCGTTGCGCGTGCGGAATGGCCCGATCGCGTCGTCGCCGTCCGCGACCCGGGAGACCTTCGGCCCGCCCTTTTTCGCCGGAGGGTTGAGGTACCATCCGCGGCCCGGTTCCTTGCGCTGCCGGTTGTACGGGGGACGCGCCGCGGCGAGCAGGCGGGCCTCGCGGACCTCGGCCTCCATCCCGTGGGCGCATTCGGCCATGTCGACGGACTCGGCGAGCATGACCATTTCCTTCATGCGCCGCCGCGGATCGGCCCCGGTGAAGTACTGCAGCAGCCTGCGGCGCAAGTCCACCGCGGTTCCTATATATAAGGGCTCGCCCGCGGCGCCCCGGAACACGTAGACGCCGGGGGCGTGGGGCGCGTCGGCGATGAGGGTCTTCTTCTCGCGCAGCGCCGGGTCGACGTCGGGGGAGAAGTGCTCGAGTTCGCCGACGGTGCCCACGGAATGGCCGGCGAGCCGCTCGATGAGGAAGTGGAGGACGTCGACCGTCGCCGCCGCATCGTCGAGCGCGCGGTGGTTCGGGGTCACCTCCGCCCCGACGTAGCGGGCCAGGTCTCCGAGCCGGAAACTGCCCGTGCGCTTGCGGTCCAGCAGGCGCCGGGCGAGCTGCAGCGTGTCGACGACCGTCGGCGCCGGCCACCGCAGCCCCAGCTGCTCGCACGACGCCCGGAGGAAACCGATGTCGAACGACGCGTTGTGGGCCACCCACACCGCACCGCGGGCGAATTCGAGGAACCGGGGCAGCACCGTGCCCAGCTGCGGCGCGCCGTCGAGGTCGGCGTCCTTGATGCCGGTCAACTCCGTGATGAAGGAGGGCAGCGGCATCCCGGGGTCGATGAGCTCGCTGAACCGGCCCTCCTCGACCCCGCCGCGCACGCGCACGGCGCCGATCTCGATGATGTGGTCGTCCCCGGCGCGCATGCCGGTGGTCTCCAGGTCGACGACCACGAACGTCGTCTCGCCGAGCCCCAGCTCCTCGGGCACCCGGCCCGCGCCATCGCCGGGGGAGGCGTCGGCGAAGGAGAGCTGGAGGGGGTCGGCGTCGGTCACCCGCCCGATTCTAGGCTTTGCGACGGATCGACCGTGAACACTGTGGCCGGTGTGAAAGTTGAGCCGTCAACGGTAGTGGAATCACAAAATGTGACGCGTTTCACATAACTGTGGATTCAGTACCTTCGCCCCTCGAAGGGGCCGTCGTAACGCGTGACGGCGAAGTGTCGCAAACCTGCAGGTCTCGGTTGGGTCTCGGCGCGTGACACTGAAAACGTTCACATCGGCGCCGCTTCATAACGGACCGGTAACAGATTGGGGTGCATGCCGATAACGGAGCGATTTCGAAACGGTCTTGGCGCGTCGGCTGGACAAGATCCGTGCCCATTTCGTAATCTTGCCGAGACATTGAAGCGGGGTCCTCCAAGAGGTGCCGCTCATGGCAGGAAACCAAGCCTAATCGGCGCCCGCGAGGACGCCGAACCGGGGACCCACTCCTTTCACTGGGGTGAATCCCACCGGCGAGAGCCGGAGGGTAGGGAGAACTTCCATTGCTCCCGAACCCGTCAGCTAACCCGGTCGGCACGAAACTGGAAGAGAACACGGAGTTTTTCATCATGGGTAAGCACCAGCGCCGTTCCAACATCGCCCGCAACGCCGCCGCCTTCGGCGCCACCGTCGCCGGCATCACCGCCCTGACCGCGCCGACCGCCTCGGCCGCGCCGGTCGCCATCCCGGGCGTCGGTTCCATCGACGTCCCGGGCGTCGAGAACATCCAGGGCATCGCCGACGCCATCCCGGGTGCCGCGCAGGGCATCGAGTCGATCACCGATCGCTCCACCGCCTTCGCCCCGGCCGCCGCGCCGGTCGTCTCCACCGGCCAGAAGATCGTCGACGCCGCGCGCTCGCAGATCGGCACCCCGTACGTGTGGGGCGGCACCCAGCCCGGCGGCTTCGACTGCTCCGGCCTGACCTCCTGGTCCTACGCGCAGGTCGGCAAGTCCATCCCGCGCACCTCGCAGGCCCAGGCCAACGGCGGCCAGTCGGTCGGCATGGCCGGCAAGCAGCTCGGCGACATCGTCGTGTTCTACCCGGGCGCCACCCACGTGGGCATCTTCTCGGGCGGCAACAACGTCATCCACGCGCCGCAGGCCGGCCAGAACGTTCACGAGGCCAGCATCGACTACATGCCGGTCCACTCCGTCGTCCGCTTCTAACCAGCGCTCGACACTCCTGCCATGACGGGCGGGGCCACGGGAATTCTCCCGGGCCCCGCCTCATGGCTTTTGCGGGGCGCGGCTTCTGGGCGCCGGGTTCCCGCGGGGCGTGGCTTTCGCGGACCGTGACGATTGCGGAACCCGTGTCACCCGGGGGTACCTGTCGGTCACTTCCGTCACAGCTGACCTCACGTTTCACGTCCCGTGCAGAATGTTCGCGGAATCACTCCCAAGTGATTCGCCCGGCGCCCGGGCGGTTGTTAAAGTTCATCGCGACAATGCCCATCCGACCAGGGCATGCAGCAGATTCCCCGGCCCGCGCCACCGCGCGAGGAACCGGATCCGGAATCCCGGTTTCGAAAGGCCATCCCGCACCGTGCAGCACCGCAGGACCCATCTCCGTCGTTTGATCGCCTCCACGACCGTGGCGGCGACCCTCTCCGCTTCGGCGGCCATCGTCCCGTCCGCCGTGGCGCAGGAGCTCACGGCCGACGCCATCATCGCGGACCTGGAGAAGCTCTCCCGGGAGACCGAGGAGAATTCGCAGGAGGTCCTGCGGCTGGACGGCGACGTCGTCAAGCAAGAGGAACTCGTGCTCAAGCTGCAGGGCGAGGTCGAGCAGGCGACCCGCCTGGCGGAGGAGTCCCGCGGCGAGCTGGACCGCCACCGCGACGACATTTCGCGGTTCGCCCGCCAGCGCATGCGCGGCGACGTCGTCGACCCGATCACCGCCGTCATCGGTTCGAGCGACGCCCAGGATGCGCTGGACCGGTCCTCCTACGTCAACCGCCTGTCGCGCGACAAGGAGGGCACGCTGTCGGAGGTGGCCAAGCGCCAGCGCGAGGCGGCCGACGGTTTCGCCCGCGCGGCGTCGGCCCGTGCGGTCGCCGGCGTGCAGCTGGGCGCCCTGGAGCGCCAGCGCGGTGAGCTGGAGAAGAAGTCCGGCGAGCTGGAGCGCCGCACGCAGGAGGTCCGCGACCGCGTCGATTCGCTGTCGCCGGACGAGCTGGCCGCCTGGCGCGCTAAGGACAACCCGATCACCGATGGCCTGGGCATGCTGCTCGGCTCCTCGGGCGCGGTCGACGCCGCGATGACCAAGGTCGGCTCCCCGTACTCGTGGGGCGCCGCCGGCCCCGACGCGTTCGACTGCTCGGGCCTGATGTACTGGGCGTACCAGCAGCTGGGCAAGTCCATCCCGCGCACGTCGCAGGCGCAGCTCGCGGGCGGCACGCCGGTGAGCCGCGATCAGCTGCAGCCGGGTGACCTCATCGGCTTCTACGAGGGCATCACGCACGTGGGCATGTACGTGGGCAACGGCATGATCATCCACGCCTCGACGTACGGCGTGCCGGTGCAGGTCGTCCCGATCGAGCAGGGCGGCCCCTACCAGGGCGCCGTCCGTTACTGACCGGCTGCGGCGGGGATGGCTGTAGTTGGGGCGGACGCCCGTGCTTGACGACGCCCACCGCGGCACCCACGGCCGCGTCCTCCTGATCACCAACGACTTCCCGCCCCGCCAGGGCGGCATCGAGTCGTACCTGAGGGACTTCTGCGGCACGCTCGATCCGTCGTCGCTGACGGTGCTGGCGTCGACGCGGATTCCCGGCGAGGCCACCCGCGACCACGATGCGGCGCTGCCGTACCGGGTCCACCGCCTGCGCGATCGGGTCCTGCTGCCGTTGCCGCACGTGGCGCGGGCGGCGGCGAAGATCATCGCCGACGAGGACATCGACGTCGTGTGGTTCGGCGCGGCGGCCCCGATGGGGCTGTTGGCGCGCGCGTGCCGAAGGGCGGGGGCACGGCGGATCATCTCCACCACGCACGGCCACGAGGTCGGCTGGTCCATGCTGCCCGTGTCGCGGCGCGCCCTGCGGATCATCGGCGACGGTTCCGACGTGGTCACCTACATTTCCTCGTACACCCGCAACCGGTTCGCCGCCGCCTTCGGCCCCCGCACGGCCTTCGAGCGCCTGCCGTCGGGCGTCGACGTCGAACGCTTCCGGCCTGACGCGGAAGCGGGCGCCCGGATCCGCGCGCGCCACGGCATCGCCGCCGATCAGCCGCTGATCGTGTGCATTTCCCGCCTGGTGGCGCGCAAGGGGCAGGACTCGCTCATCGCGGCCATGCCGGCGGTCGCCGAAGCACTGCCGGAGGCCCGCCTCATGATCGTCGGCGCCGGCCCGTACCGGGAGAAGCTCGACGCGATGGCCGAGGCTTCCGGCGTGGACGACCGCATCATCTTCACCGGCCCGGTGCCCTTCGGCGAGCTGCCGGACCACTACAATGCCGCCACCGTCTTCGCCATGCCCGCCCGCACCCGCGGCCGCGGCCTCGACGTCGAGGGGCTGGGCATCGTGTACCTGGAGGCCCAGGCCTGCGGCGTGCCCGTCATCGCCGGCGACTCCGGCGGCGCGCCGGAAACCGTCGTCGACGGCGTCACCGGCCTGGTGGTCTCCGGCCGCGACACCCGCGCCCTGGCCGGGGCGATCACGTCGATCTGCTCCGACGGCGAACGCGCGCGGGAGATGGGGGAGCGTGGGCGGCGGCACGTCGTCAAGCATTGGACCTGGGAGGTCATGGGCGCCCGCCTGCGCAAGATCCTCGCAGGCGCCGCGCCCCGCGGGTAATCTCGGAGGGCATGAGCGACCGAACGCAGGGACAGATCCTGATCAACGCCCCTCGGGAGCGGATCCTCGACGTCGTCGGCGACGTTCCCGCCTACCCGGAATGGGCGACGGGCACCACCGCCGCGGAAGTCACCGAGGAAGGCGACCGCCCGCTGCGGCCGGCGCGCGCGAAGTTCACCCTGGAAACCGTGCTCAAGGACGTCTACGAGCTGGCCTACGACTGGACCGCCGACGGCGTGAGCTGGTCGCTGCTGTCGTCGCAGCTGCAGAAGTCGCAGTCGGGCCGCTACGTCCTGTCCGACGCCGACGACGGTGCGACGAAGGTGCTCTACGAGCTGGAGATCGTCACCGCCGTGCCCATGCTGGGGATGCTGCGGCGCAAGGCGGAGCACCGCATCGTGGACACGGCGCTGAAGTCGCTGAAGCGCCGCGTCGAGGGCCTGCCTGAGTGACCCCCGACGCCGCGCCGCCGACCCCGCGCCACCCCGTGTACCTGGTGCCGGGGCATCCGGGCGACCGCGCGGCCGAGGCTTTCCTGCCCGCTGGCCTGCAGTGGGCCGAAGCCGGGCCCGATCCCGTCGCCGACGCCGTCGGCCTGTTGCGCGGCATGGACGCCGATGCGTCGGCGCTGGATGCGCTGACCGGTTTCGCCGGCCTGGAGCGCCTGCTGGTGTGGGCGAAGGCGCAGACGATGGCGGGCGTCGGCCCGGTGGGCGTGCGCTTCGGCCCGACGCCGGACCGCCAGCTGTCGTGGCTGCGCAGGGTGCAGGGCCCGGCGGAGCTATCGGACATGCTCGACCTGATCAATCCCCGCGTCGACCGCCACCGGTCCATGCCCGACGTCTTCGGCGACCGCGCCCGGCGGGCCCGGCTGCTGGAGTCCCTGTGGTCATGGGGGCATTCGTGGCAGCGGTTCGTCGACTCCGGCGGCGTGCACCTGCGCGCCGACGGGCCGGTGGATCCGCGCGTGTCCAGCGTCGCCCGGTGGATCGGGGTGGGCATTGAGGAAGGTGCGGAGGGGGGCGTGGAGGTGGCCGCCGGCGAGCCCACCGACGTGGCTACGCCTGCGCCGCTCCCGCGCCTGACTCTCGCGGACCTCGGCGCCGGCGGCGATGGCGCGCCCCGCTACCGCATGCGCGTCCACGCGCCCCTGCACCTGGCGTTCCCGGACTTCGGCGATTCGGGGGAGGTCGCCGAAACCGACGTGGGGGCGGCGGCGGGTGCTACGGGGGTCCGTCGTCAAGCTTTTGTGCTTGACGACGGCGCCGACCCCGGCGACTTCCCCGAATCCACCGTCCGCGTCGACGCATCGCCGAGGGGAGTGGTGGTGCAGGTCGCGGGGTTCGCGAAGCGGTTCGGCGCGCCCTCGATCTTCGGGGTGTGCGCGATGGAAAAGGTGCGCGTGGCGGCTCCGGATACGTGGGCCGGCGGCTGGGGGGATATTCTTGTTTGGTTCCGCGCCGACCCGGCGCGACTGCCCTGAGGGGACGAACCCACCGGTTCGCCCCGCTGACCCACCCGACCAGGAGCCCCCACGTGACGACGCCGCCCGACACCGCGCCCGCGGGGCCGACCATCAGCTTCGACATCGGCGGCACGAATCTGCGCGCGGCCGTGGTGACGGCGCAGGGGCGGGTGATCGACCGGATGCAGCGGTCGTCGAACGGGACGGCCGAGGCGCTCGAGGACGGCATCGCGGAGATGACCGGCGAGCTGCTGCGCGACCATCCCGATGCCGTGGGCGTGGGGCTGGCCGTGGCCGGGTTCCTCGATTCCGAGCGGCGCGTGGTGCGGTTCGCGCCCCATTTGCCGTGGCGCGACGCCGATGTCGCGGCGCGGCTGGGGGAGCGCCTCGACCTGCCGGTGACCCTGGAGCATGACGCGAACTCGGCGGCGTGGGGCGAGTACCGCTTCGGTGCCGCGCGCGGTGCCCGCGATTGGGTGCTCTTCGCGCTGGGCACCGGCATCGGCGGCGCGATGATGAGCGGCGGCCAGATCTACCGCGGCGCGTACGGCACCGCACCCGAGTTCGGCCACCTCACCGTCGTGCCTGGCGGGCGGCCGTGCTCGTGCGGCAAGCGCGGCTGCCTGGAGCGGTACTGCTCGGGCACGGCTCTGGCGGCGACGGCGCGGGAGCTGGCGACGACCAAGCGTTTCCCGGGGCCGCTGGCGCGGGCGTGCATCGACGGTACCGCCACCGGCTCCGACGTCATGCTCGCCGCGCAGACCGGCGATCCGCTGGCGGTGGCGGCCGTGGGGGACTTCGCCGACTGGCTCGGGCGGGCACTTGCGCTGGTGGCCGACGTGTTCGACCCGGAGCTCATCGTCATCGGCGGCGGCGTCGCCCAGGCCGCCGACCAGTACCTGGAACGCGCCCGCGCCGTGTTCGCCTCCGAGATCACCGGCGCCGGGCACCGGCCCACCGCCCGCATCGAGATCGGCCGGCTGGGCGCGGATGCCGGGATGATCGGCGCGGCCGACCTCGCCCGCGCCGACGCCCTCGGCTGACGCGTTGGGGTGACGCGCTGGGCCAACTTCGCCCGCACCGAGGGGCTCGAATACCGCGCCGTCCTGATCACGTGTCGCCGGATGGTTTGACGGGGCCGATCTGCTGCGCGTGGACGTTGTCAAGCGAGGTCCTTATCCGACGAATGCAGCCACTGGCCGGGTGAATGTCGGTAAAACCCCAGGACGCGAAATCGTGTGGCTGCGCTGGGCGGCTAACTCCGGGCCGAGCGCGAGGGGACGGCGGCGCGACGGGGGCACATCGTCGGCGCGGCCACCCGGGCTCCCGCCGAAGCTGAGGGTAAGGTTAGCGGGCGTGAATAACCCCTGGTACAAGTTCTTCAAGTACGTGCTCATCGGGCCGTTCCTGCGCGTGTGGAACCGCCCCACCTACAAGGGCGGCGAGAAGGTGCCGGATCAGGGCGCCGCGATCATGGCGTCCAACCACCTCGCGGTGATGGATTCCTTCTTCTTCCCGCTGGTCCTCGACCGCCAGATCACCTTTCTGGCGAAGAAGGAGTACTTCACCAGCCCGGGCATCGTCGGCCGCATCCAGCGGTTCTTCTTCTCCAACACCGGCCAGGTGCCCATCGACCGCAAGTCCGGCGACGCCGCCCAGGACGCGCTCGACGCCGCCGTGAAGGTCCTCGACCGCGGCGACGTGCTGGGCATGTACCCGGAGGGCACCCGCTCCGCCGACGGCCGCCTCTACCGCGGCAAGACCGGCCTGGCCCGCGTGGCGCTGAAGACGGGCGTCAAGGTCTACCCGGTGGCGATGATCGGCACGGCCGAGGTCAACCCCATCGGCACGTGGGTGCCGCGCCCGAAGAAGGTCGGCGTGGTCATCGGCGACCCGCTGGACCCGGCCGACTACCGCGACCGCGGCGACGAGTACGCGTGCTCCAGGGCGCTCACCGACGACCTGATGAAAGCCCTGCAGGACATGTCCGGCCAGACCTACGTTGACGCGTACTCGGCGGACGTCAAGGATTCGCTGGCCAAGGGCCACGGCTACCCGGAGGGCACCGAGCCGGGCGGCCGGCTCGAGGTCCGCCCCGGCCAGAAGGCACTGTAGGCGATTGTTCGACTGGCCGGCGCACGCCGCCGGCTTCGCACGCCCCACCGGGGAAGATGACGCGGCGCACGGGTTATCCTGTGCGTCGTGCGCTATTTCTACGACACCGAGTTCATCGAAGACGGCCGGACCATCGACCTGGTCTCCATCGGTGTCGTCGCCGAGGACGGCCGCGAGTACTACGCCATCTCCTCGGAATTCGACGCCCGGTCCGCGGGCCCGTGGGTGCGGGCCAACGTGCTCAACCAGCTGCCGAACCCGTCGTCGCCGCTGTGGAAGTCCCGGTCGACGATCCGCGACGATCTGGAGCGGTTCTTCCTCGCCCCCGGCACCGGCGACCCGGAGCTGTGGGCGTGGGTCGGCGCCTACGACCACGTCGTCCTGGCCCAGCTGTGGGGCGACATGACCCGGCTGCCGCGCAGGATCCCGCGCTTCACCAGGGAACTCAAGCAGTACTGGGAAATGGCAGGAGAGCCGCGGCTGTCCAAGCAGGACGAAGGCCGCCACGACGCCCTCGCCGATGCGCGCCACAATATGGTGCGGTTCCGCGAGATCGCGAAGGTGCGCCCCTCGCGGTAGGCGGTGGCCGTCGCAAAGCAGGGTGCATGGACCACCGCCGCGCGGCCCCGAATGCCCCCGGGCGCGGTGGGAGGCAACCCGATCCGGGCGGTCGGCTACGATTGCACCCGTGAGTTGGACCATTGACCTCCCCGTAAACGATCTCCCCGATCTGCCGCCGCTGCCCGAGGGCATCCGCGAACGATTCGAAGACGCACTGTCGCGCCAGGCGCTGCAGCAGCCGTCGTGGGACCCGAAGGCCGCCGCCAACGTGCGCCGCATCCTCGAGTCGGTGCCGCCGATCGTCGTGGCGCCGGAGGTGCGCAAGCTCAAGGAGGAGCTGGCGGACGTGGCCATGGGCCGCGCGTTCCTGCTCCAGGGAGGCGACTGCGCGGAGACCTTCGAGTCCAACACGGAGCCGCACATCCGGGCGAACATCAAGACGCTGCTGCAGATGGCCGTGGTGCTGACCTACGGCGCGTCGACGCCGGTGGTGAAAATGGCCCGCATCGCCGGCCAGTACGCCAAGCCGCGCTCGGCCGACCGCGACTCCGAGGGGCTGCTCAGCTACCGCGGCGACATGGTCAACGGCGTCGAGGCGACCGAGGAATCCCGCGTCCACGACCCGGCCCGCATGGTCCGCGCCTACGCCAACGCGTCGGCCGCCATGAACATGGTCCGCGCGCTGACCGGCTCGGGCACCGCAGACCTGCACCGCCTGCACGAGTGGAACCGCGAATTCGTGACCACCTCGCCGGCCGGCGCGCGCTACGAGGACCTGGCCCGCGAGATCGACCATGCCCTGCGCTTCATGCAGGCCTGCGGCGTCTCCGACTCCAACCTGCAGACCGCCGACATCTACTGCTCGCACGAGGCGCTGGTCGTCGACTACGAGCGCGCGATGCTGCGCCTGGCCCACGACGAGGCCGGCGACGACAAGCTGTACAACCTCTCGGCGCACCAGCTGTGGATCGGCGAGCGCACCCGCGGCCTCGACGACTTCCATGTGGCGCTGGCGGCGCTGATCGGCAACCCGGTCGGCGTGAAGATCGGCCCGAAGACGACGCCGGAGGAGGCCGTCGCCTACGTGGAGAAGCTCGATCCCCTGTTCCAGCCGGGCCGCCTGACGCTGACGTCGCGCATGGGCAACGACAAGGTCCGCACGGTCCTGCCGGCCATCGTCGAGGCCGTCGAGGCCACCGGCCACAAGGTCATCTGGCAGTGCGACCCGATGCACGGCAACACCTACAGCGCCTCCAACGGCTACAAGACCCGCCACTTCGACCGCATCGTCGACGAGGTCCAGGGCTTTTTCGAGGTCCACCGCGCCATCGGCTCCCACCCGGGCGGCCTGCACATCGAGCTCACCGGCGAGGACGTCACCGAGTGCCTCGGCGGCGCGCAGGACATCGCGGACGTCGATCTGCCGGGCCGCTACGCCTCGGCGTGCGATCCGCGCCTGAACACGCAGCAGTCGCTCGAGCTGTCGTTCCTGGTCGCGGAGATGCTGCGCAACTAGCCGCTTGACGACGAAATCACGGTGATCGGCGAATCACCGCTGAAAGGGGCCCCGGCATGATTGCCGGGGCCCCTTCGGCCTGCGTTCCCGTTTGAGTTTCCTCGTGCGTTCAGTCGTCGAGGGCGCGGCGGTAGAAGCGCAGGCGCAAGAAGGCGCGGTCGGCGGCGTCGATGCGCTGCAGCCGCTGGTGGAGATCCGCGCCGGGCAGGTCGCTACGCAGGTCCGCGAGGGCGTCGTGGCCGTCGGCGAGCGCGGAGTCGATGGAGGCGATGATCGACTGGCGTGCGCGGTCGAGTTCGGGGGACTGGGGCTCGCGGGCGTAGGCCGATTCCAGTGCGGTGCCGATGCCCAGGGTGTCGTCGATGCGGAACCACTCGTCGATGATCGCCTGCAGCCGGGCGCGGGAATCGGCGGCGAGTTGGTCGAGCGTCGCCGCGGCGTCGGCGCCGGCGATCTCCGCGCGGCGGCCGGCGAACCAGCGCCCGCCGCCGATGTAGAGCACCGCGCCGATGGCGACGGCGGCCACGAACAACCCGGCCCCACCGGCCAGCCCGGCCGCCACGACGCCGAGGAGCCGCGGCGCGATGAGCACGGCGGCGATGAGGACCAGGATCACCGTCAATCGGCCCATCGCAGGCTGCCGCCCGGAGAAGAACTCGGCGACACCGCCAACCCCGCCGCCGATTCCACCGCCTCGAGCGCCCGGCATCTCTCCACCGCCCCCGCCGATGCCGCGGGCGAGTTCGGCGGAGGTGTCGTCGATGACGGCGTCGGCCCGCTGTTTGGCGTCGAGGAGCCGCCGATGGCGCAACGGCTGGTCGCCGGGGGCGCGCAGCTGGGGTGGGCGGTGGGCGTCGTCAAGCACGGCCCGCCGGCGCTCGACGATGCGGCCCCACCCGCGGCCCGGTCCGCCCGCCATGTTCGCCCCGTCCCGTCGCCGTCGTCCGCTAGAACCCGCGGACGGTGACCTCGTCGCCGCGCTTGGCGTCGCTGCCGGAGCGCGGGGACTGGCTGTAGATGCGGTCGTCGTCGGAGGCGTCGCCGGTGATGCGCAGGCGCAGGCCGAGCTCGTCGAGCTTCTGGCGGGCGTCGCCGATCTTCGAGCCGAGGATGTTGGGCACCTCGACGCGGTCGGAGACGACGAGGTCGATGGTGGCGTTGGTCGGCTCGACCATGGTGCCGGCCTGGGGAGTGGTGGAGTCGATCTGGCCGGCCTTGCGCGGGGAGGACTCCGACCGGGTCACGTCGCGCACGGTCAGGCCGGCTTCCTCGAGCTTGGTGCGGGCTTCGTCGAGGGTGAGGCCCTCGACGTCGGGGACCTCGATGCCGTTGTTGACGGCCAGGGTGACGTCGGAGCCGCGCGCCAGGCCGGTGCCGGGGTCGGGCGTCACGGACAGCACGGCCCTGGGGTCGTAGGTCTCGGAGAATTCCTCGGTGACGTCGGCGACGGTCAGGCCGGCGTCCTCGATGACCTTCCGGGCGTCGTCGAGGCTCAGCCCGACGACGTCGGGGACCTTCACGGGCGCCTGCCCCTTGGACAGGTGGACGGTGACGGTGGATCCGGTGCCCACGGTCTGTCCGGCGGCGGGTTCGGTCATGAGGATCGCGCCGGAGGGCACGGAGTCGGAGTACATCGGCTCGCCGGTGGCTTCGACGAGGGTGCGCTCCTTGAGCATCGTCGAGTACCGCGACGGCGAGCGGTCTGCGGGCAGCGCGGGCACGGTGGGCCGGCCCAGGCTGACCAGGACGGTCACCGGGGCTCCTTTGACGGCGCGCGCCCCGGCGAGCGGTTCGGTGCCGATGACCTGCGATTGCGGCACCGCGTCGTGGTACTGCTGCTGCGCGATCGGTTCGAATCCCGCGTCGCTGACGGCGGCGGAGGCCTGCTGTTCGGTCATGCCGGAGATCGACGGCACTTCGCCGTAGCGCCCGGAGCCGAGCCACCACGCGCCCAGGCCCATGCCCAGCGTCGCGATGAGCGCGATGATCAGCCAGATCGCGCAGCCCGTGCGGGTGCGCTGGCGTCCTTCCCGGGCCCCTGCTTGACGACGGGCCGGCGTCGCACCCCGTCCACCCCTCCCGTCGCGTCCGTCGTCGGGGGCGGCGTGGCGCGGTGCGGGGACGTCGTTGCGGTAGGGGGCGGGCCCGGGCATTCCGGTGGGCATGCCGGGCACGGCGCCCGCACCTGCTGCACCGGTTGCTCCGGCCGCGCCCGCGCCGGCGGCGGCACCCGGCACCGGGCCGGGCAACACCGCCGTGCCGTCGGGGCGGGCGGCGAAATCGCCATCGTCGTAATCGTCCGAGTAACCGTCTCGGTAATCGGCGTCGCCGAACTCATCGCCGTGATCGTCGCCGTATCCGTCCCCGGCGTCAGGGGAGGCGAAGGTGCCGGGAGCCGGCAGAGGGGAGGCGGGAACGTCGTGCCGGGTTTCGTTCATCCCGTCGCGTCCGTGGGGGCCGAACAAACCGGGTTCGGGCGGGCCGTCGAAAAGCTCCGTTCCCCGCACGTCCTCCGGATCCGGCGCCGACAAATCATCCCTGGTCCGGGAGGCGCGGTGGGCGGCGGAATCGACGGGGGCGGGCACGCGGAACGGCGGCAGGCCGAGCTCGTCGACGATGTCGTCGAGCTCCTCGGCGAACTCCGCGGCCGACGCGAACCGATCCTCGGGCTCGCGGGCGCAGGCGCGGGCGACGAGCTCGTCGAACTCCGGGGGCACGCCGTCGATGGCCTCCGACGGCGGGGGAACGTCGCGATTCAGCCGCTGCAGCGCCACCGCCAGCGACGTGTCGCCGGTGAACGGGGTCGAGCCCGTCAGCAGCTCATAGAGGAGGATGCCGGTGGAGTAGACGTCCGAGGCCGGCGTCATCTCCGCACCCGTGACCTGCTCGGGCGACAGGTAGCCGACCGTGCCCACGATCACCGAATTGGACGTCACCTTCGAATCCGCCGCCGCGCGCACCAGGCCGAAGTCGGCGAGCTTGACCCGCCCCGAATCCGAGATGAGCACGTTTTCCGGCTTGATGTCGCGGTGGACCATCGACCGGTCGTGCGCCAGCGACAGTGCGCGCAGCACCGGGCCGAGCACGGCGGCCGCGGCATGCGGCGGCATGGGGCCGCGTTCGCGCAGCAGCTCGCGCAGCGTGCCGCCGTCGACGAGCTCCATGATCAGGAAGACGTGCCCCGCGGCGTCGTGGCCCTGGTCGTAGACGTTGACCAGCGACTCGTCGGCCATGCGGGCCACGGCGCGGGCCTCGCGCTCGAAGCGGATGCGGAAGGATTCGTCGTGGACGAACCGGGGGTCCATCACCTTGGCGGCGACGTCGCGGCCCAGCCGCAGGTCCGTCGCGCGATGGACGGAGCTCATGCCGCCGCGCGCGATCAGCGGACCGATGCGGTACCGGCCGTCGAGGACATCGCCCTCGCGAACTTCAGCCATCGCCTGTTCTCCTCCCGTTGCCGCCCACCAGTATGGCCGACCGCCGCGCGCCGGTGCCAATGCGGTCGGGGACCGGCGGCGGGGCGCGGTATGGTGACGGCGTGAGAAAGATCCCCACGTGCCCCGATGTCCTGCCCGCCGACGAGGAGACCCTGGTCGTCCCCGACGTCGCCGATCACCTCGGCGTCCCGGTGACCCGCGTCCACGCGCTGCTGCAGGAGGGCAAGCTGGTCGCCGTCGAGCGTCGCGGCGTGCCCCAGGTCCCGCTTTTGCTTCTCGACGATGACGGCGTGAACAAGTACGCCTCCGGCGCCCTCGCCGTCCTCGCCGATGGCGGCTACCGCCCCGAGGAAGCCCTGACCTGGCTGTGGACCGAAGACGAGTCGCTGCCCGGCCGCCCGATCGACGGCCTGCACGGGCACCTGGCGCGCGAGGTCATCCGCCGCGCCCAGGCCTCCGCCTTCTAGCGGCGTTCTAGCTCCGCTTCACTTCCTCCGCGCCCGCGGAAGTGTCGGGCGCCGGGTCGTCGTCAAGCGGCCCGCGCCAGCGCACCGGGCGCCGCAAGTCGCCATTGACCAGCCACCGCAGCGCGAACCAGGCGGCGACGGTGATGACGATCATCCAGGGGACGTCGTAGAAGCGGTTGTTGCCGCCGCCGGAAAACGACAGGCACAGGATCAGCGTGGCCACGACCGTGCCCTGCACCAGCCACCGCGGCGGGCGGAACGTGCCGACCGGCGTGAGCAGGCTGGCGTAGTACCAGGGCAGCGCGACGGCGTTGAACACCACCGCGACTCCGTAGGCGGCGACCATGCCGGCCATGTTGCGGCGCGGATCCTGGCGGAACACGAACCAGCACACCACCAGGCCGGCGACCATGATCACCGACGACACCGTGCGGGTGACGGCGACGATGGAGTTGAACACCACCGTGTCGTCGATCCACGCCATCACCGCCGCGATGATGCCCGCCACCGCCGACGGCGCGGCCAGGGGGTTGATCACCTTGGTGTTGCCGCTGATCTCCGTCAGCCAGCCCCAGGTCGAACCGGTCGCCCACGTCACCGCGGTCAGCGCCGCGACCATGAGCGCGGACATGCCGATGCCGTAGCCCAGCAGCGACGGCAGGCGGCGAAACACCGCGCCCCACTTCGGCAGGGTGCCGCCGCGGGTCACGGCGATCCACACCAGGAACGGCAGGGCGATGACGGCGGTGGCCTTCAGCGACACCGCGACTCCGATGAGCAGGGAGGCGACGACGGCGCCGCGCAGGCGGGGCATTTTCAGGCCGGCGACCAGCGCCAGCGAGACCAGTCCGACCATGATCGACTCGTTGTGCAGGCCCGCGACCAGGTGCAGGATCACCAGCGGGTTGAGCACGCCCAGCCACTGCGCCATTGCCGGATCGCCGCCGAGCCGCACCGCGATGCGCGGCACCGACCAGACGATCGCCGCGAAGCCCAGGATGCACAGGATCCGGAACAACACCACGCCGATGGAGATGTTGTCGCCGACGATGCGGGTGATCACCTCGTTGATGCCCAGGTGCAGCGGGCCGTACGGGGTGGTGGTGTTGCGCCAGTCGGCGGAGACCTCCAGCAGCATCGGGCCGGGGTTGACGGCCGCGCCCTCGCTGTAGGGGTCGAAGCCGTCGCGCATCATCGCGCCCTGCATCAGGTACGAGTAGATGTCGCGCGAGAAGATCGGCGCCGACAGCGACAGCGGCACCAGCCACCACAGCAGCGAGCGGTTGAGCGTGCGCAGGCGGGTCGTGGCGGGTCCGCGGCCGCGCCAGATCAGTTGCCGGCCCGCGATGAGCCAGGCGCCGAGCAGGCAGACGATGCCGACCCAGATGAAGATCTCGAACAGCGCGAACCCGTGGCCGTAGGTGATCCAGCCGATGCCCAGCGCGTCGACGACGCCGCCGCGGTACCGGGTCGCGCCGGCGCCGTAGGAGCCGAGCGCGATGAACAGGGCGCCGACGAATCCGAGCTTCGCATGGTCGGCCCACCAGGGCAGGCGGGCGTCGGGCAGGGCTGTGTGCTTGCCGACGGCCGTGGCGCCCGATCCCTCAGCAGTGGCGGATCCGGTGGCGCCGGACCCGGCGGTGGTGTCGGTGTCTGCGGTCACCGGACCGCACCTCCCGTGAATCGGTCGGCGGCGAGCGCGCCGGAAATCATGACGGTGGGCACCCCGACGCCGGGGACGGTCGTCGACCCCGCGAGCACGAGATTCGACGGCAGGCGCGGGGAGAGATTGCGCGGGCGAAATGGCCCGGTCTGGCGGAACAGGTGCGCCAGCCCGAAGGGACTGCCGTCGACCATGCCCTGCCCGGCCCAGGTGGCCGGGGTGTCGAGCTTTCCGACGGCCCAATGCTCCGCAATGCCCGTCAGCCCCCGGGACTCCAGCTCGGCCGTCACTTCGGCGAGGTGGGCGGGTCCGACCAGGTCCCAATCGACGTCGGCCGACGCCAGATTCGGGCATGGCGCGAGCACGCTGACCGGCTCCCACTCGCGGCCGTCGGCGTCGACGACGATGCGGTCGGGGCACGTCACCGCGGGGCGGGTGACCAGCAGCGACGGATCCGACATCAGCGAGCCGCCGCGCGGCGAGGAGATCTCGCGGAACGTCTCGTCCCACGCCTCGCCGAAGGAGATGAGGTGGTGGCGCTCCGGCCAGTTCTCGGTGACGTCGACGGGCACCGCACCGTGGGAGACCATCGCAGACGGCGACGACCGGGTGGGCACGACGCGTTTCTTCGCGGGTGCGCCGGCCTCGCCGAGCCACTCCTCGACCACCGGCAGATCCACGGTGGCGACGATGCCGTCGCAGGAAATGGAGCCATCGGCGGTGCGCACGGCCGTGACGCTCCGGCCGGAACCGACTGACAGGCCGGTCACGGGCGTCGACAAGCACAGCGTGCCGCCGGCCCCGACGAAGGCTTCGGCCATGACCTCCGCGATGGCCCCGATGCCCGAACCCGTGCGCGAGGCGGTCGGGTAGAACACGCCCATCGTCGTGTCCATGTGCGCGATGCAGCCGTAGACTGCGCGGGCGTTCTTCGGCGCGACGCCGGCGTACAGGGACTGGAAGCTGAACACGCGGGCCAGCAGCTCGTCGCCGAGCATCGCCTCGACCCTGCGGCCCAGCGACCCGAACGCGCCGAGCTGCACCAGCTGGCCCAGGTCGCCCGCCGTGCCGGAGTCGCCGACCATGTCCAGCGGCGAATCGAAGCTCGCGGCCATGAAGTGGGGGAACGCGGAGGCGAACATCTCGGCCAGCCACTCGCGCATCCGCCGGTAGCCCTCGACGCGCGGGGCGGGGTCGTCGCCGCCGGCTTCGGCGAAGCGGGTGATCTCCGCGGCCATCCGCGAGGCGTCGCCGTAGACGTCGATCGAGCGGCCGTCATGGAACGTCGCATGGTAGGCGGGGGTCAGGCGGTCGACGGCGAAGGCCGGGTCGACGTCGGCGATGCGCTTGCCGACGGCCGACAGCGCCGACTCCACCAGCTGCGGCATCGTCCACACCGTCGCACCCGTGTCGGCGCGGACGGTGACGCCCGCGCCGGGCACCGCGACGTCCTCGGTCGCGCAGCGGCCGCCGACGTGATCGGACGACTCGACGACCGTGACCCGGTGGCCCGCGCCGATCAGGTGCAGCGCAGCGGTCAGCCCGGACAGCCCCGCGCCGATGACGACGATGTCGCGGGTGCCGCCGGCGGCGTTCGCTCCACCAGCACCTGCATCAGGGGCGGGGACGCGGCGGCGGGGTCCCGGCACCGGCGACAGCGGCAGGAACTTCATGAAGTCCGAAGCGGGGTTCTGCACTGGTTTTTCGACCTCGATGTTTTCGTGGGGTGGGGAGGCGGTCCGGGTGGGGAAGCGGCTCGGCTGGAGGAACCGGCCGTCCGCTACCAGGCGCGGGCGGTGGCCCGGCGGCCCATTTCGGCCAGGCGCTCGCGCTGCTCGTCGACGATCGGCGCCGACTCCAGGGCGTCGAGGCCGCGGCGGGTCAGCCGGGTGATCTCTTCTTCGAGCAGCTCGTTGGCGCCGGAGGCGAGGATGAGCCCGCGCAGTTCGGCGACGTCGTCGAGCCCTCCGACGCGGCCGAGCTTCTCGTCGAGGTGGTGCGCCCCATCCGGGTCGGTCTGCCGCAGCCGCTCCAGGGCGGTGGCCACGAGCACGGTGCGCTTGCCCTCGCGCAGATCGTCGCCGGCGGGCTTGCCGGTGACCTCCGGGTCACCGAAGACGCCGAGCTGGTCGTCGCGGAGCTGGAAGGCGATGCCGATGTCCTTGCCGAACTCGCGGTAGGCGTCGACGATGTCATCGCCCGCACCGGCGATGGCCGCGCCGATGTGGAGGGGCCGCTCGATGGTGTACGCGGCGGTCTTGAAGCGGTTGACCTTCTCGGCGACGCCGACGCGGGAATCGCCGGAGGACTCGGCGGTGATGTCGAGCAGCTGGCCGCCGAGGACCTCGGTGCGCATGCGCCACCACGGCTCGCGGGCGCGGTTGCGCGCGGAATCGGACAGCCCCGACCCGTGGAACATGTCATCGGCCCAGGCCAGGGCCACGTCACCGGCGAGGATGGCCACCGAGTGCCCGTAGTGGGCGGCGTCGCCGCGCCAGGAATTGCCCCGGTGGCGGGACTCGAAGACCTTGTGCACCGTCGGATTGCCGCGGCGGGTGTCGGAGGCGTCGATGATGTCGTCGTGGATCAGCGCGCACGCCTGGATGAACTCCAGGGCGCAGACGGAACGGAAGACCGCATCGGGGTCCTCGGCGTCGTCGTAAAGCCCCGCGTCACCCCCGGCACCCAGCCAGCCCGCCCAGGCGAACGCCGGGCGCACGCGCTTGCCGCCCAGCAGCGTGAAATCGCGCAATGCCCCGATGACCCGCGAAAACTCGTCGTCGATGTCGGCGACCATCGACGAACGGGCGTCGAAAAAATCGGCCAACGCGCCGGTCACCGCGGCGGGGACGTCGAGGGGGGACATTCCGGGTTCGATCGCCGGGAAGTTCGCTGGGTCGGCCATCACGCCACCTTTCGGGTGTCATCGACTCCAATCGGGGGCCGGGTCGGCGCCCACTGTCGTCCTCCCAATAAGATAACCGGTCATGTCCGACTTCCCGCCACCCGCGGTGGGCCGCCAGGTTCCCGTCCGCCACGCGCTGACGCTGCCCAGCCCCGGCCCCATCCCGTTCTCCGTCGAGTTCATGCCCCCGCGTGACGACGCCGCCGAGGAACGCCTGCTCCGGGCGGCGGAGGCCTTCCACGATCTCGGGGCGTCCTTCGCCTCCGTGACCTACGGTGCCGGGGGATCCTCCCGCGACCGGACGCTGCGCATCGCCGAGCGGGTCTCGCGGGAGCCGCTGACCACGCTGGTGCACCTGACGCTGGTGGGCCATTCCGTCACCGAGCTGCGCGAGATCCTGCGCGCCTACCTCGAGCGTGGGCTGACCAACCTGCTGGTCCTGCGCGGCGACCCGCCCGGGGACCCGCTCGGCGAGTGGACCCCGATGGACGACGGCCTGAGCTACGCCTCCGAGCTCATCGAGATGATCCGCGCCGAGGACGAGTTCTCCGACTTCGAAATCGGCATCGCGTCCTTCCCCGAGGGCCACTTCCGCGCCGCCGACCTGGAGGCCGACACGCGCCACACGCTGGCGAAGCTGCGTGCCGGCGCCGAGTACTCCATCACCCAGATGTTCTTCGACGTCGACCACTACCTGCGCCTGCGCGACCGCCTGGCCGCCGCGGACCCGGAAAACGGCGCGAAGCCCATCATCCCGGGCCTGATGCCGATCACGTCGATGCGGTCGCTGCGCCGCCAGGTCGAGCTGTCCGGCTCGGCGCTGCCGCCGGCCGTCGACGAGCGGCTGCTGCGCGCCGCCGCCGGCGACGAGGAGGCCAACCGCGATGAGATCCGCAAGGCGGGCATCGAGGTGACCACCGAGATGGCCGAGCGCCTCATCGCGGAGGGCGTGCCGGGCATTCACTTCATGACCCTCAACTTCGCCCGCGCCACCCAGGAAGTCCTGCACAACCTGGGCATGGCCCCGGCGTGGGGCACCGGTCAGGACATGCTGCGGGGCGGGTTCTAGGGCCCAGCTTTTCGGCGGGCCAGGTTTTCAGCGGGCCCAGCGTTCCGGCGGGCCCAGCTTTCCGGCGAGCTCAGTCCCTCATGTCGTGGTCGCGGCGGGCCCACAGGACGACGAGCAGGGCGGCGAGCAGCCCGGCGGCGGTGGCCAGGCCGGTCCACAGCAGCAGCTGGTCGCGGTCGGTGCTGCCGGCGGGGGAGGTGGCCCAGAACGTCGAGTCGCTGCCGCCGTCCATGGTCCATCGGACGGTCTGGCCGCCGTCGACGGTGCCGTTGGTGCCGGTGACGGGGGCGGGGAAGGCGATGGCCAGGGTGAATTTCGCGCCGGGGTAGCGCGCCAGGGACGCCTTGCCGGCCACCGAGACCTGGTTGCCGCCGACGCGCTCGAGCTCCAGGTCGATGGCGTCGGAGGAGGCGGCGTCGACGAGGTCGTGAATCTCGTCGAACGTCAGGTCGCGCACCACGTAGGTGGCGGTGCGGTTGCCGTCGGACTCGCCGTTTTCCACGGTGACGCCATCGCTGAACGCCGCGGGGACCTCCCACAGCTGCTCGCGGGTCGTCGCGCCGGCGGGCACGGCCACGTGGATCGTGCCGCTGACCCGATCAGATCCGGAAATCGACATCGCCGCGTCGGTGGTGAAGCACCCCGTCAGCGCCAGCACCGGCGCCACGATCACGGCCAGCGCGGCCAGGCGGGCGCGCAGGGTCACGGCTTTCATGCGGGCCCCTCCTCATTGCTTGGCGACGATTGCGTGGGCGCCGATTCGTCGTCAAGCGAATCGACCCGGGCCAGCGGAAGCCTGGCCCCGAGCACCGCGAAGGGCCGGGAATCGCCCGCGAAGTGGAAATTGCGCAGGACATCGGTGAAGCCGAGGCGGCGGTAGAGGCGCCAGGCGCGGTTGGCCTCGGCGGGGACCTCCGGCGTGGACAGCAGGACGCGGCGCTCCGGGCGGCCGCGCATCAGCTCGTGGAGGAGCCGCTCGCCGATGCGCGCGCCCTGGTGGCCGGGATCGACGTGGATCTCGGCGAGCTCGACGTAATCGCCGAGGATGTCGCGGGCGGCGTGGATCGGGGTGCGCCGCGCAGCCAGGCCCGCGCGGACCTGCACGTGCCACCACTGCGTCGACGTGCCCTGCTGGCAATACGCGATGCCCGCCAGCGGAAACGCGGGATCGGCCAGGGCCACGTGCGGCGCGACGTCCTCGGGGTGGGCCACGGCGGCGACGGCCGACCACCCGGGCTCATGGCGGGCCCGGGCCCACGCCAGCACGCGCGCATCGACGATCGACGGGTCGTAGCCCATCGCCCCGACATAAAGGGAGACGGCCTCGTGGAGCCGGAGCCGGAAAATCGGTTCCGGCAGGGGGAGGACGCTGTATCGCACCCGACCAGCTTAACCGGGCCGGCGGCGCGGGCGGGGGCGCGGGCCGCAGAAAGGGCGGATGCGCGGCGAAAACCCTTGTGTGCGAATGGGTGTTCGATTATGCTGGAGGGTGAATCCGGGCGGTCTCGTAGTGTCCGGGGCGTCGCGGAAGCGATGGTGGGCCGGTGGTGCGGATCCCATCGAACGAACGAGTGAAGTTCGGCCGGTGCCGGTGGTGGTGCGGTCGGTGGACGTGGTTATTGACGGACGGTTTTGACGGATCGCTTGAACGGATGGAAGGGAGAAGTCGGATGGCACGCATTGGAAACGGGAGGAGCGCGATGGTGGCGCCGTCGGGCATCTCTTCTCAGGCAGTGTCCTTCCTGGGTCGGGCGGCGTCGCTGCTCGCGCAGGCGAGGACGGCGGCGCCGGCGGATCGGCTGGACCTGTCGTACCAGGCGGCGCTACGCGTCGCCGGTGCGGTGATCGCGGAAAATCCGGGCCGGCGCCGGAAGGCCGACCACGGTGCGTGGGCGCGGCTGCGCAGGCATGCGCCGGCGTATGCGCCGTGGGCCGCGCGGTTCGAGGCGTTGTCCGGGCAGTGGGAGGACGTGCGCCTGGGGCTGTCCCGGGGCGTCGACGAGCTCGAGGCCCGGCGGGTGCAGTCGCTGGCGGCGGATTTTCTGGCGGAGGTGGAGGCCGACTTCGGAATGCTGTCTGACGTTGCCTGATGGCGTCGCATGAACCTGCCGAATTGTGGTGGTTGGCGGGAGGTGGCGTGCGTACACTGGCCGGTACTGGAGAAGCACCGCCGTTCGGCGTCTGCGCGTGGTTGGCGGTCGTGGAGCGCGGGGCAGGTTCGGGAACAAAATCGGCGCGCCGCCCGTTGGACTTTGTGAGCGAACATTGCGCCCGGTGGCAGCTGCCGCAGCGATGATGTGTTGCAGCGAAGATGTGAAGTACGACGAGCCCGACCGTGAGTCAGGGAAGGAAACCCATGGGACTTTCCGAGCAGGAACAGAGGATGCTGGCCGAGATCGAATCGGCGCTGTATGCCGAGGATCCGAAGTTCGGCTCCGCCATGTCCGGAAAGTCGATGGGCCTGGAGTCGGGTGGAACGCCCCGCGGATTTTCGCCGCGAGTCATCGCCATCATCGGCGTCGGGCTGCTGCTGCTGATCGGCGGCATGGCGTTGTCGCAGACGAGCCTGTGGTTCCTGGCGCTGAGCATCATCGGATTCCTGGCCATGTTCGGTGCCGGCGTGTGGGCGCTGACCGGATCCGGCAAGGACCCGAAGCTGGTGTCCGTCGGTTCGGACGGCGCGCGCGGCGGCAAGGCGAAGAAGCCCCGCCGCCCCAGTTCGTCGGGCGGCGGCATGGAAGACCGTTTCCGCGGACGGTTCCAGGGCTAAGCGCCGACCCCCGAGGATTTCAAGCGCGCCGTCCCCGTCGCGTATGAATCGTCCACCAACCCCGTTTCCGGCAGCCGCCGGGGCGGGGTTTTCGCGTGCCTTGTGCTGCGGCAGATTCTGTGCGCCGAGCGCACTCGCTAACCCACCTCGAATGCCCTAACCCACCTCGAATGGCCTAACCCACCCGTTATAGCGGGTGGGTTAGGCCATTCGAGGTGGGTTAGCCGCTGAGGGGATGGCGACGGGCGGTGAGGGTCGGCCGCCGGCGCGATTCGAGGTGGGTTAGCCGCTGAGGGGGCGGCGACGGAGGGTGAGGGTCGGCCGCCGGCGCGATTCGGGGTGGGGTAGCCGCTGAGGGGATGGCGGGCGGAGCTGCGGTCGCTCCTTTCGGCCCCACCACGGCAATCCACTCGGCCTTGCCGAGGCTGCCCACTCGGCCCCACCTCGATCACCCACTTTGCCCCACCTCGATCGCCCACTTCGCCCCACTTGGGTGCGTCGCTGGAGAAGATCGACTCGGGGCCCATGTGAAATGTGATGCACGACACGCCGGAGGGACACGCCGGTGGGGAATATTCGTCGTCAAGCGTGGTCCGTGACACCGCCCACGGGCGAACGCCCCACCTGCGAATATGCAGGTTGACAGGTTTTGGCCGGTGAAAAACCCCTGGAAACCGATGCGTCTTGGTGTTGCTTGTGGGGCAAAGTGGGGTACTGTGGGCCGTGATGTTGGAGAGGTCGACCGGCATCGCAGGAAAAAGACGAATACCGATGAGATGACTCGATGCGGCGCCACCGCGTCGGCCGGAGAAGGGGAGAGGAGCCGGAAGCGACATGTTCCTCGGCACCTATACCCCGAAGCTGGACGACAAGGGCCGCCTTACGCTCCCGGCGAAGTTCCGCGACGAACTCGCCGGCGGGCTGATGGTGACCAAGGGGCAGGACCACTCGCTGGCCGTCTACCCCAAGGACGAGTTCCTCCAGCTCGCGCAGCGCGCGACGAAGGCATCGCGGACCAACACCCGCGCACGAGCCTTCATCCGCAACCTGGCGGCGAGCACGGACGAACAGCGGCCCGACGGGTCGGGGCGCATCACGTTGTCGGCGGATCACCGCACCTACGCGGGCCTGACCAAGGAATGCGTGGTCATCGGATCGATCGATTTCCTGGAGATCTGGGACAAGCAGTCCTGGGAGGCCTACCAGGCGGAGCATGAAGAGGACT
Organism: Corynebacterium sp. NPDC060344; assembly: GCF_042725215.1. Taxonomy (NCBI): domain Bacteria; kingdom Bacillati; phylum Actinomycetota; class Actinomycetes; order Mycobacteriales; family Corynebacteriaceae; genus Corynebacterium; species Corynebacterium sp. NPDC060344. Next base: position 177,419 of record NZ_JBHXCS010000002.1, on the reverse strand, counting down.
TCTCCGACGGCGAAGACGATTCGCTGTTCGGGGTGCTGTAGGACTCGCGCCGCCCGGGACGGGAGCGTCCGCAAGGACTCTGTCCGACCCGCCCCTGGTGTACTTCCCCGACACCAGGTTCGGGTCGGGCAGGGCCCTGTGCACGCGCCCGCGGATCACGCACGAGCGAGGTAATCGAAGACCAACTGCGAGACTTCCGGAGGGAGTGCCGATGACCGATGTCAACGATGTGACTGGAGTGGTCGCCGGTGCTGATGTGGCGCCCGGTGGGCGCTCCGCACCGGGGGACCGCAAGTCCGGGGAGCACGGCCACGTGCCCGTCCTCCTCGACCGCGTCACCGCGCTGCTCGAGCCAGGCATCACCGGCGTTGGTTCCCCCGATGGGACCGGCGCCGTCGTCGTCGATGGCACCCTCGGCGCCGGCGGCCACGCCGAGCATCTCCTGGAGACGTTTCCCGGGCTCCACCTGATCGGCCTCGACCGCGATGCCGCCGCGCTGGCCTCGGCCCGCGAGCGCCTCGCCCGTTTCGGCGACCGCTTCGCCGGCGTCCAAACCAGATTCGACGGCCTCGCCGACGTCATCGGCGTCGACGGCGCGGTCGCGGTCCCCGGCTTCGACCCGTCCGACGAGTCGGCCCTCGACCCGCAGGCCCCGGCGATCGCCCTGGCTCGCGAGGCCGGGCTGGCCGGCGCGCTGTTCGATCTCGGCGTGTCCTCCATGCAGCTCGACCAGGTCGACCGCGGTTTCGCCTACCGCGTCAATGCGCCGCTGGACATGCGGATGGACCCCACCACGGGCCCGACCGCGGCGGACGTCCTCAACGGCTATTCGCACGGTGACCTCGCGCGGATCCTGTCGACGTACGGCGACGAGCGTTTCGCGGGCCGCATCGCCACGGCGGTGCTGCGCGAGCGGGACAAGGAGCCGTTCACCACGTCGGGCCGTCTCGTCGAGTTGCTTTACGACGCCATCCCGGCCGCATCCCGGCGCACCGGCGGCCACCCCGCCAAGCGCACCTTCCAGGCGCTTCGCGTCGAGGTCAACCGGGAGTTGGAGGCGCTGGAGAACGTCCTGCCCATGACCTGCGAGGGCCTCGCGGTCGGCGGCCGGGCGGTGTTCATGAGCTACCAGAGCCTCGAGGACCGACTGGTCAAGCGCGATTTCGCTGAGCGCGTGAAGTCGACGACGCCGGCCGGGCTGCCGATGGAACTGCCGGGCCACGAACCCAAGTTCCGCCTGATCACCCGCGGCGCCGAAAAGGCCGATGCGCAAGAGGTAGAGGACAACCCCCGCGCCGCACCGGTGCGGGTCAGATGCATCGAGCGCGTCCGGCCGAATTGACCGGAGCCGGCGATGTACCGGACTAGGCGAAGCGCCGGAATAACCGAATAACCGGAACAAGCGAATAGCAGCACCCGCACCACACACCACCACCAAGCACCACCCACCACCGCACCACCCACCACCACACCGCACCAAGCACCCCGCCGCTCGCGGCGACGACCCCGGGAGAAGTCATGGCAGCCACCATCACGGACGACGCCCCCGCCCGCACGATCGGGCGCGGCCGAGGCCGCGGCCGCATCGATACGCCCGCGGCCCCCGCCCCCGCCCGCCGGGGCAAGGGTCGCCGGACCATCCACCGTGGCCGCACGGGATCCCGCCAGATCGTGTCCCGCCGCGGGCGCCGGCTGACCAACACCACGGCCGACCGCTCCAAGGTGCGCTTCGCCATCGGCTCGATCCTCGTGGTGGTGCTGGGCATCGTGCTGGCCATGGTCCTGTCGGGCCTGTCCACCTCCCAGTCGTTCCAGCTCAACGAGGCCCGCCAGGAGGAGCAGCGCCTGCGCGACGGCATTTCCGTCCTCGAGCGCGACGTCGAGTTCCAGCGCTCCACCGCCGAGATCGCCCGCCGGGCCGCGGAGATGGGCATGGTCAACGTGGAGAACCCGGCGATCCTGGTCGTCGGCGAGGACGGTGCGGTCCACGAGGTCCGCCCGGGCTCCCCGGAGCACCAGCGCGTCGTCGACGTCAACGGCGCCGCCGTGCGCCCCGACGCCCCGACGTCGAACCCGGCCGAGACCGAGCACGTCCCGGGCATGCAGGCCCCGTCGGTGCAGGAGGCCAACCCGGCCGTCCCGCAGCTTCCGGCGCAGGCGCCCTACGCCCCCGGCGCCGCCCGCCAGCAGGCTCCCGCGCCCGCCCCGGCACCGGGCCCGGCGCCCGCACCTGCACCGGCTCCCGAGGGTGACGTCAATCCCGGGGAGGTCCCGGGACCGGCTGTAGACTGACGCCCGCATGCGACCACGGCACACCGCCGTGGTCCGTCCATCGAGAAGGCACCAGGCATGATCCGATCTTCTGACGACCGCGGCGATTCCGGGCAGTTCCGGGATCGCCGGGATCGTCGCATCCCCGTCGAGTCGGGGACCCGGCCCGCGCCGCGCCGCAATCGGGCGATGGCGTCGTCGGAGCGGGTGGACGTCTCCGGCAGCGAGTTCCACCGCCGCCGCAAGGTGCTGCAGGTCATCGGCGCGATCATCGTCGCGGTCCTCATCGTCCGGCTGGGCTGGGTCCAGCTCGTCGCCGGTCCGGATCTGGCCGCGAAGGCCCAGAATCAGCGCACCATCGAGGTCGTCGAGGCCGCCCGCCGCGGCGCCATCACCGACCGCAACGGCGCGTCGATGGCCTTCACCCTCGAAGCCCGCAGCATCACGGCGCACCCGTCGAGCCTGCGCGCCCACCTCGAGCACGCCCACCAGCTGTGGCCCGAGGATTACCCGGAGTACGAGGAGCGCCTGCGCGACATCGCCGACGCCCTTCCCGAGATGCTCGGCGTGCCCGACCTGGACGCGGCGAAGGAGCGGGAGAGCCGTCGTCGTCAAGCACCGGAGGCCCCGGCCGACGACGGCATCCGCGAGGCACCCGGCGGCATCAGCTCGAAGGAGGTCCTGGACAAGCTTCGCGACGAAAACAGCACCTACGAGGTGCTCGTGCGCAACGTCGACCCGGACAAGGCCGCCGCGGTCGTCGAGCGTTTCCCGGAACTGGTCTCCGAACGCCAGGACATCCGGCAGTACCCGAACGGGGCGGTCGGCGCGAACGTGATCGGCAAGATCGGCATGGACGGCGTCGGCCAGTTCGGCTTCGAGGCATCGCGCGACGCGACGCTGCAGGGCGTCAACGGCGGCCGCACCGTCGACATCGCCGCCAACGGCATCGCCATCCCGGGCTCGACCCGCGACCAGCACCCGCCGATCGACGGCACCGACTACGAGCTGACCATCGACGCGGACATGCAGTACTTCGTCCAGCAGCAGGTCCAGCAGGCCAAGGACAACTCCGGGGCGAAGGAAGCCTCGGCGGTGGTCATGGACGCCAAGACCGGCGAGATCCTGGCCATGGCGCAGTCCGACACCGCCAACCCCAACCGCGACATCGGCCGTGAGGTCGAGGACGGGCGCAACATCGGCAACACCCCGGTGTCCACCCCGTTCGAGCCCGGTTCGGTGGCGAAGATCATCACCGCAGCCGGCGCCATCGAAGACGGCGTGACCACGCCCGACGAGGTGCTCACCGTCCCCGGCTCCATCCACATGTCCGGCGTGACGGTCAACGACGCGTGGCAGCACGGGCCGGAGCCCTTTACGACGACCGGCATCTTCGGCAAGTCCTCCAACGTGGGCACCCTGATGCTCGCCGAGCGGCTGGGACCGGACCGTTTCGCCGAGCTGCTCCACGACTTCGGCCTGGGCCAGTCCACCGGCGTCGAGCTGCCGGGCGAGTCCTCCGGCCTGGTCCCGCAGCGGCCCCAGTGGTCGGGCGGCACCTTCGCCAACCTGCCCATCGGCCAGGGCATGGCCATGTCCTTGCTACAGATGACCGGGATCTACCAGACCATCGCCAACGACGGCGTGCGCGTCGCGCCGCGGGTGGTCAAGTCCGCCACGGCCCCCGACGGCACCGTCGTCGAGGCCGAGCGCCCGGATCCCGTCGAGGTCATCAGCCCCGACACCGCGCGCACCGTCCGCGACATGTTCCAGTCCGTGCTGCAGTCCGACCCGACCGGCCGCCAATCCGGCACCGCCTCGGGCGACGGCATCGAGGGCTACCAGCTCACCGGCAAGACGGGCACGGCCCAGAAGGTCGATCCCGACACCGGCCGGTACTCGAATTCCAAGTACCACATCACCTTCGCCGGCATCGCGCCGGCGGATGACCCGCGGTTCGTCATCGGCATCATGCTCGACGAGCCCGTCCGCGGCGTCCACGGGCAGGGCGGCCAATCGGCCGCGCCGCTGTTCAGCGACATCGCCGCGTGGGCCCTCAACCGCTACAACGTGCCGCCGGCCCCGCGTGAAGAGGGCACCCTCCTCCTGCAGCCGTGACCGCCCGCCACCCATTGGCGCGTCACCCGGATGGCACGACAACCGAATCCACGAACCAGACCCCACAAGGAGCGCACATGACCGTCACACTCGGACACCTCGCCGAATTGATCGGCGGTTCCGTGCTGCCGTCCGCGACCGGCCCGGCCACTGATGCCACCGATGCCGCCGGCACCGCCATTTCCGGCGTCGAGCTCAACGCCGCCGAGGTCCCGGAGGGCGGCCTGTTCGCCGCGCTGCCCGGCACCCGGGTCCATGGCGCGTCGTACGCGGACCAGTCTCCGGCCGCGGCGATCCTCACCGATGCCGCGGGTCTGGCCATCCTCGAGCAGGCGGGCGGCCCGGATCGCCCGGTGCTGCTCGTCGACGACGTCCGCGCGGTCCTCGGGGCGGTCTCCGCGGAGATCCACGGCCGCCCGTCGGAGAAGCTGACGGTCATCGGCGTCACGGGCACCTCCGGCAAGACCACCACCACGTACCTCCTAGAGGGCGCGCTGCTGGCCGCCGGCAAGCGCACGGGGTTGATCGGCACCACGGGCACCCGCATCAACGGCCGGTCGGTGCCCAGTCACCTGACCACGCCCGAGGCCCCGGCCCTGCAGCGCCTGTTCGGGGAGATGCTTGACGACGGCGTGACCCACGTCGTCATGGAGGTGTCGTCGCACGCCCTATCCCTGGGGCGCGTCGACGGGGTCTCGTTCGACGTGACGTGCTTCCTCAACCTGTCGCAGGACCACCTCGACTTTCACGACGGCCTGGAGGACTACTTCGACGCGAAGGCGGCGCTGTTCCGCCCCGAGTCGCCGCTGCACGCACCGCGCGTGGTCTCCTGCGTCGACGATTCCTGGGGCCGCCGCATGGCGGAGATCGCCGCCGCCCCCGGCGTCACCGTGGACACGGTGGGCACGCCCCACGCCGAGGACGCGAAGATCGCCGACGACGGTTCCCGCATGGCGCCGCAGGCGACATGGCGCGCCGGCTCGGTCTCGGTCGCCGACAACGGAGTCCAGCACGTGACCTTGACGGGCCCGGGCGGCCCCGTGGATCTCGACGTGCCGCTGCCGGGCGCGTTCAACATCGCCAACGCCGCCGTCGCGTGGGCTGCGCTCGCCGCCCTGGGCGCCGCCGGTCCCGAGGCCGCCGAGGGCATCGCCCGCGTCGCCGTGCCCGGCCGCATGCAGCGCATCGACGAGGGCCAGGACTTCCTCGCCGTCGTCGACTACGCCCACAAGCCCGCCGCGGTCGGCGAGGTGCTGCGCACCCTGCGCGCCCAGACCGTCGGCCGCGTCATCGCCGTCGTCGGCGCCGGCGGCGACCGCGACTCCTCCAAGCGGCCCCTGATGGGCGCCGAGGCGGCCCGCGTCGCCGACGTCGTCATCGTCACCGACGACAACCCGCGCACCGAGGACCCTGCCACCATCCGCGAGGCCGTCACCGACGGTGCCGTGGAAGCCGCCGAGAAGCGCTCGGCCGCCGTCGGCATCGACGCCATCCGCGTCGAGAACATCGGCGACCGCGCCGAGGCCATCGATCTGGCCATCGGCCTTGCCGAAGCCGGCGACGCCGTCGTCGTCGCGGGCAAGGGCCACGAAACCGGCCAGGAGATCAACGGCGTCCAGCACCACTTCGACGACCGCGAGCAGGTCCGCGAGGCGCTGCTGCGCCGCGCCGGCCGCGACGGCGACTCCCGCCGTGACGGCAGTGCGGCCCGCGACGATCACGAGGGGGAGAGCTAGATGATCCAGCGCACCGCGGGGGAGATCGCCGACATCGTCGGAGGCGAGCTCCACGACGCCGACCCGCAGACCCCGGTCGCCGGTCCCGTCGAATTCGATTCCCGCCGCATCGTCCCCGGCTCAGTGTTCCTGGCGCTGCCCGGCGCCCGCGCGGACGGCCACGACTTCGCCGGCGGCGCCACGGCAGATGGCGCCGCGCTGGTGCTGGCGGCGAGGCCGGTCGGGGTGCCGGCGGTCGTCGTCAAGCCCCTGGGCGCCCAGGACTCCAACGCCGACGCCTTCGCGCACGACCCGGACGGCTCCGGGGCCGCGGTGCTCGAGGCGGTGGGCAAGCTCGCCCGCCGCGACGTCGACGAGCTGGCCGCCGACGGCCTGGTCGTCGTCGGGGTCACCGGGTCGGCCGGCAAGACCTCCGTCAAGGACATGATGGCCACGATCCTGCGCACCGACGGCGAGACCGTCGCGCCGAAGGGATCGTTCAACAACGAGATCGGCCACCCGTACACCGTGCTGCGCTGCACGCGCGAGACCCGGTACCTCGTCGCCGAGATGAGCGCCCGCGGCATCGGCCACGTCGCGCACCTGGCCCGCATCGCGCCCCCGCGCATCGGCGCCGTGCTCAACGTGGGCACCGCCCACCTGGGCGAATTCGGATCCCGCGAGACCATCGCGCAGGCCAAGGGCGAACTCGTCGAAGCGCTCCCCGACGCCGCCGACGGGGGAGTCGCCGTGCTCAACGCCGACGACCCGCTGGTCGCCGGGATGGCGCCGCGCACCCGCGCGAAGGTGGTCACCTTCGGCGTCGACTCCGAGGCGGCCGACTACCGAGCCACCGACGTCGCCGTCGACGATCTGGCCCGGGCCTCCTTCACCCTGCAGTGCCCCGACGGCTCCGCCCACCGCGTGGAGCTGAAGGTCCACGGCGCCCACCAGGTGCCCAACGCGCTGGCCGCCGCGGCCGTCGGCATCGAGGCCGGCCTGGCCCCGGCCGCCGTCGCCGAGGGACTGAGCTCCCACCTCGCCGCCTCCGAGCGGCGCATGGAGATGCGACAGCGCGGCGACGGCACGACGGTGATCAACGACTCGTACAACGCCAACCCCGACTCGATGCGCGCCGGCATCGATGCGTTGGTGCTGGCCACCGCCGCCCGCGACGGCGCGACCTCGTGGGCCGTGCTCGGCCAGATGGGCGAACTCGGCGACACCGCGGTCGGCGAGCACTCGGCGCTGGCCGGGTACCTCGCCGAGCACGGCGTCGACCGCCTGGTCGCCGTCGGCGACGGCGCCAACGTGCGCGCCCTGGCGGACGAGGCGGAGACCATGGGGTTAAATACTGTGCGGGCGCCGGGCCCCGACGACGCCGCAGAGGCGGTCGCGGCGGGCCTGCGGCCCGGAGACGTTGTGCTGGTCAAGGCGTCCTACGCCGATGGCCTGTGGCGGGTCGCCGACGCATTGGCGCCGGCGGCGCATGAGAATTCGACCGAGAGGCGAGGCAAGTGACTCAACTCATCTACAGCGGAGCCTTCGCGTTCATCGTGTCGGTCTTCCTGACCCCGGTGCTGATCCGCCGCTTCTCCGCGGAGGGCATCGGCCAGGAGATCCGCGAGGAGGGGCCGAAGAGCCACCTGCGCAAGCGCGGCACCCCGACGATGGGCGGCATCGCCGTCATCGCCGGCATCCTCGCGGGCTACTTCGGCTCGCACGCCATCGGTTTCTTCCAGACCGGCGCGGGGCCCTCGGCCTCGGGCCTGCTGGTGCTCTTCCTCACCCTGGCCATGGGCGGCCTGGGGTTCGCGGATGACTTCATCAAGCTGTACAAGGGCCGCAACCTGGGGCTGAACAAGACGGCGAAGCTCATCGGCCAGCTGGCCGCCGCGCTGATTTTCGGCGTGCTGCTGCTGCAGTTCCCGGACGCCTCGGGCATCACTCCGGGCTCGACGAGCCTGTCCTTCGCCCGCGACATCACCACCTGGAACCTCGCACCCGGCCCGGTGTGGCTGGGCATGATCGTGTTCCTGGTGTTCGTGTTCATCGTCATCGCGGCGTGGACCAACGCGGTCAACCTCACCGACGGCCTGGACGGCCTCGCCGCCGGCGCGGTGGCGCTGCTGCTGGGCACGTACACGGCCATCGCCTTCTGGCAGTTCCGCAACTCCTGCGACGTTGCCATCGGCGCCGGCTGCTACGACGTCCGCGATCCGCTCGACGTCGGCATCCTCGCCGCCGCCGGCCTGGGCGCGTGCCTGGGCTTCCTGTGGTGGAACGCGGCCCCGGCCAAGATCTTCATGGGCGACACCGGTTCGCTGGCGCTGGGCGGCCTCATCGCCGGACTGTCGTTCGTGACCAAGACCGAGCTGCTCATGGTCATCATCGGCTTCATCTTCGTCCTGGAGGTCGCCTCGGTGGCCATCCAGATCGCGGCGTTCCAGACGACGGGCAAGCGCCCGTTCCGCATGGCGCCGATCCACCATCACTTCGAGGCGAAGGGCTGGGCCGAAACGGCCGTCGTCATCCGCTTCTGGCTGTTGGCGGGCATCTTCAACATGCTCGGTTCCGCGATCTTCTATTCCGACTGGCTCATGCAATCGGGGGTTCTGCGATGACGTCGCCCGGCACGTCCATGGATCTGGTGGCGCTGGTGTGCTCTGGCCCGGTGCTGGTCACCGGCGCGGGCGTGTCGGGGGAGGGCGCGATCAAGCTGCTGCGCGACCTCGGGTGCCCCGCGATCCACCTCGTCGACGATTCCGCTGAGCGCGGCCGGCCCATGGCCGACTCGCACGGCGTGGCATGGTGCACCTCGGATGCGGCACGGGCCTTGCTTTCCGACGCCGCGGCCGTGGTGACCTCCCCGGGCTGGCGCCCGGACACGCCGCTGCTGGTCGACGCCGCGGACGCCGGCGTCCCGGTCGTCGGCGACGTGGCCGTGGCCTTCGCCGGCGATCGCGCCGGTGCGTGGGGAGCCCCGCGCACGTGGCTGGTGGTCACCGGCACCAACGGCAAGACCACGACGACCGCGATGCTCGCCGCCATGCTCGGCGACCGTGGCGCGGCGGTCGGCAACATCGGCGTGGCGCTGCACGACGCGCTCACCGCCGACGACCGCGTCGACGTGCTCGCCGCGGAACTGTCCAGCTTCCAGCTGCACTGGGCCCCCGGGCTGCGCCCCGACGCGGGTGCGCTGCTCAACCTGGCCGAGGACCACATCGACTGGCACGGCTCCTACGACGCCTACGGCGCCGACAAGGCCATCGCGCTCACCGGCGGGGTGGCGGTCTACGGACTGGACGACGGTGACGTCGTCAAGCAAGTCACCGCCCTGGCCGATGCCGGGCGTCTGGCGCCGGCTGACGTCGGCTTCACGGTCGGCGAGCCGGAGGAGGGCCAGATCGGCGTCGTCGGCGGCCGCATCGTCGACCGCGCCTTCGGCGACCGCACCACCGACGAGCCGCACGAGGAATCCCCGCTCGGCGGCGTGGACATCGCGCCGGTCGAGGGCATTTCGCCCCCGGGCCCGGCCGGCGTTCTCGACGCGCTGGCGGCCACGGCGCTGGCCCGATCCATCGGGGTGCGCGCCGCGGACATCGCCTCCGCGCTGGCCGGCTTCACCGTCCGCGCCCACCGCGGGCAGGTCGTCCACTCGCACGGCGGCGTCGACTGGATCGACGATTCCAAGGCGACCAACCCCCACGCCGCCGACGCCGCACTGCGCGGCCACGACTCCGTGGTGTGGGTCGCCGGCGGCCAGCTCAAGGGCGCCGACGTCTCCGGGCTCATCGCCGACCACGCGCACCGCATGCGCTCGGCGGTGGTGCTCGGCATCGACGGCCCGGCGATCGCCGAGGCGCTCGCCGCCGCGTCGCCGGGACTGCCGGTGACGGTGATCGGGGAGACCGATCCGGCCGTGGCCATGGAGCAGGCGTGCTCCGCGGCCGCCGGCGCCGCCGAACCCGGCGACGTGGTGTTGCTCGCGCCCGCCGCCGCCAGCCTGGACATGTTCACCGGCATGGCGCAGCGCGGCGACTTCTTCGCCGCCGGCGCCCGTGCCGCGACCGGCTCGCCGGCCGACGCCGCGGCCCCCGCCATCACCGAGGGTGACCCGCGATGAACCGCGCCAAGCGGGAGGGCCGCGGCGCGGAGACCGGCGCGATGCTGCGCGATTGGATCTCGCGCCCGCTGTTCGACTACCACGTCCTGCTGGCCATCACGGCGCTGCTGACGGGCATCGGCCTGGTCATGGTGCTGTCGTCGTCGATGGCGTCGTCGGGCACCGACGGCAGCGTCTGGGGCGTCTTCATCCGTCAGGCGGCGATGGTCGCCGTCGGCCTGGTCGCGTTCTGGGTGGTCATGCGCGTGCGGGTGGAGATCATCCGCAAGCTCGCCGCCTTCGGCCTCATCGTCGCGTTCGCGCTGCTCATCCTCGTGCTCATCCCCGGCATCGGCGTCGGCATGGAGGAGACCGGCGCGCAGTCGTGGATCTACGTCGGCGGCGTGTCCATGCAGCCGTCGGAGGTCGCGAAGGTCGCGCTGGCGGTGTGGGGCGCGAAGTTCCTGGCCGAGCGCATGCGCACGGCCACGGACCCCAAGCAGATCGTCGTGCCGTTCGGCATCGTCTCCGCGCTGGTCCTGGGCCTGGTGTTCTTCCAGCGCGACCTGGGCATGGTGGCGTCGATGGGCTTCGTGGTCCTGGCGCTGATGTGGTTCGCGGGCCTGCCGCGCTACATCGTCGGCGGCATCGTCGGCGTGGGCCTGGCGGTGCTGGCCGTGGCCACGCTGACGACGGGCTTCCGTTCGGCGCGCATTTCGGTGTACTTCAACACCCTCTTCGGTCGCTTCGACGAGACCCAGGGGCCCGCGTACCAGTCCTATCAGGGCATTCTTTCGCTTGCCGACGGCTCCATGACCGGCGTGGGATTGGGCCAGTCGCGCGCGAAGTGGTTCTATCTGCCCGAGGCCAAGAACGACTTCATCTTCGCCATCATCGGCGAGGAGCTCGGCTTCCTCGGCGCGATCATCGTCGTGCTGCTCTATGCCGCGCTCGGCTGGGTGGGCCTGCGGGTCGCCCAGCGCCAGGCGGACCCGTTCCTGCGCCTGATGGCGGGCACGATCACGCTGGCCACGGTGGTGCAGGCGTTCATCAACATCGGCTACGTCGTCGGCGTGCTGCCGGTGACGGGCCTGCAGCTGCCGCTGATTTCCGCCGGCGGCACCTCGGCGATCGTGACCCTGCTGTCCATGGGCCTGTTGGCCACCTGCGCCCGGCACGAGCCGGAGTCGGTGTCGGCCATGCAGACCTCCGGTCGCCCGGCGATCGACCGCATCCTCGGCCTGCCCGAGCCGTTGCCCTACGACCCGTCGCGTCGCGAGGACCGGCCGACGCGCGGCCACCGGGACACCCGCCGTTTCGGCCCGCCGGTCACCGGTTCCGACGATGTCGTGGGCGATCGTTTCGAGGGCCGACAGCGGCGTCGCGAAGCAACCCCGCCCACCCGCACCGCCCGCACCGCGACGGCCGCCCGCCCCGACCCGCGCTCGCGCGACGGGATCAGGGGAGGCCGCGCCGGAGGTTCCTCGCGCGGCGTCGCGGAGCGGTACCGTGAATCCGAACGAGGGGATCGCCGTCCCCGAGGCCGCGGCAACCGCCGGCCGGGCGGCCCCGACAGGAGGATCAGGTGACCGGAGGGACTGCGCAGGCGCGGCACTTCGCCAAGCCGGACGGGCGTCCGTTGTCGATCGTCGTCGCCGGCGGCGGCACCGCGGGCCACATCGAGCCCGCGCTGGCCGTGGCCGACGCCATCCGCGAGATTGCGCCCGACGCGCGCATCACGGCGCTGGGCACCAACCGCGGCCTGGAGACCACCCTGGTCCCGGCGCGCGGCTATGACCTGCGACTGATCCCGCCGGTGCCGGTGCCGCGCAAGCCCTCCGGCGACCTGGTCAAGCTGCCGCTGCGCGTCGCCCGCGCGGTGTCGGAGGCGCGGGCGGTGCTCGACGAGGTCGAGGCCGACGCCGTCATCGGCTTCGGCGGCTACGTCTCCGCCCCCGCGTACCTGGCGTGCCGCCGCGGCCGCCGCATCCCCTTCCTGGTCCACGAGGCCAACGCCCGTGCCGGCATGGCCAACAAGCTGGGCGTTAAGCTCGGCGGCGAGGGCCTGACCGCCGTGTCGGGCTCCGGCATGGACGGCGACGTGGTGGGCATCCCGGTGCGCGCCGCGCTGTCGACGCTCGACCGCGCCGCACTGCGCGCCGAGGCCCGCGAGTTCTTCGGGCTGCCCGCCGAGGGCCCCGTGCTGTTCGTCACCGGCGGTTCGCAGGGCGCGCGCAGCATCAACGAGGCCGCCTCCGGCGCCGCCGCCGACTTCGCCGCCAAGGGCATCGCGGTGCTCCACGCCCACGGCAAGAAGAACACGGTGACGCTGCCGGAGGGCACCGGAGCCGATGCCGAGACCCCGTACGTCGCCGTGCCGTACGTCGACCGGATGGATCTGGCGTATTCGGCCGCGGACCTGATCCTGTGCCGGTCGGGCGCGATGAGCGTCGCGGAGATCTCCGCCGTCGGCCTGCCCGCCGTCTACGTCCCGCTGCCGCACGGCAACGGGGAGCAGGCCCTCAACGCCACGGACATCGTCGAGGCCGGCGGCGGCCTGCTCGTCGCCGATTCCTCGCTGACCGCGGCGTCGATCCGGGACACCGTCATCCCCCTGCTTTCCGACGCCGACCGCCTCGCCGGCATGGCGCGCGCCACCGCGGCCGCCGGCCACCGCGATGCGGCGTCGGCGATCGCCCGGAGGGTCCTCGCGGCCGCGACCGGGACGCCCCGCGGATGACCGCGGGGACCGCGCACTAGTCGTGCCGGATAATCTTGAAGAGTTGTCAGCCCTCCGGGCCCCCGGCCCGGCTTCTTCCCCCGAGGTGACCACCAGATGAGCGATTCCACCACCAACGGCGCCAACGGCTCTACCGGCTCCACCGGCTCCGCCGGTTCCTCCCGCGAGCCGGGGGCCCTGCCCGCCAGCGTGCACATGATCGGCATCGGCGGCGCCGGAATGTCGGGCGTCGCCCGCCTGCTGCTGGCCCGCGGCGTCACCGTGTCCGGTTCGGACATGAAGGATTCCCGCGCGGTGGTCGGCCTGCGCGCCATGGGCGCCACGGTGTGCATCGGGCATGACGCGGCGAACCTCGACTCGTCGGGAAGCCTGCCGGAGGCCATCGTGGTCTCCTTCGCCGCGATCCCGGACACCAACCCCGAGCTGGCGCGGGCCCGTGAGCTGGGCATCCCGGTGCTCAAGCGGTCCGACGTGCTGGGCATGCTGCTCGAGGGCAATCGCGCCGTGCTCATCGCCGGCACCCACGGCAAGACTTCGACGACGTCGATGAGCGTCGCCGCGCTGCAGGCCGCGGGCCTCGACCCGTCCTTCGCGGTCGGCGGCCTCATGTCGAAGGCGGGCGTCAACGCCCACCAGGGCAGCGGCGACGTTTTCGTGGCGGAGGCCGACGAGTCCGACGCATCGCTGCTGACGTACTCGCCGCAGGTCGCGGTGGTCACCAACATCGAGCCGGATCACCTGGACTTCTTCGGCACCGCCGAGAAGTACTACGCGGTGTTCGACGCCTTCGCCGGGCGCATCGTCGACGGCGGCGCGCTGGTCGTGTGCGCCGAAGACGAGCACGCCGCCGCACTGGGCGAGCGCGCCGCGGCCGCGGGCATCCGCGTCTACGGCTACGGCGGGCCCGAGGCCCTGGAGGCGCACCCGGCACTGGAGCCCGGCGGCGTGCTGCACGGGTGGACCGCCCACGGCGGCGGCGCCCGCGTCGAGGCGACGGTCCTCGGCGACCGCGTGAGCTTCGAGCTGCGCCAGCCCGGCCGCCACATGGCGCTCAACGCGCTGGCGGCGCTGGTCGGCGGCGGTCTCGTCGACGCCGACTTGGTGCGCATGGCCCGGGGGCTCAGCGAGTTCACCGGCGTGCGCCGCCGCTTCGACTACCACGGCCGCATCGGCGCCGGGGAGTTCGAGGGCGCCCGCGTCTACGACGACTACGCGCACCACCCGACCGAGGTCCGGGCCGTGCTGGGCGCCGCCCGCGAGCTCGTCGACGAGGCGGGGCAGGGCAACGTCGTCGCCGTCTTCCAGCCGCACCTGTACTCGCGGACCAAGGCGTTTTCCGCGGAGTTCGCCGAGGCCCTGTCCCTGGCCGACCGCGTCATCGTCCTCGACGTCTTCGGCGCCCGCGAGGAGCCCGAGCCGGGCGTCGACGGCGCGCTGATCGCCCGGGACGTCACCGTCCCCGTGGTGTTCGAACCGCACTTCACCAGCACGCCGGAGCGCGTCCGCGAGGTTGCCGGGCCGCATGACGTGATCCTGACCATCGGCGCCGGCAGCGTGACCATGCTCGCCGACGAGATCCTGCGGGAACTGGACTGATGCGTGGCCGCGGAGGCGCCAAGCGCGCCGGTCTGATCGTGCTGGCGCTGCTCGCCGTCGCGGCGATCGCGTGGGCGGTGCTGTGGTTCACCCCGGTGGCCACGGTGAAGGAGATCCGCGTCGAGGGCGTCGTCAACGGCGACGCCGCCGCGATTTCCGAGTCGACGGGGATCTCCACCGGCGAGCAGCTCGCGCGCGTGGACACCGGCGCGGCGGCGCGCTCCGTCGCCGCGCAGCCGTGGGTGGAAAAGGTCACGGTCGGCCGTTCGTGGCCGTCGGCGATCACGGTCGAGGTCGTCGAGCACACCGCGCTGGTGCACATCCGCGCCACCGACGGCGAGCACCTGTTCAACGCGGAGGCCAAGGAATTCCTCGTGGCCCCGCCGCCGCCGGGCAGCGTCGAGATGGTCCGCGTCCCGCGCGTCGAGGACCCGCAGCCGGGCAAGCTCGACCCCGACCCGGATGCGGTGCGGGCGGTGCTCGACGTGCTGGCCGCATTGCCGGAGCGCGTCCGCGGCGAAGTCGCCCGCGTCGATGCGCCGGGTGCGACGGAAATTGCGCTCAACCTGCACGATGGCCGCGAAATCTACTTCGGCTCGTCGGACCGTGCGAAGGAAAAGGGCCGTGCGGCGGAGATCGTCCTGGACCGCGAGGGGCAGCGCTGGAACGTGTCCAACCCGGTCGAGCCGACCGTGCGAAACTGATCGCGAACGCGATGCGCAAGTGATTGCGCAATCGGGCGATCCGCGCACCAAACTAGCCCTCAACCTTTACTTGAGGGTACCGACACGCCGGGCCGTCGGTGGCGGATCTGCGCCAGTCCATGGACGATGATGGGGCGGACAAGAAAGCCGGGAACGCAATCAAAGGAAGGGCGAGCAGAACCACATGACCTCCCCGAATAACTACCTCGCCGTGATCAAGGTCGTCGGAGTCGGCGGCGGCGGCGTCAACGCCGTCAACCGCATGATCGAGGAGGGTCTGAAGGGCGTCGAGTTCATCGCCGTCAACACGGACTCGCAGGCCCTGATGTTCACCGACGCCGACGTGAAGCTCGACATCGGCCGAGAGGCCACCCGTGGCCTGGGCGCCGGTGCGAACCCGGAGGTCGGGCGCACCTCCGCCGAAGACCACAAGGACGAGATCGAGGAGACCCTCAAGGGCGCCGACATGGTCTTCGTCACCGCCGGCGAGGGCGGCGGCACCGGCACCGGTGCGGCCCCCGTCGTCGCGTCCATCGCGAAGAAGGCCGGCGCGCTGACCGTCGGCGTCGTCACCAAGCCGTTCTCCTTCGAGGGCAAGCGCCGCACGAAGCAGGCGATGGAAGGCATCGAGCAGCTCAAGGAAGCCTGCGACACGCTCATCGTCATCCCGAACGATCGCCTGCTGCAGATCGGCGAAGAGAACATCGGCATGATGGAGGCCTTCCGCGCCGCCGACGAGGTCCTGTTCAACGGCGTCCAGGGCATCACCGATCTGATCACCACCCCGGGCATGATCAACGTGGACTTCGCGGACGTCCGCTCCGTCATGGCGTCGGCCGGCTCGGCGCTGATGGGCATCGGTTCGGCCCGCGGCGAGAACCGCGCGCAGAAGGCCGCGGAGATGGCCATCAACTCGCCGCTGCTCGAGACCACGATGGAGGGCGCGACCGGCGTGCTGCTGTCCTTCGCCGGCGGCTCCGACATCGGCCTGATGGAGGTCAACCAGGCCGCCTCGCTGGTCGAGGAGCAGGCCGACGACGACGCGAACATCATTTTCGGCACCATCATCGACGACAACCTGGGCGACGAGGTCCGCGTGACCGTCATCGCCACCGGTTTCGAAGACCGCGCCCGCAAGGCCACGGTCACCCCGTCGCAGCCCAAGGCCGAGTCCGACCAGCGTTCCGGCGCCCTTCCCGGCGGCGACAACCTGGGCGCCGGCGAGCGCGACCGCGAGCCGGCCCCGCGCGAAGATGCCCGCGACGCCCGTGACGTCCGCGATGATCGCCGCGATGACCGCGACGACCGCCGCGACTCCGGTTTCACCCCGCGCTCCGACGTCTCCGGCGGCCTGTTCACCCGCCGCGACGATTCCTACCGTGGCGAGCACCGCCGCTCCTACCGCGGCGATGACCGCCGCGACGACCGCCGGGATGACCGCGGCCAGCAGGACGACGGCCTCGACCTGCCGGGTTGGGCGTAGGCCCCGACCGATGAACCCCACCTCCCCGCAGGGGAGCGGAACCCGCCGCGTGCGCAAGGTGCTCACCACCCGCCGCGGCGGGTTTTCCGCGTCCCCGTACGACTCCTTCAATCTCGGCGACCACGTCGGCGATGATCCGGCCGCCGTCGCCGCCAATCGCCGCCGCCTGGCCGAGGGCATGGGCCTGGATCCCGCGCGGTTCGTGTGGATGGAGCAGATCCACTCCAACACGGTCACCGTCGTCGACGGCCCCCGCGACGAGCCCGTCCCCGCCACCGACGCCGTGGTCACCACGGTGCCCGGGCTGGCGCTGGCGGTCCTGGTCGCCGATTGCGTCCCGGTCCTGCTTTCCGACGACGACGCCGGCGTCATCGCCGCCGTCCACGCCGGGCGCATCGGCGCGCGAAACGGCATCGTCGCCCGCGCCGTCGAGGCGATGGTCGAACTCGGCGCCGCTCCCGGGAACATCCATGCCCTGCTCGGCGCCGCCGCGGGCGGCGAATCCTACGAGGTGCCCGAAGCGATGGCGGCGGACGTCGACAAGCACCTGCCGGGGTCCCGGACGGTGACGACGAAAGGCACCCCGGGCATCGACGTGCGCGCGGGCCTGATGCGCCAGCTGCACGGGATGGGCGTGACCAACATCAACGCCGAACCGCGCTGCACGATCTCCGAACCGGAGTACTTTTCCTACCGGCGCGAGGGGAAAACGGGGCGCCAGGCGGGCGTCGTCGTCCTCGTGGAGGAGTAGTTTTCCGGCCGGGCGTGTCGGCCCGGTGATCCCCGGCGGCCCAGGTACCTTTGTGGGCAGCACCGCACCATGAACCACGACATGCAAAGGATGAACATGTCCAACATCTCCCGGAAGTTCTCTGACTTCTTCGGCCTGACCCCCGCGCAGGCCGATTCGGAGTTCGCCGACCGTTACGAGCGCGACTCCTACGAGGACGACTACCGCGCCTCCGGCCGCTACGCCGACGACTACGACGAGGATTACCGCTCGTCGGACCGCGGCTACTCCCGCGGCGCCGGCATCCGCGACTACGACCGCGAGGACCGTACCGAGCGCGACGCGGACCGCGACGATTCCTACAGCCGCCCGCACCTGCGCCCGCTGGACCGCCCGGTCGCCCCGTCGGTGCACCACATCACGCCGAAGACGGAGTTCCTGGACAAGTTCTCCGAGGCCAAGGTCATCGGCGAGACCTTCCGCGACAACGACGTCGTGGTCTTCGACCTGGTCGATCTGGAGCCCGCCGAGCGCAAGCGCTACCTGGACTTCGTCGCCGGTCTGGCCTTCGCCCTGCGCGGCCGCATCCAGCGCACCGAGGGCGGCACCGTGTTCACGCTGCTGCCGGAGGGCGTCGAGCTCTCCGACGTCGAGCGTGACCGCATGTCCGTCTAAGATCTAGGCGTGCAGACTTTCTTCGGCATTCTCCTCATCGTCGTCCAGCTGTTCACGTACCTGCTGTTGGCGCGGATCGTCATCGAGATGATCCAGTCGTTTTCGCGGTCGTGGCAGCCGGGCCGGATTTTCTCCATGGTCGGCGAGGTGATCTTCACCGTCACCGACCCTCCGGTCAAGGCGTTGCGCAAGGTCATCCCGCCCATGCCGATGGGCGGAGTGCAGCTCGACATGTCCGTGCTCGTGCTCTTCTTCATCCTGATGATCATCCGCATGGTGCTGCAGGGCATCGCTTTCTGACGCCCCGGTAAACCGGCGGGCCACCACCTGGTGGCCCGCCGGTTTCGTGTTTGCCGGGCGAACATGGGCCCGAACTGATCCCGGGTCGATCCCGAGTAGATCCCGAGACGATCCCGAATTGGTGGGGAGTCGGGCGGAGGTGGGGTGGAAGTGGGGCGGGATTGGGCCGGAAGTGGGGCGATTTTCCGGGAAATTGCGGGGAGGCGCGGGAATTTGCCGACGTCGCGTCCGCCGCGGCCTCCGCGGGGGACAGAAGGTCAAAGTCCCAGGTTGAGCGGGAGGTTTAGAGTTTGGGGCGGGAGTGGTTCGACCGAACTCGGGTGCATCCTGGGGTTTTCGGGGTGCACTTGACGTGTGTTGCAGGTGTGATGTCGGTAGTATGGGGCGGGAAGAAACAAGTATCGTCGTTCGAGGATCGTTTTCTTCCGTCCGGATCCCGGGCGGGAGCCCGATTCCGACGTGCGGGTTCCCGGCCACGGTTGGCTGGGATTTCCGTGAAAATACAGCGTCCACAAATTTTGAAGGGGAACTCTCCATGCCGCTGACTCCAGCTGATGTGCACAACGTCGCGTTCAGCAAGCCGCCGATTGGCAAGCGCGGCTACAACGAGGACGAGGTCGACCAGTTCCTCGACCTCGTCGAGGACGCGCTGGGCGAGCTCCAGGACGAGAACGCGGATCTGCGACTCCGCGTCGAGGATCTCGAGCGCGATCTCGAAGACGCCCGCTCCGGCGGTTCCGTCCCCGCCGCCGCCCCGGTGGCCGTCGACTCGTCGTCGGACGTCGACGAGGATGCCCTGCGCGCCTCCATCGAGGCCAAGGTCCGCGCCGATTACGAGCGCCGCCTCGACGAGGAGTCGGCCCGCCTGCGCGAGGAGGCCGAGGACCGCGTCCGCGAGGCCGAGGAGCGCGCCGCCGAGGCCGAGTCCCGCGCCGAGGCCGCTTCGGTGTCCGGCACCGATTCCGACGCCGGCACCCAGCAGCAGTCGTTCGTGTCCACTCCGGCCGCGTCCGTCGACAACGGCGAGGTCGCCACGGCCGACACCCACATGCAGGCCGCCCGCGTCCTGGGCCTGGCCCAGGAGATGGCCGACCGCCTGACCTCCGACGCCAAGCGCGAGTCGGACGAGATGCTGTCGATCGCCCGCACCAACGCCGAGACCACCGTCTCCGACGCCGATGCCCGTTCCGAGGAGACCCTGACCAGCGCCCGCCGCGAGGCGGAGGAGACGCTGACCAGCGCCCGCCGCGAGGCCGACGAGACCCTGGCCGACGCTCGCCAGCGTTCCGAGCAGATGATCACCGAGGCGCAGACGGAGTCCGAGAACACCCTCAACGACGCCCGCCAGCGCTCCGAGCAGATGATCTCCGACGCCGACGCCCGCTCCACCGCGACGGTGACCACCGCGCAGGAGAAGGCCGCCGAGCTGCAGGCCGACGCCGAGCGCAAGCACACCGAGATCATGACCACGGTCAAGGAGCAGCAGCAGGCGCTCGAGGGCCGCATCGAGGAGCTGCACATCTTCGAGCGCGAGTACCGCACCCGCCTGAAGACGTTCCTGGAGTCCCAGCTCGACGAGCTCAACTCCCGCGAGACGGCCGCTCCGGCCGACGGCTACAACAACTAGGCCGAATCGCCCGAGCACGGCGACGAAGCTCGCGCGCCGGTCCGTCGCAAAGCGGACCCGGCCGCCCGGCGCCCGCCCCCATCCCCGCAACGACGCGGGGGAGGAGGCGGGCGCTTCGCCGTTGCGGGGCGGCCGGTCTATACTGATGCCTTGTATGCGCAGTGATCCGGCAATCACCGGGGAGCGTTCCGGAAGAAAGGCGCCGGCCCATCCCCGCGGGAGACCGCGGGAGGGGGCCGGGGCCCGGTAGAACCGGACGGGTCGGGCCCGCACAGCCCGGACGATGAGCGGGCCATGCGCCTCCCCACCGGGAGGCGGGCGGCCAAGCGGGGTGGTACCGCGCCGACAGGCGTCCCCGTGGCACTCCCCGGCTCCGGCCGGGGCCAGCGACCATGGAGGACCCACGTGAACAAGCCCACCCCCGCAGGCGGCGCCTACCCGCGCACCGACCAGTTCGGCGACGTCTCCGGCAGCCCCAGCTTCCCCGCCCTCGAGGAACGAGTCCTCGACTTCTGGGAGTCCGACGCGACGTTCCAGGCCTCGATCGACGAGCGCGACGGCGACGAGGAGTACGTGTTCTACGACGGCCCGCCGTTCGCCAACGGCCTGCCGCACTACGGGCACCTGCTCACCGGCTACGTCAAGGACATCGTCCCGCGCTACCAGACCATGCGCGGCAAGCAGGTCAACCGCGTCTTCGGCTGGGACTGCCACGGCCTGCCCGCCGAGCTGGAGGCCGAGAAGCAGCTGGGCATCACCGACAAGGGCCAGATCGAGGACATGGGCCTGGCCAAGTTCAACGAGTATTGCGCCTCGTCGGTGCTGGAGTACACCAACGAGTGGCAGGAGTACGTCACCCGCCAGGCTCGCTGGGTCGACTTCGACAACGGCTACAAGACCATGGACCCGGGCTTCATGGAGTCGGTCATGTGGGCGTTCAAGGAGCTCTACGACAAGGGCCTGATCTACCAGGGCTTCCGCGTCCTGCCGTACTCGTGGGCCGAGCACACGTCGCTGTCGAACCACGAGACCCGCCTGGACGATTCGTACAAGATGCGCCAGGACCCGACGCTGACGGTGACCTTCCCGGTCACCGGTGCGGTGGCGGGGTCGGCGGGCGAGTCGACGCTGGCCGAGCACCCGGAGCTTTCCGACGCCGCCGCGCTGGCCTGGACGACCACCCCGTGGACCCTGCCGTCGAACCTGGCGCTGGCGGTGCACCCCGAGGTGGAGTACTCGCTGGTGCGCGTGGGCGAGAAGGGCCTGGCGGAGTTCGCCGGCCGCACCTTCCTGCTGGCGTCGAACCTGGTGGCCGCCTACGCCAAGGAGCTGGGCAAGGACCGCGAGGTCGTGGCCACCTACTCCGGCGCGCAGCTCGAGGGCCTGACGTACCAGCCGATCTTCGACTTCTTCGCAGACCACCCCAACGCCTTCCAGATCCTCGTGGCCGACTACGTGACCACCGAGGACGGCACCGGCATCGTCCACCAGGCCCCGGCCTTCGGCGAGGACGACATGAACGTCTGCCAGAGCTACGGCATCGAGGTGGTCATCCCGGTGGACATGGACGGCAAGTTCACGTCCCTGGCTGCGCCGTACCAGGGCCAGCTGGTCTTCGACGCGAACAAGGACATCATCCGCGACCTGAAGTCCGCGGCCCGCGTGGTGCGCCACCAGACCATCGAGCACTCCTACCCGCACTCGTGGCGCTCGGGCGAGCCGCTGATCTACATGGCGCTGCCGTCGTGGTTCGTCGCGGTGACCAAGTTCCGCGACCGCATGGTCGAGCTCAACCGCGAGCAGATCGAGTGGATGCCGGAGCACATGCGCGACGGTCAGTTCGGCAAGTGGCTCGAGGGCGCGCGCGACTGGAACATCTCGCGGTCGCGCTACTGGGGCTCGCCGATCCCGGTGTGGGTCTCCGACGACGAGGAGTACCCGCGCGTCGACGTCTACGGGTCGCTGGAGGAGCTCGAGCGCGACTTCGGCACGCGCCCGAAGTCGCTGCACCGCCCGGACATCGACGAGCTGGTCCGCCCGAACCCGGATGACCCGACGGGCAAGTCGATGATGCGCCGCGTGCCGGAGGTCCTGGACTGCTGGTTCGAGTCCGGTTCCATGCCGTTCGCGCAGAAGCACTACCCGTTCGAGAACAAGGAGTGGTTCGACTCCCACTCGCCGGCGGACTTCATCGTCGAGTACTCGGGGCAGACGCGCGGCTGGTTCTACACGCTGCACGTGCTGTCGACGGCGCTGTTCGACCGCCCGGCGTTCAAGAAGGTCGTCGCCCACGGCATCGTGCTGGGCAACGACGGCCTGAAGATGTCCAAGTCCAAGGGCAATTACCCCAACGTCAACGAGGTCTTCCAGCGCGACGGTTCCGACGCCATGCGCTGGTTCCTCATGTCCTCGCCGATCCTGCGCGGCGGCAATCTGGTGGTCACCGAGCAGGGCATCCGCGACGGCGTGCGCCAGGCGCTGCTGCCGATGTGGAACGCGTACTCCTTCCTGCAGCTCTACGCGTCGAAGCCGGCGCAGCGCGCGACGGATTCGGGCAACGTGCTCGACCGCTACATCCTGGCCAAGCTGGCCGCGACGGTGAAGGCGACCACGGACAAGCTTGAGGCGACCGACATCGCCGGGGCGACCGATGAGATCCGCTGGTTCTGCGACGCCCTGACCAACTGGTACGTGCGCCGTTCCCGCGATCGTTTCTGGGCGGGCGACGAGGAGCACCCGGAGGCCTTCAACACCCTGTTCACGGTGCTGGAGACCCTGACTCGCCTGGCCGCGCCGATGCTGCCGATGGCGTCGGAGGTCATCTGGAAGTCCCTGACGGGCGGTCGCTCGGTGCACCTCGCGCCGTGGCCGACGGCAGATGAGCTTGCCGACGACGCTGCGCTCGTCGCCGCGATGGACGACGTCCGTGCGGTGTGCTCGGCGTCGTCGCGCGTGCGCAAGGCGCACCAGCTGCGCAACCGCCTGCCGCTGCCGAAGCTGACCGTGGCCATCCCGGACGCCGATGCGCTGGAGCCGTTCAAGGACATCATCCGCGACGAGGTCAACGTCGACGACGTGGAGCTCACCGAGGACGTGGCGTCCGTCGGCCGCTTCGAGGTCGCCGTCAACGCCCGTGCCGCGGGCCCGCGCCTGGGCAAGGACGTCCAGACGGTGATCAAGGCCGTGAAGTCCGGCGACTACGAGGTCGTCGATGGCACGGTCGTCGCCGGCGGCATCGCGCTGGAGGACGGCGAGTACACCCGCCGCCTGGTCGCCGAGAACGCCGAGTCGACCGCCGAGGTCGATGGCGTCGATGGCCTGGTGGTGCTGGACATGACCGTCACCGCGGAGCTGGAGGCCCGCGGGTGGGCCGCCGACCGCATCCGCGGCCTGCAGGACGCCCGCAAGGCCAGCGGCCTGGACATCACCGACCGCATCGCCGTGACCATGAACGTCCCGGCGCAGCGCGCCGAGTGGGCGCAGCGCCACAAGGACCTCATCGCCGGCGAGGTGCTGGCCACGTCCTTCGACGTCGTCGTCGATGGCGCGGCGCTGGCCCACGATCTGGGTGACGGAACCACCGCCGACGTCGCCAAGGCGTAGGAGGGCGCGGGGTTTTTCCACAGCCCCCGATCCATCCACAATCGCACCCGAGGCCACCGCCTCCCGAGCTGCATCCGGGAGGCGGTGGCCTTAGCGTTGCCGTCGTCGGGCGCCGGAAGGTCCGCCGCCCGCTGACGACGAGGGGGACACCGGGGATGAACGAGTCGGGTATGGGCGAGTCGGGGATGGAGATGCCGGGGATGTTCGGGCCGGGGATGGATGCGCCGGGGGTCGACTACATGGGGTGGGATGACCGCGAGGATCCGGGGCCGGAGGAGCTCGAGTACCTGGGCACCGTCGATGCGGTGGTGCGGTTGCTGGAAGAGGAGTTCGGGCCGGGCGCGACGTGGCCGTGGACGTGGGCGCGGCGGGCGGACATGGCCGAGTGCATCATCGACGCGGTGTTTTCGGTGCGGGCGCGCAACATCGACGTCGATCGCATCGTCGACCGGTGGCGGCATTGGCAGATGGAGGAGGGCATTGCCTCCGTGACGCCGTGGGATTTGGCGGTGGCGCTGAGGAACCTGCCGGGGCTCACGGGCGCTGGCCCCGTGCGGGTGATCGAGGGCAACCCCGCGGCCAGGCGCCCGGTGTTCCCGCGCAATCGCATCGCCGGTCGGCTGAAGACGACCATTGCGGAGGAGGCCGCCACGGTGCTCGACGATGCCGGGATCGTGGGGATGGAGAGCTTCCGCCGTCGCCTGCGCATCAGCCCGATGGCGCTGCGCAACGAGTGGCTGCGGGTGCACGGCCTGGGGGAGACGTCCTTCTGCCACATGCGTTTGCTCGCCGATTCCGATGCCCTCGATCCCGGGGTGCGGGTGCTGCGGTTCCTCGGCCTGGGCAAGGCGGTGCCGGTGCAGTGGGCCAAGGACGTGATCCTGGGCGTGGCCAATGCGATGGACGTGCCGCCGGTGGCCGCGGAGTACGCGCTGTCGCTGTTGGCGGCGCGGTCCCACGTGCGGGCGAAGAAGGGCGGGGACGCCGACGCGGCCTGAGCGGGAGCCGCCGCCTATGCTGTGCAGTCATGCATCGCTGGGTCCTGCACATCGACATGGACGCGTTTTTCGCGTCCATCGAACAGCTGACCCGGCCGACGCTCACGGGCCGCCCGGTCCTCGTCGGCGGGGTCGGCGGCCGAGGGGTCGTCGCCGGTTGCTCGTACGAGGCCCGCGCCCACGGTGCCCATTCCGCGATGCCGATGATGCAGGCCCGCCGCCTCATGCCGCCCGGCGCCGTCGTCGTCGGCCCCCGCAAGGGCATCTACGGTCCCGTCTCGCGCCGGGTGTTCTCGCTCATCCGCGACCGGGTGCCGGTGGTGGAGCAGCTCAGCGTCGACGAGGCCTTCATGGAACCCGCCGAACTCGCCGGCGCCGACGCGTCGACGGTGGAGGAGTGGGCCCACCGGCTGCGCGCCGACATCCGCGAGGAGACCGGCCTGCCCGCCTCGATCGGTGCGGGGCCGGGCAAGCAGTTCGCCAAGATCGGCTCTGGGCTGGCGAAGCCGGATGGCGTGTACATCATCGAAAAATCGAGGCAGCACGAGTTGCTCGACCCGCTGCCCGTCGGAAAGCTCTGGGGAGTCGGTCCCGTCACCGAAGCCAAGCTCAAGGCCCAGGGCGTGGAGACCATCGCGGACTTCGCCGCGCTCGAGCGCCGCGACGTCGAGATCACGCTGGGGCGCACCGTCGGGCCGGCGCTGCAGCTGCTCGCCCGCGGGATCGATGATCGGCCGGTGAAGGAGAGGGACATCGCCAAGTCCATCTCCGCCGAGTACACCTACCCGCGCGACCTCGAATCCACCGCGCAGATGCATTCGGCGATCGAGCGCGCCGGGCGGAAGTCGCACGGCAGGTTGCTTTCCGACGGCCGCGGAGCCCGCACCATCACCGTCAAGGTCCGGTTGGCCGATCTGAGCCTGCACACGAGGTCGGAGACGCTGCCGTACGCGACCCAGGACGTGGAGACGCTGCTGTCGGTGGCCCACCGGCTGGCGTTCGACCCCGCGTCGATCGGGCCGGTGCGGCTGGTCGGCGTGGGATTGTCGGGGCTCGACGCGACGATGCAGGCGGTGCTGTTTCCCGAGCTCGACCGCGGCCAGGTCGTCGAGGACACCGTGCCCGGTCTCGCCGACGTGCCCGCCGGGCTGGTCGAGCTGACCGGCGACGGGGCGCTGCCGACGTTCCGCGCGTCCGATTCGAAATGGGCGCCGACCTCCGACGTCCACCACCCCGAGCACGGCCACGGGTGGGTGCAGGGGTCCGGCCACGGCGTGGTGTCGGTGCGGTTCGAGTCGAGGACGACGGGGCCCGGGCGGGGGATCAGCCTCCCCGAGGATGATCCGGACCTGCGGGAATGCTCGCCGCTGTGCAGCCTCGACTGGGAGGAATGGTTCTCCGAGCACGACGACGCCGCCGAATGGGCGGATCAGCCGGCCAAGCCCGCCACGGGAGACAACGGTGAGTCCGGTGAACCCGGCGAGAACGGTGGGGACGACCACACCGGCGGGACCGGCTGATTCAGTGGGGCCGGTGGCGACGCTGGTGGAAGGCCCTAGAAGAGCGTCTGCGGGTGCACGCCGGAGGCGATGGCGGCGGCGAGGATGATGCGCGCCTGCGGGGCGTGGACGCAGCCCGCCCCGACGACGCCGCGCGCCGCCAGGGTCGCGCCGCCGCCGGCGCCGCCGTAGGTGCCGTGGACGTCGCCGCGCGGTACCCGGGTGCACATGACCACCGGCACATCGGCGTCGAGGGCGCGGCCGATCGCCGCGGCCATCGCCGTGCCGACGTTTCCTGCGCCCATCCCTTCCACGACCAGGCCCTTGGCACCGGCGGCGAGAGCCGCGTCGACGAAGGACCCGTCGCTGCCGGCGTGGGCGGGGATGATGTCCACGCGGACGTCGTCAAGCTCATGGAGGGGGAGGGGACTCGGCCGCACGGGATCCTCCGGCGCGTTGGTGGCGAACCCCAGCTCGTCGGTGGTGTGCCACTTCACCGCGCCGCGCACCGGCAGCACCGCGTGGCCGAAGACGATGAGCACGCCGATGCCGCGGGCGGAGGCGTCCATGGCGACGACCATGGCCTCGAAAAGATTGTTCGGGCCATCGGCCTCCGGATCATCCGACGGCTTCTGCGCGCCGGTGAAAACCACCGGGCGGGCGTCGTCGTGGAAGACGTCGACGGCCATCGCCGTCTCCTCCATCGAATCGGTGCCATGGGTGACCACGACGCCGTCGACGCCCGGGTCGGCGAGGATTTCGTGGATGACGGCATTGAGCTCGTCGACCTCCGCCAGCGTCATCGACGCGGAATCGACGTGAGCGATCTCGCGGACCTCGACCTCCACGGAACCGGCGGGGAAGCGGTCGGCGATCGGCCGGACGAGCGACTCCCCGTCGAGGGCTGGCAGCAGATGGCCCTGGCGGTCGCTGGTGCAGGCGATCGTTCCGCCGGTGGTCAGGACGACGAGGCGGGCGGGTGCGGCATCGGTGTCGGACATGCGCCCCACTCTACGGAGGTGCCGTGCGGTGTAGGATCGGCGGGCATACCGAACCAACCGGAAACACCGCCAAAGGATCCCGGACCCGGCCACCTGCCGCGGCCCCGGCCCGATGAGGAGTGAGATGAAGTTCCACCGCAGCCTGACCGCGACCCTGATCGCGGGAGCCACAGCACTGTCCCTCGCGGCGTGCGGCGACAACGGCGAAGGCACCGAAGAGACCACCACGACCACGACGTCTGCGTCCGAGGTCGCGGCGTTCCCGACGGCCATGGAGCTCAATGACATCCTGGCCCGCGCCACCGACCCGGCGCTGCCGGCCGAGGAGAAGGCCCAGACCGTCGAGAACGGCGAGGACGCCGCGGAGCTTTTCGACGTCATGACGCGCTCCAAGCAGGAGTCGGGCGCGACCCTCGAGGTCGTGGAGCCCGTGCTGCCGGGGTACACGCCCGATGCCGTGCTGGCCGGCGTGAACTTCATCCTGCCGGAGCAGCCGCCGCAGCTGATCGAGGGCGTGGAGTTCCGCAACATCGACGGCCAGTGGAAGCTGTCCCAGACCTGGGCGT
The DNA here is from genome assembly GCF_042725215.1 of Corynebacterium sp. NPDC060344. Classification (NCBI taxonomy): domain Bacteria; kingdom Bacillati; phylum Actinomycetota; class Actinomycetes; order Mycobacteriales; family Corynebacteriaceae; genus Corynebacterium; species Corynebacterium sp. NPDC060344. Next base: position 149,688 of record NZ_JBHXCS010000002.1, on the reverse strand, counting down.
GCACGCTGGTGCAGAACGTCGCCCCGGATCAGGTGCCGCCGATGTGCCTGCCGGAGGGCGTCGAGCCCCCGCCGCCGGCGCCCGAGGGTGACCCGGCCGCGCCGGACGCCCCGCCGGCCGAGCCCGCGCCGCCGGCCCCCGAAGCTCCGCCGGCCCCGCCGGCCGATGCGCCCCCGGCCCCCGAGGCCCCGCCGGCGCCCCCGGCTGACGCGCCCCCGGCTCCGGAGGCTCCGCCGGCGCCCCCGGCCTAAGCGTTACCGGATGACCGATTGCGCGTAGCCGGTTCGCCGTAGTCGGCGTCGAGCAACGGGCACGACACCGGCACTGCACCGGCCCTACTCCGAGGCCCCGCTCCCAGGAACAGTGGGAGCGGGGCCTCGTTGCGTTGGGCGGCATTGGCCGTCGGCCACATGGCCCAAAGCCGCGTTGGCGTCCGCTGTGCGCACTCCGGCACCGGCCAACGGCGCTGAGGGGCACACAGCGCCCTTCTTTTGTTTGTGCTGGTCACGGGGGCGTTGGGCGTCGTCAAGCAAGGTGCACTGCGGCGTGGGGCGCACCTGAGTAGAACCTATTCAAGCTCAGAGTTTTCGTGGCGCCGGAAGCGGCGACGATGTGCACGAGATTGAATTTCCGGACCCCCTATTCTTCAATCTCAGAGTTTTCGTGGCCGACGGAAGGACCACGGATGCCGCGAGATTGAATCGATGGGGCGGCACCAACGACTTTTCGAGGATGCCCGAGCCCTCCCACGCAGTACGGCCACGTGTCGAGGAGCATCGAGTGGTGCGGAGGGGGCGCTGGGTGCCGCAGAGCCGCGTGGGGCGGGAGTGTCGGGTGCCGGGTGCCGGGGGAATCTGAGCGGCTACTTGCCGAACTGCACCGCGCGGTGGGTCTGCTGGATGATGCGGGTGCCGGACTCCTCGCCGGCAGCGTCGCCGTAGGTCACCGTGGTGACGTAGTCGATGAGCCCGGACGTGGGCAGCGGGGACGTGAGATCGATGCTCAGCTCGCCGGAACGGGTCTCGGTTCCGGAATCGACGACCTTCAGGGTCACGCCGTCGCCGGAATCGAGCTCGGTGACGGTGGGCGTCTGCTCGACCTCGACGTCGAGCTCCACCTGGTCGCCGTCGCGGGAGGCCAGCGTGTAGGTGATGGACTGGCGCAGCGACGAATCGCCGCCGACGTGGGCGTCGACCGTCCACTCCGCACCCTCGCCGATCGGCTCGGAGGGGAACACGATGGGCAGGCGCGCCCACTGCAGCAGCGCCGCCTCGGCACCCGCGCGAGCGGTGTCGGTGGCCTCCTCGGGCGCGCCGACCTCCAGCTCGAGCATGCGGCCGGTGGCGTCGCCCTTCCACGCGGCCACGAAGCCCTCGGCGCTGGCGATGTCCTCGTTGAGCTCCGCATTCGAGCCGAAGGGGACGCCGACCTCGGCCTCGGCGGAACGCTCGTCGCCGGAACCCGATGCGGTCACGGTCACGGGCAGCTCCAGGCGCGTGTCCGGCGATGTGGTGTTCGCCGACTCGTCGGCGCCGGGGCCTTCGGCACGCTGGGTGAAGCCCTGCGTCACCACGATCGACGTCTCCTGCTCGGCCCCGTCGTCGGCCCATTCCACGACGTCGCGCGCGCCCTCGCCGGCATCGGCCAGCGTGACGGTGGGGACTTCGAGGGGCACCGGCGCGGTCTCCGGCGCGGAGCCGGAACCGCAGCCCGACAGGACCAGGCCGGCGGCGAGCAACATGGGGGCAAGACGACGCATCTTCACCCGGACCAGGCTACCGTCGCCGGGCCGTTGGCCCCGAACGGGGGACATGGGAGATGATGGGCGGGTGACCAATTCCCGCACCCCAGGATCAGCGACGAGTTCCCCGCCCGACCCCGCCCCCGCCCGGAGGTGGTCGGCCCTGCGCCCGAAGCGCGGGCTGCTGGTGGCGACGATCCTGGCGGTGGCCGCCATCGACCAGGTGACCAAGATCGTCGCCGTCGATGCGCTGGAGGGCGGCGCTCCGGTGGACATCCTCGGCGAGTGGTTCCAGCTGACGCTGCTGCGCAATCCGGGTGCGGCGTTTTCCATGGGCACCGGGTCGACGTGGCTGTTCACGACCATCCAGATCGCGTTCATCGTCGCGGTGGCCATCGCCTCGAAGTGGCTGCGCACGCCGTGGCCGACGATTTCCGCGGGCCTCATCGCCGGTGGCGCGGCGGGCAATCTCATCGATCGCCTCGTCCGCGACCCGTCGTTCTACTTCGGCCACGTCGTCGATTTCCTGTCGGTGCGCGGGTTCGCCGTGTTCAACCTCGCCGATGCCGCGATCACCGTGGGCGTGGTCATCCTCGCCGCGTGGATCATGTTTTCGCCCGACGTCGACGAGATGACGGGGGATTCGAAGAAGAAGGCAGGGAAGGGGGACGGTGGGGGCGTCGTAAAGCGTGACGACGATGCCGACCGCCCCGCACCCGAGGGCTCCGGGGAGCGTGGCGCCGATGCGTGAGACGAGGCAGATGCCGGTGCCGCCGGGCCTGGCCGGGATGCGCGTCGATGCCGGGCTGGCGAAGCTGCTGGGCCTGTCGCGCACCGCGGCCGCCGAGCTGGCCGAAGCCGGCGACGTGCAGGTCGACGGCGCGACCGTGGGCAAGTCCGACCGGCTCCATGAGGACGCGTGGCTGTCGGTGCTGCTGCCCGAGGTCAAGGCGCCGCTGATGCCCAAGGAAGAGCTGGTCGAGGGCATGGACGTGCTCTATCACGACAGCGACCTGGTCGCCGTGCACAAGCCCGTCGGCGTCGCCGCGCACCCGTCGGTCGGCTGGACCGGGCCGACCGTCATCGGCGGGCTGGCCGCGGCGGGATTCCGCATTTCGACGTCCGGGCCGCCCGAGCGCCAGGGCATCGTGCAGCGCCTCGACGTGGGCACCTCCGGCGTCATGGTCGTGGCGTGCTCGGAACGCGGGTACTCGGTGCTCAAGCGGGCGTTCAAGAACCGCGAGGTGACCAAGACCTACCACGCGCTGGTGCAGGGCCACCCCGATCCGTCGTCGGGCACCATCGACGCCGCCATCGGCCGGCACCCCTCGGCCGGCTGGCGCTTCTGCGTGCGCCGCGACGGCAAGCCCGCCGTGACGCACTACAAGACCCTCGAGGCCTTCGCGCCGGCGACGCTGCTGGAGGTGGGGCTGGAAACCGGCCGCACCCACCAGATCCGCGTGCACTTCTCCGCGCTCAACCACCCGTGCTGCGGCGACCCCATGTACGGCTCGGACGAGGCGCTGGCCGCCAAGCTCGGCCTGAACCGCCAGTGGCTCCACGCCGTCAACGTGGGATTCCGCCATCCCGCCGACGGGCGCTGGATGGAGATCGAATGCCCGTACCCCGATGACCTCCAGCACGCGCTCGACGTGCTGAGGGCGCAGTGAGCCGCCACCGGGCCCCCGAACCGGAGCAGAAGCAGGGGGAGGGCGTCAGCCCGATCGCCGCAGTCATCGCCATCGTCTGCGTGCTCGGCCTGGCCGTGGCGCTGATGATGATGGCCGGCTCCGACCGCACCAGCGCGCCCATGAACGTCAACGGCGATTTCGTGGGCATGGACTCCGGCGAGGACGTCGCCGCCTACGCCGCCCGTGCCGCGGGCACGCTGGCCGATCCGCCGGCGCAGGCCGACGGCATGGCCTCCGGCCCCGGCGACGCGCATTGGGCGCTGGTGTCCTTCGACCCGCCCGCCGAACCGGCGGCGGCCGCGGCGGCGGTCGACGGCCTCGACGGGTTGCGCGCGGGCACCATGTACGTCGGCCAGATCGTCTCGCGCAGCCTGCCCGAGCCCGTCGCCGGGCAGACCAGGGCCGACGTCATCGAGCGCGAGCTGGACCTGCTGCGCCGCTCGGCCGGCCCCGTCGTGCGCGGAACCGGTGACGCGAATCTGACCGGCCTGCTCGTGCGCGGCACCCTCGACCAGCTGCGCACCATCGCCGGCCGGCCGGGCGTCGCCGCCGTGGAGGCGCTGGCCGCCGACGCGGTGATCGGCCGCTTCGGCGTGCGCCCGCTGCCGCTGCCGGAGCCCGGGCCCGACCCGGTCCCGGCTCCCGCACCCGAGGGCGCGCCGGATGCGCCGGCTCCCGAACCCTCTCCCGCACCCGAGCCCGCACCCGACCCAGAGGCGGCGCCGCTGTGATCCAGGCATTCCTCGCCTACCTGCTGTGGGGCGCGTTCCCGCTGTACTTCCCGCTGCTGCAGCCGGCGGGCCCGGTGGAGATTTTGGCGCACCGGTTCGTGTGGACCCTCGTGGTCATGGCCGTGGTCCTGTCGATCATGCGCAAGTGGCCGGAGCTGCGCACGGCGTCGCGGCGCACGTGGGGCATCGTCGCCGCGGCGGCGCTGTTCATCGCGGTCAACTGGGGCGTCTACGTCTACGCGGTCAATTCGGGCCACATCGCCGAGGCGGCGCTGGGCTACTTCATCAATCCGCTGGTGTCGGTGCTGCTGGGCGTCATCTTCCTCAAGGAGCGCCTGACGGTGCTGCAGAAGTGGTCGGTGGCCATCGCGGCGGTCGCCGTGGTCGTGCTGACCATCGGCGTCGGCCGGCCGCCGGTCCTGGCGCTGCTGCTCGCGTTCAGCTTCGGCTTCTACGGCCTGATGAAGAAGCGCGTCAGCCTGTCGGCCACGGCCTCGCTGACGGCGGAGTCGGCGATCATGACGCCTGTGGCCATCGCCTACCTCGTCTACCTGGGCCAGCAGGGCACGGGGACCTTCACCGCGCACGGGCCCGGGCATGCGCTGCTGCTGGTGTCCGCGGGCTTTGCGACGGCCCTGCCCCTTCTCCTCTTCGGCATCGGCGCGAAGAAGATCCCCCTGTCGACCATCGGCCTGATGCAGTACATCACGCCGATGATGCAGATGAGCATCGCCATCTTCATCGCCGGCGAGCACCTGGAACCGGCGCGGTGGATCGGCTACATCATCATCTGGGTGGCCGTGGCGGTGTTCGTCACCGACATCCTGCTGCGCCACGGGCGCAACCGCCGGCGCAAGCGCGCCGAACGCCACGCGGGCTGATCCGGCGCGCCCCGGGAGAAGTGCCGGGCCCCGGGCCCCGGGCGGCCGGCGCCGGCGTTACCCGGCGCCCGGCGCGTCCGGCCTTTACCCCTCGAACAGCCCCCGCAGGTGGTCGTTGAGGAAGACGCCGTTGGGGTCGAGTTGGCGGCGCAGCTGGGCGACGTCGTCGAAAAGCGGGTAGCGCTCGCGCAGCTGCTCCGCGCCCAGCGTATGCAGCTTGCCCCAGTGCGGGCGGCCGCCGGCGGCGAGGAAGATCGGCTCCAGCAGATCGAAGTACGCGCGGTAGTCCTCGCGGTGGTAGCGGTGCACGGCGATGTACGCGCTGTCGCGGCCATAGGCGGTGGACAGGGCGACGTCATCGCCCTTGGCGGCGCGGATCTCCAGCGGGAACGACACCCACGCGCGGTGGCGGTCGATGGTGCGGCGGACCTCGTCGAGCACCTCCGGCAGCGACTCCAGCGGCACGGCGTATTCCATCTCGGAGAAGCGCACGCGGCGCGGGGAGACGAAGACCTTGTGGGCCTCGTCGACGTAGCGGCGGGTGGACACCGTCTTCGCGGCGAAGGCGTTGAGCGTGCGGGTCAGCTTCGGCGCAGCCTTGGCGGCCTCGCACATGGCCAGCAGGCCGGCGTTGTTGATGACCTCGTCGGCGATGAACTCGCCCGCGCGCCCCAGCAGGCCGGGGTCGTGGGCGGACTCCATGTCCTCGACGCCGGGCAGCCGCGTGTTCTCCTTGACCAGCGCCAGGTCGGTGCCGGGGAACCAGTAGAACTCCATGTGGTCGACGGCGGCGACGCGCTCGGGGAAGGTGCGGCGGACCTCGTCGAAGTCCTCGGCGTGCTCGTCGGCGGACAGGCGGAAGGCGGGCACGCCCTCCAGGGTCAGTTCGGTGATCACGCCGAAGACGCCGAGGCCCAGGCGCGCCAGGCGGAACAGCTCGCCGGCGGTGCCGGGTGCGCCCTCGTGGGCGTGGACCTCTTCGCCATCGGCGCCGACGATGCGGAATCCCTTGACCATCCCGGCGAACCCGGTGAAGCCGAGCCCGGTGCCGTGGGTGCCGGTGGACACCGCACCGGCCAGCGCCTGCGGGTCGACGTCGCCCTGGTTGGCCAGCGCCAGGCCGCGCGGGCGCAGGATGCCGGGCACGTCGCGCAGGCGGGTGCCGGCGCGGAGGGTGACCGTGCCGGCGTCGGCGTCGGAGCCGACGAAACCGGTCATCTTGTCCAGCTGCACCCGGTGGCCGTCGGTGACGGCGACCGGGGTGAACGAATGGCCCGCGCCCAGGGGACGGACGGTGCTTTGCGACGACGCCGCGTCGCGCACGATCCGCCCGACTTCCGCGGCATCGGCCGGCTGATGGACCGCCCCGGGCACGCATGTCTGGGTGCCCGACCAATTGCTCCAGGTTTTGCCGCTCACGTGTAAATCAGTCCCTTCCCTCGGTAGGTGGCCCAGCGGCCGATGATGGCGCCGTCGGAGACGACGATGGCCTCGTTGGCGTGCTCGGCGGTTTCGCCGGCCTTGGTGTGGCGGAACCACACGGGGTCGCCGATGCGCAGCGACATCGCCGCATTGCCGGTCAGCGGCGTCTGCACCTCGCCGGGTCCCTCGTCCTTGGCGAAGGCCAGGCCCTCGGGGAACACGGCGCTGGGCAGGCGGTCGTCGCCGGCGGGGCCGGAGGCGATGCGGCCGCCGCCGGCGACGGTGACCGTGTCCTTCTTCGGGCGCCTGACGACGGGCAGGACGAACCAGCTCGCCGGGCGCAGCGTGAAGGCGCGGTAGTTGTCGAACAGCGTCGGCGCGACGAACCCGGAGCCGGCCGCGGCCTCGGTGACCGCATGCTCGGCGCAGGTGGATTCCAGGGATCCGGTGCCGCCGCCGTTGACCAGCTCGAGGGGCCCCACGGCCGCCTCGACGGCCTTGACGACCTTCGCGCGGCGCGCGGCCAGCTCCTTGCGCGAGAGCTTCTGCATGACGCGGATGCCCGCGTCGCGCGGGCCGGTGCCGGCGTCGCCGAGGCCGGCGATGTGGCCCTCGTACATCATCACGCCGATGACCTGCAGGCCCGGCGTCGAATCGACGGCGCGGGCGAGGTCCGCCGCCTGCCGGGGAGAGTGCGCGGGGGAGCGCAGGGTGCCGATGTGCACGCCCGGCGCCGGCTTCCATGAGGCGTCGATGTCCAGGCACACCCGCAGCGGGGCGTCCTCGGAGGCGTGGCGGGCGAAGGCGGGCAGCTGCTCGGCGGAGTCGGCCATGATCGCGATGGCCGCCCGCGCGCCGGCGTCGGCGGCCAGCTCCGCCAGCGCGGCCTCGTCGGTGGTGGGGTAGGCCACGAGGATGTCGTCGCTGACGCCCTCGGCGTAGAGCATGAGGGCCTCGGCCAGCGTGTAGGCCAGCACTCCCTGGAAGCCCGGCTTGGCCAGGACGTGCTTGATCAGCTCGGGGATGCGCAGCGACTTCGACGCCACGCGGATGGGCGTGCCGCCGGCGCGGCGGAGCATGTCGCCGGCATTGGCGTCGACGGCGTCGAGGTCGACGACGAGGGCGGGCAGGCGCTCGTCGGCGACCGCCGCCCGGAGCTGCCGGGGCACGGGTTCGGGTGCGGGGAGGGCCGGTGCGTTCATGCGGAAAAGGTTACGCCGTCGGCCGGAAAGGCGCGGACGAATCCGCGAAGTTTGTCAAGGTCGAGGGGGTGGGGGCGAATGCCGGATGAGGGGCGGATGGAGGGGGCGGTGGCCGTCGCAAAGCAAAAATCCCCGCACCACCCGGAGGTGATGCGGGGACGCGCGCGGGAGGCTAGACCAGCCAGGTGTAGCGCGTGGCGTCGATCTCCGAGGAGACGACGTCGCCGTCGGCCAGGTAGCCGGCCGCGACCGGGCGGCGGTCCATCGAGGCGATGGCGTTGTTCAGGGCCTGGGCGGGGAAGAGGGAGTAGATGCCGTCGGGCAGGGGAGCGAACATCGCGTGTCCTTTCCTTGGAGGGCCCGGCCGGAAGGTCCGGGCGGGTACGCCGTCCCGCGGGGCGTCCGCGGGAAAACGTGAGGATGCGCTCAAGTATGGGGGCGGGGTCGGGGATTGTAAAGTTTCGATAACGTGACCTTGCACACGTCTGCGAACATGGATATATGCAGGTAGGGCTTTATTTTGCTTCTGTTTTCGTGGCCATTGGCCCGCGATCCGGGGCACCGCCTACAATCCGGAGCCATGGCCAATTCCAGCTTCGTGCATCTCCACAACCACACCGAGTACTCGATGCTGGACGGGATGGCGAAGATCGACCTGCTCGCCGACGAGGTCTCGCGGCAGGGCATGCCCGCCGTCGGCGTCACCGACCACGGCAACATGTTCGGGTCCAACGCGTTCTACCGGCAGATGAAGTCGAAGGGCGTCAAGCCGATCATCGGCATCGAGGCGTACATGGCGCCGGAAAGCCGGTTCAACAAGAGCCGCATCACGTGGGGCGACCCGCACCAGAAGGGCGACGACGTCTCGGGCCGCGGCTCGTACCTGCACCAGACGATGCTGGCGGAAAACGTGCAGGGCCTGCACAACCTCTTCTACCTGTCGTCGATGGCGTCGTACGAGGGGCAGCTGGGCAAGTACCCGCGCATGGACGCGGAAATCATCGCGGAGCGGGCCGAGGGCATCATCGCCACGACCGGCTGCCCGTCGGGGGACGTGCAGACGCGCCTGCGCCTGGGGCAGTTCGACGAGGCGCTGGCGGCGGCGGGCATGTGGCAGGACATCTACGGCAAGGACAACTACTTCCTCGAGCTCATGGACCACGGGCTCGACATCGAGACCCGCGTGCGCACCGAGCTGCTGGAGATCGGGCGCAAGCTCGGCCTGCCGCCGGTGGTGACCAACGACTGCCACTACGTCACCCGCGACCAGGCGAAGGCGCACGAGGCCATGCTGTGCGTGCAGACCGGCAAGACCCTCCACGACCCGGACCGCTTCAAGTTCGACGGCGACGGCTACTACATCAAGACCGCCGCGGAAATGCGCGAGACCTGGGACACCCTGGTGCCGGGGGCGTGCGACAACACGCTGCTCATCGCCGAGCGCGTCGGCGACTACGACGAGATCTGGGAGGAGCACCCCCACGACCGCATGCCCAAGGCCGACGTGCCGGAGGGCGAGACCCCGACCACGTGGTTGCGGCACCAGGTCATGGACGGGCTGACCAAGCGTTTCGACGGCGGCGAGGTGCCGGAGGAGTACATCCGCCGCGCGGAGTACGAGATCGAGGTCATCGACGGCAAGGGCTACCCGTCGTACTTCCTCATCGTCGCCGACATCATCGCGCACGCCCGCGACATCGGCATCAAGGTCGGGCCGGGCCGTGGTTCGGCGGCCGGCTCGCTGGTGGCGTACGCGACGTGGATCACCAACATCGACCCCATCGAGCACGGGCTGCTGTTCGAGCGATTCCTCAACCCCGAGCGCCCGTCGGCGCCCGACATCGACATCGACTTCGACGACCGCCGCCGCGACGAGATGATCCGCTACGCCGCCGACAAGTGGGGCGAGGACAAGGTCGCGCAGGTGGTGACGTTCGGCACCGTGAAGACGAAGCAGGCGATCAAGGACTCCGCCCGCGTGCAGTTCGGCCAGCCGGGCTACCAGATCGCCGACCGGATCACGAAGGCGCTGCCGCCGCCGATCATGGCCAAGGACATCCCGCTGGGCGGCATCGTCGACCCGTCGCACGAGCGCTACGGCGAGGCGGCGGAGGTGCGCCAGCTCATCGAGACCGACGCCGACGTCGCGCGGATCTACGAGACCGCGCGCGGGCTGGAGGGCGTGGTGCGCCAGACCGGCGTGCACGCGTGTGCCGTGGTCATGGCGTCGGTGCGCCTGGTCGACCACATCCCCATGTGGAAGCGCCCGGCGGACGGGGCGATCATCACCGGCTGGGACTACCCGGCGTGCGAGGCCATCGGCCTGCTGAAGATGGACTTCCTGGGCCTGCGCAACCTGACGGTCATCGGCGACTGCCTGGAAAACGTGCAGTCCAACCGCGACGAGCACATCGACCTGGATACCCTCGACGTCGTCGACGGCCCGACCTACGAGCTGCTGGCGCGCGGCGACACCCTCGGCGTGTTCCAGCTCGACGGCGGCGGCATGCGCGAGCTGCTCAAGCGCATGCGCCCGACGGAGTTCAACGACATCGTGGCGGCGCTCGCGCTGTACCGCCCGGGCCCGATGGGCGTCAACGCCCACTGGGAGTACGCCGACCGCAAGAACGGCGTGAAGCCGATCGTGCCCATCCACCCCGAGCTCGAGGAGCCGCTGGAGGACATCCTCGCCGAGACCTACGGCCTGATCGTCTACCAGGAGCAGATCATGAGGATCTCGCAGAAGGTGGCGGACTACACGGCCGGCCAGGCCGATGGCTTCCGCAAGGCCATGGGCAAGAAGAAGCCGGAGGTGCTGGAGAAGGAGTTCATCACCTTCGAGGCCGGCATGAAGAAAAACGGCTACTCGGATGCGGCGATCAAGACGCTGTGGGACACGATCCTGCCGTTCGCCGGTTACGCGTTCAACAAGTCGCACGCCGCCGGCTACGGCCTGGTGTCGTTCTGGACGGCGTACCTGAAGGCCAATTACACCGCCGAGTACATGGCGGCGCTGCTGACGTCGGTGTCGGACAACAAGGACAAGTCCGCCATTTACCTGTCGGACTGCCGCCACCTGGGCATTCACGTGCTGTCGCCGGACGTCAACGAGTCGGCGATGAACTTCCAGTCCGTCGGCACCGACATCCGCTTCGGCCTCGGCGCGATCCGCAACGTCGGCCGCGACGTGGTCGATTCGATCGTGGCCACGCGCGAGGAGAAGGGCGCGTTCAAGGACTTCTCCGATTACCTGGACAAGATCGACACCCTGCCGTGCTCGAAGCGCGTGACGGAGTCGCTGATCAAGGGCGGCGCGTTCGACTCGATGGGCCACCCGCGCAAGGGCCTGGCGCTCATCCACGAGGATGCGGTCGATGCGGCGCTGCCGACGAAGAAGGCCGCGGACAAGGGCCAGTTCGACCTGTTCGCCGACTTCGGCGGCGGAGACGAGGCGGGCGACGACGCCGACAACGTCTTCCAGGTGAAGATCCCCGAGGAGAACTGGGAGCGCAAGCACGAGTTGGCGCTCGAGCGCGAGATGCTCGGCCTGTACGTGTCTGGCCATCCGCTCGACGGGTTCGAGGAGTCGCTGGCGCAGCAGACCGACACGGCGATCACGACGATCGTCGGTGGCGAAGTCACGCACGGCACGGAGGTCGTCATCGGCGGCATCATTTCCAGCGTCGACCGCCGCGTGAACAAGGACGGCCTGCCGTGGGCCATCATCGGACTGGAAGACCACAATGGTGCGGCCGTCGAGATCCTCGCGTTCCCCCGCACGTACGCGATGGTGTCCACGCTGGTGGCGGAAGATGCCATCGTGCTCGCCCGCGCCCGCGTCCAGTACCGCGATGACCGCCTGTCCATCGTGTGCGACGACCTGAAGGTCCCGGATCTGGGGCTCAACGGATCGGGCAGCCCGATTCGCCTGACCATGCGGACGGATCAGTGCACGCCGGAGAACATCGCCAGGCTCAAGGGCGTCCTGGTGAACAACAAGGGCGATTCGGACGTGTACCTGAATCTCGTGGAGGGCAACAATTCCACGTTGATGGTCCTCGGCGAGCACCTGCGCGTGACCAAGTCGGCCAGCCTCTACGGGGACCTCAAGGCCACGATGGGCACCGGCATCCTGGGGTAGCGGCGGAGACACGCCGCGCCGGCGGGCGGCGGCGGGGCAGCGCGCCGGCGGGCAGTGACGGGGCAGCGGCGCCGTCAATGGCGCGCCGGGCCTCGGCGACCCTCCGCGACTGCTTTACGACTGCTTTACGACGGCCGGCCCGCACCCCGGGGAGCGCCCCGAGAGCGCTCCCCGGGAGCGCACCCCTCAGATAGACGCCCAGTGGACGGAAAGATGTGGTCAACCACATCTTTCCGTCCACTCGGCGTCTATTTGTCTGCTCGGATGCTGTGCGCCGGGCTCGGTTGCGGCGGTGCTAGATGGCCCCAACTACGTCACGGCTTCCAATCCTCGGGTTTGTACCCCTTGCCGGTCATCCAGACGATGACATCGAACACGCGCAGAACGCTGATGTCCGAAAGATCTGAGTCATCTTGGATGGGTTTGAGAAGCTCCCCCGCACGTTGGCGGATCCGGTACAGGCCAAGAAGGAGCCGACCATTGTCCTTCGTGAGTTCGTCCTGCATCGAGACCCAGAAATTGTCCCCAACGTAATCGGGGCAGTCGCCAGGAGCGAGGGTTTTCTTGAGGACGTCATCGATGACGGGGAAGAGGTGGGGTCGCTTTCTGGCAAGAAGCTTGCTGGCCCTAGTTTCGCCGACCCCCGTCTTTTCCCCGCCCGATCGCTCCACGGTGAAACGGGTGACGAGCCGCCACAGACGCCGCATCGTCAGATAGTGCGCACCCCTTTCTTCGATCCCGTTCACGGTCGTCCTGAGTTGCGCTTCCGCGAGACTTAACGTGGGTGGTAGCTTCTTCAGTTCTTTTGAGATGTCGTCGGCGATATCATTTCCGGAGTCGCCGGTAAGGGCCAGTGCTGCATTCGCGGGGACGTTCACGCTCAACATCGACACGGCGACCAAGTCTTCGGCGGTGAATCGATTGATTGTGCTCGCATCATCACTGCGTCCGAGGCGATCGAAGCGCGCTCCACTGAATAGGACGCGTCCGTCGGGCCGTCGCTGGAAATACTGCGCGAGTACCTGGGCGGGGCGAGTGAAGTCAGCTTCCCCTCGATCGTCCGCGAGATTCTCGAGAACGTCGGGAAGAACCCAGTTGCCGGGGTCGTTCCAGTTGCGTTTCTTGCGTAGCGTCATAACCTCGATACTATTTGAGTCGAAATTAGAGGCCCGGAATGGCGGCAGCGCAATTGCCTCTGCATGGGGGCCGCGACTGCTTTGCGACGGCCGGCCCGCACCCCGGGAGCGCATCCCGGGAAGGCACCCCTCAGATAGACGTCCAGTGAACAAAAAGACGTGGTCAACCACATCTTTTTGGCCACTAGGCGTCTATTTGTCTGCTCGGATGCTGTGCGCCGGGCCTCGCCCCTTCGGCACACCGCTTCGGCGCGTCGGGCCTCGCCTCCGCATTCGCCTAAGCCCATCGGCGCGCCGGGCCTCGTCTCCGCATTCGCCCGACCCCATTGGCGCCAGGTACCTACGTTTTGGCCAGATACCCACGTTCAAACGTGAGTATCTCGCCGAAACGTAGGTGTTTGTCGTCGAAGCGCCCGGGGTGGCGGCGGATGGCGGACGAGCGGCCGTCGCCTCGGGCCGCTACTCGTCCCAGCCGTAGTCGTCGATGGTGACCCAGCCTGAAGCGGTGTCGCCGGAGCCGCCGACGGTGAACGTCAGGCGCTCGCGGTCGGTGAGGTCGATGGTCGCGTCGCCGAGCCGATAGCTCCGGTCGCCGCGGACGCCCTGGATCTCCCAGGCGGTGACGGGCGCGTTGGCCTGCAGGGCCTTGATCTCGCCGGGCGAGCCGTCCTCGTCCAGGCGGAACAGCAGGACGGAAGCGGGGGAGGTCCCTTCGGTCGCTTCCCAGCCGGCCGCGCCCTGGCAGCCGAAGACGGTGTCCTCGCTGCCGTCGTCGGCGTCGGCCCAGCACAGCAGTTCCGTGCCGGCGAACCGGAATTGGATCGCGTCGGCGGTGATGGTTTCCGGCGGCGCGTCTCCGCTGGTGGGGGTTGCGTCCCCGCCATTGCTTGACGACGGCCCCTCCCCATCTTCTCCGCCCCCGCCCCCGTTGGAACCGGGCGTCGGGTTCGGCCGGGACGCGTCGCCGGAATCGCCTCCGGCGGTGACTCCGGCTCCGTTGGTCTCCGTCGCACCGGCCGCTGCCGGATCCCCGTCGCCGTCGGTCGCCGAACACGCGGCGGCCGCCAGCAGGGGGAGGGTGAGCAGTGCGGCGGTGGTTCGTCGTAAAGCTCTGTGTCGGATCATGGGCCCACGGTACCGGCATGTGCGAAATATTTCATTGGAAAATGTAACGCGGCGGGCAATCGCCGCGGGATCGTGGGCGGCCCCCGCGCCCGCCCCGGTCGCGTCCCACGGGATGAACCCTGCGTTCCACTTCCGCGGGCCCCAACGAGTATCGTCTACGCCCATGAACGCTTCTTCCGCGCCGTCCACCGACACCGCACGCCGCCTCGTCCACGCGGCGGACGTCCAGGCCGCCCAGGCCAGGATTTCGTCGGTCATCGCCGCGACGCCGCTGCAGTTCTGCCCGCGGCTGAGCGAGGAAACGGGGGCGAAGGTCTTTCTCAAGCGCGAGGACCTGCAGGACGTGCGGTCGTACAAGATCCGCGGCGCCTACAACGCCATGGTGCAGCTCACCGATGACGAACGCGCCGCCGGCGTCGTCGCCGCCTCGGCCGGCAACCACGCCCAGGGCGTCGCCTACGCGTGCCGCACCCTCGGGGTGAAGGGCCGCATCTACGTGCCCAACCAGACGCCGAAGCAGAAGCGCGACCGCATCGCGTACCACGGGCGCGACGCGGTGGAGATCATCGTCACCGGCGACAGCTTCGACGAGGCCTCGGCCGCCGCCCGCGCCGACGCGCAGACCTCGGGCGCGACGATCATCGAGCCGTTCGACTCGTTCAACACCATCGTCGGCCAGGGCACCGTCGCCGCGGAGATCGTCGCGCAGCTGTCCGGCCAGGGCCTGACGCCCGACACCGTGTGCGTGCCCGTCGGCGGCGGCGGCCTCCTCTCCGGCGTGACCAGCTACTTCGCCGACATGTCGCCGCGCACCGCGATCGTCGCCGTCGAGCCCGCCGGCGCGGCCTGCCTCACCGCCGCGATGGCCGCCGATGAGCCGGTCTCCCTTCCGTCGGTCGACCCCTTCGTCGACGGCGCCGCGGTGAAGAAGCTCGGCGAGCTGCCGTACCAGATCATCGACCGCAATCGCTCGCGCATCCACACCGTCATCGCCCCGGAGGGCGCGGTGTGCGTGGGCCAGCTGGACCTGTACCAGAACGAGGGCATCATCGCCGAGCCCGCCGGCGCGCTGTCGGTCGCCGCGCTCGACCAGATCAACGCCCGCCCGGGCGAGGTCATCGTGTGCATCATCTCCGGCGGCAACAACGACGTCCTGCGCTACGCCGAGATCATGGAGCGCTCGCTGATCTACCGCGGCCTGAAGCACTACTTCCTGGTCAACTTCCCGCAGAAGCCCGGCCAGCTGCGCATGTTCCTCAACGACATCCTCGGCCCGGACGACGACATCGCGCTGTTCGAGTACCTCAAGCGCAACAACCGCGAGACGGGTGCGGCGCTGGTGGGCATCGAGCTGCGCAACGCCACCGACCTCGACGCGCTGGTGGCCCGGATGGACGCCTCGCCGCTGGATTGCCGCCGGCTGGTGCCGGGCACGCCGGAGTACGACTTCCTGACGTAGGCACAGTGACAATGTGACGTAGCCCCGCCCTGCATTGTCCTGTTACGCTGGCGGGCGCACTTGAGACGACTGGCCCCGCGGTGACCGCGCCGCGGGGCCGGCCTGACGAAGACCCCTGCTTTTCCAGGCGGGAGGACGGTGACCCCGCCGACGCGACGGGTGAATGCCGGGGAGGACCCCGGCTGCCGTGCCCCCGGCAGGTGATGGTCCGCCAGCGCCATGGAGAGAAAGGGGTCTTTCGTGCGCGACAAAACTTTGAACGACATGCTTTACGACGCCCCCTCGCCCTCCTACCCGCTGCGCTGGTGGGGAGTGGCGGTGCTGGCGTTGGCGGTGGTCATCCTGGCCATCGACATGACCGTGCTGAATTTCGCGCTGCCGGCCATTTCCAGGGATCTGGATCCCTCGGGCACGCAGCTGCTGTGGATCGTCGACGTCTATGCGTTCGTCATCGCGACGCTGCTGATCACCATGGGCACGCTGGGCGACCGGATCGGCCGCCGCCGGCTGCTGCTGTGGGGCATCGCCGGTTTCGGCGCGGCGTCGCTGCTGGCGGCGTATTCGGTCAGCCCGATGATGCTCATCGTGGCCCGCGCCCTGCAGGGCGTGGCGGGCGCGACGCTGATGCCGTCGACGCTGTCGCTGATCAAGGCGATGTTCCCGGACAAGAACGAGCTGCCGCGGGCCATCGCGGTGTGGATCTCGTGCTACTCGCTCGGCGCGATCATCGGCCCCGTCCTCGGCGGCTGGTTGCTGGAGCACTTCCATTGGGGTTCGGTGTTCATCATCAACGTCCCCGTCGCCGCTGCGGTGATCGTCGGCGGCCTGCTGGTGCTGCCGGAGTCGAAGGCGAAGGCGCCGGGCCGATTCGACATCGCCGGTGCGGTGCTGTCGATGGCGGCGCTGTTCGGCGTCGTCGGCGCGCTGAAGGCCGCCACCGCGGGGCTCGCATGGTGGATCCCGGCGCTGCTGGCCACCGCCGCGCTGCTGGCGGCCGGGGCGCTGGTGTCTCACCTGAACAACACCCCGCACCCGCTCGTCGACGTGCGGTTGCTGCGCGACCGCGCCTACGCCATGGCGGTGGTCATCAACGCCATGTCGTCGTTCCTGCTGGTCGGCGCCATGTTCTATCTGACGCAGTACCTGCAGGTCGTCCTGGGCATCGGCCCTGTGCACGCGGGCCTGCTGCTCATGCCGGGCATGGTCGCCTCCATGGCGGCGACGATGATCACCGGCGAGATGGTGGGCAAATTCTCCGCCCGCCCGCTGCTGCTCATCGCCATCACGCTGGCCGCCGCCGGCTTGGCCATGCACGTGGTCGAGGCCTCCGGGATGTGGCCGGCGGTGTCGGCCGGCACCGGCGCCCAGGTGTGGTTCGCGGCGTCGTTCATCCTGCTCGGCGTCGGCTCCGGCATGATCGACCCGGTCACCAACACGATCATCCTCGGCTCGGCGCCGCCGGAGCAGTCCGGTGCGGCGTCGGCGCTGTCGGAGACCGGCTACGAGCTCGGTGGCGCGTTCGGCGCGGCGATCCTCGGCTCGGTGCTGGTGGGCACGTACTCGCGGGAGTTGTCCACCGTCGACCTGCCGCTGGATCCCGGCCAGTCCGCGGAGTTGTCGGACAACGTCAACTCCGCCCACGTCCTGGCCGAGTCGCTTCCCGACGACCTCGGGGCGGCCGTCATCGACGTCGCCGACAAGGCGTTCACCGCCGGCATGGGCTGGGCGTCGGCGGCGGCGGTGGTGTGCTGCTTGGCGACGGCGGTGGCCGTCCGCGCGCTGCTGCCCGACGTCCGCGCCGGGGGAGACGACTCCCATGAGGTGGCGCTGGCCGACCGTCGTTAGCGCGCGGCGCGTCCGTCGTTAGAATGAAGCCCGATGCGCGGGCCCGGATTGGCCCGCCCAACGGGACCCATTGAGGAGAGTGTGAACCCAACCATGGCCGATGCGCCGCATGATCCGAATCCGCTCCGCGCCTGGCTCGCCGCCGCGGACATTGACCTGCGGGGACGGCTCAGCGCCCTCGCCGCCGACGCCGATTCGGAGGACGGCGCCGAAGCCCTGGTCGCCTGGTGCGGCGTGCGCATGGACGAGGTCGAGCGGATCGACGGGTTCCTCGGCCCGCTGCTGAAGACCGTCGACGTCGACGGTGCCCGCGGCGTCGCCGACGCGTACCCGGCCGTGCTGCTGGCGTCGCTGGTCGGCCGCGCCGCCCGCGTGGCGTCGACCGCCGACCTGTGGGCGGATTGGGCCGCGGGCCTGCAGTTGGATTCGGAATCGCGCGACGTCGCGGCGTTCGTCGACCACGTCGTCGAGCGGGTGCCGGAGATCCTCGCGGAGCTCGGGCTGCCGGACGTCGCGCTTCTCGACGGCGCCCCGGCCGAGCACGGCACCCGCGAGGATTCGGCGCGGTTGATGATGCTCCATGCCGGCGTCCAGCAGTCGGTGATGCCGCTGCTGATCGAGCGGATCGAGGACGCCGCCGGAATCGGCGGGGAGGCCGGGGCGGGTGGCGCGGGGTCGTCGTCAAGCGACCTGGTGCAGAAGCTCGACCCCATCCGCGAGACCGTCGACGCGATGGTGTCGGGGTTTGCCGCGGACGTGGGCTCGGACGTGCCGCGCGCGCTGCGCGTGCTGTCGCTGTCCGCCGCCGCCCGCGCGCGGACGCTGGTGCACGCGACGCTCGGCTACGTCATGGCCACCGCCGCCGACCCCGCGAACTGGGAATCGCGCGAGGACCTGGGGCCCGGCGAGGTCGGCCTGCCGCCGATCCTGCTCGACGCCGCCCGCGAGGAACTGCGCGCCCGGCCCGCAGGCACGCCGTCGCGGCGCACGGCCGTCGGCGTGGTGGCCACCACCGGCCGTCCGCAGCTGTTCTTCGATGACCTGGAAAACCGCGTCTGCGTGCAGCTGCCCACCCCGTCGGCGCCGGCCGGCCGGTCGTGGCTGGTCACCTACGGCGGCACCGTCGTCGCAGAGCCCGCCGTGGCGCTGGGCGAGGCGACGGCGCGGCCGGTGGTGCCCATCACCGAGCCGGTGCGCGAGGTCCTCGTCGAGCTCGGCGACGGCCCGCACTGGCGCGTGCCGG
The DNA here is from genome assembly GCF_042725215.1 of Corynebacterium sp. NPDC060344. NCBI lineage: Bacteria > Bacillati > Actinomycetota > Actinomycetes > Mycobacteriales > Corynebacteriaceae > Corynebacterium > Corynebacterium sp. NPDC060344. Next base: position 131,071 of record NZ_JBHXCS010000002.1, on the reverse strand, counting down.
CGATCGACACCGCGGACCCGGTGCTCATCTTCGGCGACGACGGGCAGTCCGTCACCGACAAGGTGTCGCTGCATTCGACGTCGGTGCACGTGGTCTACCCGAATGACGCCCGCCTGGTCGACCCCGTCACCGGCGAGGACGTGCCGCTGCTGTCGGAGCCCGCGCCCGCCGAATGGGAGCTGTGGCAGGTGGCGCAGGCCGATCTGCGCGACGTCCACGCGCTGCAGGTCGTGCGCCCCGGCGTCGTCGGCGAGGTCCGCTCGGCGTCGCCGATGCGCCGGCCGAAGCTGACCGTCCCGCACGCCCGACTCGATGGCGCGGCCACCGTCCACGGCACCCCGGTCCACGCCGGCGGCCCCGTGGCGGTGTTCCCGCCGACGCTGTCGGGCCGCGACGAGTCGTGGCGCGTGCAGGTCGCGGACTTCCCCGGCTACGGGCAGTTCGCCGAGGACATGGTCATGGTCTACGACCTCGAGGTCCCCGCCGCCGGCGGCGAGGTCGACGTGCTCACCGACGACGACTACCCGTGGCTCGGCGAGTTCGTCGTCCGCCTGACCAATCCGCGCGGCCGCAGCTTCCAGGCGCACGTCGCCGTGGCGGAGCAGGCCGATCTGGACATTTCCTACCGCGGCGGCGGCGATGGCTTCCGCATTCCCGAGGAGGGCGGGCTGAGCCCCGCGGAGGTCCGCGTGACCTCCGGCGACAAGCCCCTCGAGGTCGAGCCCGCCGTGCTGCGGCTGGGCCCGGCGGAGTCGGCCGGCACCGTTGAGCTGTCCACCGAAGAGGGCGCCTACCTGGAGCTGCGCGTCAAGCCGGGCCGCCTGCACTTCGAGATCCCCATGGCCGACGAGGCCCCCGCCCGCCGCTCGCGCACCCTGCGCACCCGCCCGGGCCGCGTCGACGCCCATGGCGTGTTCCGGGTCTCCGCGCCCGGCGAGCTGCGCCATGCGCACCTGGCGGTGAAGTCGGGGGAGCGCGACATTTGCCGCGTGCCGCTGACCCGCCGCGGCGACGACGCCTTCGCCGACCTGGGCACCTACGCCGATCGCGTGGCCATGCTCGGCGATCTGACCATCAGCCTCGACTGGACGCGCGTGACGGGCCGCCGCCGGCTGTCCGTGCCGCTGGTCGATGCCCCGGCCCGCGACAACGTGCGCTCGGTGACCCGCGATGGCGACGAGATCGTCGTCGACGTCGATCCCTCCGTCGCCGATGTGCCGCTGACCGCGTGGGTGTGGTGCCCGCAGCAGCCGTGGCGCGCGCCGCGGGCCCTGCCGGTCGTCGATGGCCGCTGCCTGCTTGGCGACGACGCCGCCCAGCCCACCCTCATCGTCCAGGTCGTCTTCGGCCGCGAGACCGACCGCCGCCCGCTGTGGCCGGCACCGGAAGCCGCCGTGGTGGTGGATGAGTCTGCCGACGGAGCTGCGTCCGGCGATGCCGCGTCCGCGGAGGTGGCGCTGCCCGAGAACCTGGGCGTGCGCGAGCTGACCGGCGTGTGGTCGCTTTTCGAGACCCTGCGCGCGGGACGGGCGACGATCATGCCGCAGGTCTCTGAGTCCCTGGCGCCGGAGAACCTGCGCCGCCTGCTCACCGCCGACGCGCGCACCGGGCTGGCCGCGCTCAACGGTTCGGCGATCCGCCTCGGCGATCAGCCGGGCATGGTCGTATCCTCCGGGCTGGTGCTCGGCGACTTCACCGAAACGTCCCCGACCCCGGGGCGCCGCCGCGTGCCGTGGCTGGGGGCGTTGGCGGCGATGGCGGATCTGGCCGATCCGTCGTCAAGCGTGGACAAGCAGAAGGACCAGATCGACCACCTGCGCCGCGCCGGCGGTGAGGCGCTGATCCGCGCGCTGGCGACGGGGCAGGACACGACGCTGGAGTCGGCGTGCATCGACAAGACGTCCGTGCAGATCACCGCGCTGCCGGAGCCGCAGGCCAACGCGATTCTGGCGCAGGTCTTCGACGGCTACCGCATGGTGCCGGGGCCGCTGACCGACGACGACGCGCGATTCACCGCGATCCACGAGGTCGTGGCCAACCGCGCCGAGATCGTCGACGCCGGCATCATGCCGGGGCTGGCGGCGGCGTCGCGGGCGCTGTTCCAGGCGGTGTCGCGGACGTCGCCGAAGCTGCGCAAGGCGGTCAACGTGCGGTTCCACAAGCTCGACGGCATCGACGCCGACGACGCGTCGCTGCACTGGACGCTGGTGCCGGGAACGTCGCTGCTCATCGCCGTCGCCGCGCGTGCGCTGGCGAGGCAGAAGGCGGCAAACCCCGATGTCGACGACACCGTCGTGCGCAGCCTCATCCCGCTATGGGCGCAGCTCGCCGACATGGTGCCGACGCTCGTGATGGGCGACCTGCTCATCGCCGACGCGCTGGTCACGCATGCGATCCACGGTGATCTGACGGATCCGCAGGAGGCGGAGGCGGAGCTGGAGTCCGAGGCCGAGGCTGCCGCTGGCGCTGGCACTGGTGCCGGTGCCGCTGGTGCTGGGGCTGGCGCGGCTGGTGCGGACGCCGAGCCCATCGACCAGGCCGCCGCGGACGCGAAGTCCAACGAGGCCGCCATCGCCGAGGCCGCCGCGCTGGGTGACGGAGCCGGCGACGCCAACGGGGCCGGCGAGTTCAACGAGAACGACCTGCCGAACTTCATCTCGGAGTAGGCGCGGTCCTTCGACTCATGGGGCTGCTAACCCACCTCGAATGTCTTAACCCACCCGCTACAACAGGTGGGTTAAGACATTCGAGGTGGGTTAAGGCGTGGGTGTCGGATCCACCGGTCGCTTCGCCTTCGGCAGACCCAGCACGACATTGCGGTAAGAGTCGACGACGAGATCGCGAACGAGGCCCTCGAACGCGATCTCGTCGATGCCGGTCACAGCGTCCGGCGCTTCGTCGGGGGCGGGGGACTGCTGTGGGCGGGCGTCGTCGTCAAGCGAATCCGAATCGGCCGCGGTGACCTCGCCCGGCGCGACGACCGTGATCCAGTGCTTCTTGTTCAGGTGGTAGCCCGGGAAGACGAACGGGTGGGCCTGGCGCAGTGCGTGGCAGTCGCCGGGCTCTGCCTTGACGACGATGATGCGCGTCCCACCCGCCGCGTCAACGTCCTTCGCCCCATGATCGGGTAGCCGGTGATGGAGCATGAACATCTTGTCGGCCACGCGGAACACGTCCCACTCGGGGCCGAAGGGGTGCGCGAGCTCGGCGGCGGGCAGGGCCAGCGCCACCTCGCGGGAGAGGTGCTGGAGCTGCCGGCCGTCCATGGTGGTCATCGATTCCGGCACACTCGGCGCGCTCGCGTGATCACCGTGTCACCGGCCTACGCCAGCACCGCATAACCCCAGGCGGGGAGCGTGACCACGCCATCGCCGACGGCGGCCGGCGCATCGATGTGGGTGTGGATGAGCTCCTCGTACCCGGCCTCGACGGCGACCTCGGCGGGCTCGTCGGAGAAGTTCGCCGCCAGGTGCACGGTGTCGCCGTCGGCGCTGCGGGTGAGCAGCAGCGTCTGACCCTCAACCGTCGTCTCCACCGAATCCCCCCACGGCGAGCCCAGGGCGGGGCGCTGTCGGCGCAGGCCGAACAAGGCGCGGTAGGTGTCGAGGATGGTGGAGTGGGGGTCGTCGGAAAGCTCGTCCCACTTCAGCTTGGACATCTCGAAGGTCCGCGGGTCGGCGGGATCGGCGATCTCCTCCGGATCCCAGCCGGCGCGGGCGAACTCGCGGACGCGGCCCTCGCGCGTCAGGCGCAGCAGCAGATCGGACTCGTGGGAGCAGAAGAACGCGAACGGCGTCGACGCGCCCCACTCCTCGCCCTGGAACAGCATCGGGGTAAATGGCGAGCACGCGATGACCGCCGCCTTCAGCGCCTGCTGCGCCGGGGTCAGGTTCATCGACGGGCGGTCGCCGGCCGCACGGTTGCCGGTCTGGTCGTGGGTGGTGGTGTACGTGACGAACGCGCTCAGCGGCTGCACCGACAGATCCAGCGGGCGGCCGTGGACGCGGCCGCGGAACGTCGACATCGTCCCGGCGTGGTGGAACGCCTCCCGCAGCGTCTGCGCGAGCGTCTCCACGGTGCCGAAGTCCGAGTAGTAGGCGTGGTCCTCGCCGGAGACGACGGTGTGCAGCGCGTGGTGGACGTCGTCGGCCCACTGCGCGGCCAGGCCGAAGCCACCGGAGGCACGCGGCTTCACCAGCTTCGGGTCATTCTGGTCGGACTCCGCGATGAGGCTGCGCGGCACCCCGGTCTGCGCCGCGACGGTGTCGGCCACGACCTGCATCTGCTCGAGGATGTGGAACGCGCCTTCGTCGTGAAGCGCATGAACCGCATCCAACCGCAGCCCGTCGATCCTGTAATCGGCCAGCCACAGGCGCACGGCGTCGAGGATGTAGGCGCGGATCTCGTCGGAATCCGGGCCGATGAGGTTGACCACCTCGCCCCAGCCAGTGTTGCCGCCCGAGGTGTACGGGCCGAAGAACCCGACGTAATTGCCGTCGGGGCCGAAGTGGTTGAACACGACGTCGAGGATGACGGCCAGGCCGCGCTCGTGGCAGGCGTCGACGAGCTTCTGCAGCCCCACCGGCCCGCCGTAGCCTTCGTGGACGGCATGCCAGCTCACGCCGTCGTAACCCCAGTTGCGGTCGCCGCCGAACGGCTGCACCGGCATCAGCTCGACGTGGGTCACGCCCAGGTCCACCAGGTGATCGAGCCGCTTGACGACGCCCGCGAAATCACCCGATTCGGCGTACGTTCCCACGTGCATCTCGTAGATCAGACCGCCCGGCAGGATGCGGCCCGTCCAGTCGCCCGCCCGCCAGTCGTAGGCGTCGAGGTCGACGACCTGGGAAAAACCGTGCGGGCCATCGGGCTGGCGGCGCGAGCGGGGATCGGGCAGCGGGATGGTCCAGTCACCGATGGGGTTTGAGGTGTCGGTCGCGTCGGCGTTGCCGGCCCCGGCGTCATCGGCCGTCGCGTCGTCGTCCTGCGGCGCCCCGTGCCCGTCGGTGGCGCGCATGCGGAAGGCGTAGCGCTCGCCGACGGCCATCTCCTTGTCGGCCTCGAACCAGCCCTCGCGGTCGTCCCCGCAGGCGGTCATCGGGTGGTGCTCGGGTGCCGACGGATCACCCGTCAACAGCTCCACTTCGGCGGCGTACGGGGCCCAAACGCGGTAATTGTCCATGACCTCGATCGTAGGGGTTTGCCGCATTCACGGCAGATGGCGGGCGAGGGCGCCGGGCCGCGCGAAGCGCCGGGGGTGCGACAATGTGGCCATGTCCTCCCTCCTCGTCCCCGCCCGCGGTTCCCTGACCACCGGGGAGATCGAGATCAAGCGTTCGCGCTTCATCACCTGGATCGGGCGTGCCGAGGACGGCGAACAGGCCCGCGACCTCATCGCCATGGCGAAGTCCGAATACCCCGACGCACGCCACCACTGCTCGGCGTACATCCACGAGGTGCCCGAGGCCAACCGCGTGGAGCGATCCTCGGATGACGGCGAGCCCTCCGGCACCGCGGGCCGGCCGATGCTCGACGTGCTCGTCGGCTCGGGATTGACCGACGTCACCGCCGTGGTCATCCGCTACTTCGGCGGCGTGAAGCTGGGCACCGGCGGGCTGGTCCGCGCCTATTCCGATGCGGTCAACGAGTGCCTCGCCGACGTTCCGCGCGCGAAGCGGGTGCGCCGCGAGATCCGGTCCGTGTCCGCCGATGCCGCCGACGCCGGCCGCATCGAGGCCGAACTGCGCGCACGGGGGTTCGAGATTTCGGAGACCGAATGGGGGGCCGTCGTCACGCATCTGGTGGAAGTCGAGCCCGGGGGTGCCGACCGCCTCGACGGCGTGCTGCAGGCACTGACGCATGGAGCGCTGGCGTCGGACGAGGCGGGGGAGACGTGGACTGAGGTGGCGGTGTGAATCGTCTGTAACCTGGGTCACGAACGGGGTGCAGGCCCCGGAGGTGGAGAGACGTGGAGGAACAATGACCCAGGACGTGCTGCTCGTCGACCGCGATGGGCACGTGGAGACGTGGACGATCAACCTGCCGGAGATCCGCAACCCGATTTCGTCGCCCGACGTCATCGACGCGATCGTCGCCAACGTCGACCGGGTCAATGCCGACCTCGACGTCCGCGCGATCGTCCTCACCGGCGCGGGGTCGGCGTTCTCGGCTGGCGGCAACGTCAAGGACATGGTCGACCGCGCCGGGATGTTCGGCGGCGCCCCGCACCAGATCCGCCAGTCCTACCGGTCGGGGATCCAGCGCATCCCGTTGTCGCTGTACAACTGCGAGGTGCCCGTCATCGCCGCGGTCAACGGGCCGGCGGTTGGCGCCGGCTGCGACGTCACCCTCATGTGCGACATGCGCGTGGCGTCGACGAAGGCGTGGTTTTCCGAGAGTTTCGTCGGCCTCGGCATCATCCCCGGCGACGGCGGGGCGTGGCTGCTGACCAAGACCCTCGGGCCTGCGCGCGCCGCCGAAATGGCGCTGACCGGCGACCGCGTCACCGCCGAGAAGGCGCTGGAGTGGGGGATGGTCAACGAGGTCGTCGAGCCGGATGAGCTTCTCGACGCCGCCCGGGCCCTGGCCGGCCGCGTCGCCAAGAATCCGCCCAACGCCGTGCGGATGGCCAAGAAGCTGCTGCGCGAGTCCCAGCATCAGTCGCTTGCGGGCGTCCTCGAGCTGTCGTCGGCGATGCAGGCGCTGGCGCACCACTCCCGCGACCATCGCGAAGCGCTCGACGCATTCATGGACAAGCGCCCCGGCATCTACACCGGGGAGTGAACCGGGAACGGTTCGGGCGGCGGTTCGGCGCGGGACCGCGTTCAGCCTAAGATGTCCCCCATGAGCAGCATTCAGCCGTACCACTCCAACCCGATCCAGCAGCGCAAGGACGCGGTGCGCCGGTACAGCCGCAACGCCGTCGTATGGACCGGTGGCGGCGTCGTCGCCGGCGTGGCCCTCGGCGTGCTCGCGTCGTCGCTGTCCCTGTTCATCATCCTCACGGTCATCGGCGTCGTCGGCGGGTTCATCAACTGGCAGAAGGTCCAGAAGATCGTCAACCACCGCGACAACCAGTAAGAACCCGCCCGCAGCACGCCAACGCCAGGACCCGCCATGAACCACGCCGACGACTCCAAGCCCGTGCGCGTCGACGCGTGGCTGTGGGCGGTGCGGCTGCTCAAGACCCGATCGCAGGCCGCCGACGCCTGCCGCGGCGGGCACGTGAAGATCAACGGCACCGCGGTCAAACCCGCCCAGCAGGTCGTGCCGGGCGACGAGATCCGCGTGTGGGCCAACCACCGCGAGACGATCGTCGAGGTCACGCGCACGATCGCCAAGCGCGTCGGCGCTCCCGTGGCCCGCACCTGTTACGTGGACAAGACGCCGGCCCCACCGCCGCGCGAGATGTTCGCTGCGCTGCCCGTGCGCGACCGGGGCGCTGGCCGCCCGACGAAGCGCGAGCGCCGGCAGATCGACAAGCTCCGCGGCCGCGACTGACTGCGCCGCCGCACGCCGGACCAGGTCGCCGCCGCACGTTCGACGAGATCACGATCGGAGGCGTGGATCGCGATCTCGTGGGGGCGGGGTCGGGCCCGAACTCCGTGGACGAACTCCGTGCACGGTCATGGGGACGTCCGGATACTGGTGCCATGACGCCGGAACAATCCACGCTCGTCGACCGCATTCGCTCTCTCCTCGACCGAGAGGGCGAAGTGCGTGAAGTCCGCATGTTCGGCGGCATCGCGTTCATGCTTCGCGACGCCATGGCCGTCAACGCCGGGAAGACCGGCGATCTGTTGATCCGAGTCGACGACTCCCGGGGCCCGGAACTGGTGAAACGCGACGGTGCGGAGCCATCGATCATGGGCGAGCGGGAAATGGGGTCCGGGTGGGTCCGCGTGTCCGCCCACGCCATCGCCGAGGACGAGGATCTGGCCTTCTGGGTGGGCGAGGCACTGGCCCACAATCGCAGGGTCACCGGCGCAGGCTGACCCGATGCCGCCCCCTGAACGACAGCACCGCCGCGACGGCCGTCGTGAGGCCCGCGACGATGGCGGTGCGCCGGGTGCTCGTCGCTCCCGGCAGAGCGTCGACCATCGTGTTCGACGCCGCGTGCAGCAACACCGCCGGGCCGAGCGCACCTCTTGTGGCGGCGAAGACGTGGCCCATGATCACGCGGGTCGCCACCGTTGCGGTGCTTTGCAGGGCGATCCACGCGCCGGATTTCCCCATCGACCGGTACGGGATGACGTGCCACGCGGCCCAGACCGCGCCGATGATCGCCCCCGCCCCGGCGACCCCGAACCTGCGCTGCAGGGGAGCGGTGGCGTACGCGGTCCAGCCCAGTTCCTCGGGAATCGCGCCGGCCCAATACACGGGGAACACCGTCGCCGCCCTCCGCGCCACGTGCGCGGCGCCGGGTCGCGGTCCTTGCTTCACGACGACCACCGACTCCGCATTCCGCCCATCATCCACCGCGAGCGGGAGAACGTGGACCGCGGGCACGACGGTCACCGCCGCCGTCGCGGGCGGGAACCGGAACAGGGTGCGCACCAGGTCCCGGAGCCCCTCCCTTCCGGACTCGCGATGGACGAGAAATGCGGCGGTCGCCGCCGGCACGACGATCATGACGGAACTCGGCGGAAGCCCGAGCGGCATGCGATGTCGCAGCATCGGGCACGAATTCAGCGCGTATGCCGGCGCGGACGCGGCCATGACGAGCCCGAGGAACGCGAACGGGGAGCCGTCGTGAACGCCCGTCGCTCCATCGTTCTTTCGCCACCCGACCGCTTCGCCCATCACCGCGCCGCCGACCGACCCCCGCTAACCCACCACGCCGGCCTTGCGCATCTGGCCCAGGCGCGACCGCAGCCTGGCTGGCCGCTGCGCCGGGTGCGCGCCGGACTTGCCGGTGCGGGCGACGTGCTCGGCGCCGAACGCCGCGAGCAGCAGGTCGTCGATGATGCGCACGTGGCCCGGCTGGAACCGGTACTTCAGCGCCTCTTCCACGGCGGCGACGCGCTCGGGCGCCACCAACTCGCGCAGGTCGCCGACGGTGGACACGCCGTTGGCATCGAGAAGCTCCTCCAACCAGGCGTAATGCTCCGACTTCGACCGCGGCACCGTCGGCAGCAGCAGCGTCAGCAGGCCGGGCAGCGTTTCGGCGCCAAGCTCGACCGCATTGGCGGCGGCCTCGTCGTCCGAATCCTCGCCGGCCGCTCCGCCACCGCCGGCGGCGTCGTCGCGCTCTTCGTCGAGGATTGCCGCGACCTGGTCGAACTGCTGGTCCGCCAACTCGATCAACCCCGCCGCCAGCGCGAAGGCCCGGTCGATCCGCGGATCGATGACGCCATCGGGCGACTTGTACCGGATGTCGTGCTCGAACTCCGCCCATGCGTGCTGCAGCACGGTGCGCACCTGCACCTCGAACTGCTGCCCGCGATACGGCGCCAGGCCCGGGGGAGCGCCCTCGCCGACACGGCACACCAGGTGATGCGAGCCGTAGCCGAACTGCCCGGAAATCCGCGTCTCCGCGGTCTTGTCGATGGTCCTCAGCACCTCCAGCGAATCCCCCAGCACCGCCAGCACGTCCGGGATCTCGTTGGAGTGGTACGTGGTCACGCGCACGCCGACGATGTCGTGGACGTCATGCCACGGATCGGGGTAGGAAAACTCCCCGCCGTCGGCGCGCCGCATGGCCTTGATCCGCAGCGATCGCCACGTCTTCACCCGGGCGGTGACGCTGTCGAAGGCCAGGCCGGCGTCGGAAAGCAATTCCCCGATCGCGCCCGCGAAGTCGTCCTTCGCCCGCGGATGCGCGGCGGTCCACTCGTCGTATCGCCCGTGCAGCTCGCGCAGGCGGGCGTTTCCCTTCGACTTCGACTTCGGCATGACCGCGGCCTACTCCTCCGGATCCGCCACGAGCAGGGCCACGGGGTACGTGCCGAACACCGCCGCCACCGTCACCGTCCCCGACCACGCGTTGCCGGTGAAGCGGTCGGTCCAGATGCCCTCCGGCAGCGTGATGGTGGTGTCGCCCCAGCCGCCGTCGCGCTCCAGGCCGATCAGCCGGCGCGTCACCAGCGTGATCACGTCCTGGTCGCCGCCGACGGGCCCGCGCGCGTTGCCCACCAGGTACCGCTCGCCGGAGCCCTCCGCGAACACCGGCTGGTACGTGCCGCCCACGAAGGACCCGGGTCGCTCGGTGCGCAGGGTCAGCGCATGGTGGGTGACCATGAGCTTGACGACGTCCCCGTCCGCCGCATCCACCTCGCCCCGGCGCACCTGCTCCAGGGCGCGGGCGCGGGCGTCGTAGTCGACGAAGCGGCGGTTGTCGGGGTCGACCAGGGAATCCTCGAGGAATTCGGTGCCCTGGTAGGTGTCCGGTATGCCCGGGGAGGTCAGCTGCAGCAGTTTCCGGCCCCAGCTGGTGACGCGTGCCGCGGGGTCGATGGTCTGCACGAATTCGGTGATACGGTCGCGCAGCGGGCCGTCGAGAAGCGCATCGATCCAGCGCATGACGTGCAGCTCGAAGTCCTCGTCCTGCTCCGTCCACGTGGTGTGGACGCTCGCCTCGCGCATCGCCTTCTCCGCGTAGGCGTGGAGGCGGTCGCGCAGCTCCTCGGTGATCTCGCCATCGGCCGGCCACACGCCGACGATGTTCTGCAGCAGGAAGTAGCCCGTCGCACCATCCGGCGCCGGAGTCACCGCGGACCAATCGCGGACCTTCTCCGCCCACTCGCCGTAGATGTCGGACAGCTGGATGATGCGCGCGCGGACATCTTCGCCGCGCTTGGTGTCGTGCGTGGACAGGCCCGTCATGGTGCGCGGCCACAGGCGGGCGCGCTCGGACTGCAGCAGGTGGTACTCGGCCGCCGACATGCCGTAGCGTCCCGGGTCGCCGCCGACCTCGTTGAGGCTGACCAGGCGGCAAGCGCGGTAGAAGGTCGTGTCCTCCACGCCCTTGGCCATCACCGCGCCACAGACCTGCGCGAAGCGCGTCGCGGCCTCGCCCTGGGCGATGAGGCCCGCGGAAATGAGGTCCAGCGCGAAGACGCGGGAGGGGAAGCGGGCGACCATCTGCTGGATCACCGACGACGTCACGCGCGACAGCGACACGTAGTCGGCGCGGTAGACCGGCATCGCGGCGACGAGCTCGCAGATGGTGTCGATGAGCTCTTCTTCGGTGACGTTGTCGCCGCCGGTCGACCAATTGTCGCGGCGCAGGGCGCGGGCCAGGCGGCGGACCTCGGCGGCGAGCTCCTGGGCGGCGACATCGCGCTTGAGCGCCCGCTCGGTGGCATGGACCGCCGACTTGTCCCAGGTCGAGCCGGACTCCTGCAGGGCCAGCATGCTCATGGCATCGCGGGACTCGCGGTTCATGAAGACGTTGTCGAACTCGCGCAGCGCGTCGTAGCCCGTCGTGCCGTCGACCTGCAGGCGCGGATCCAGCGGCTCGGTGGGGCCGAGGATCTTCTCGATCACCAGCCACTTGTCGTCGCCGAGCAGGCGGCGCAGCTCCGAAAGATAGCCGAAGGGATCGGACAGGCCGTCTGGGTGGTCGATGCGCACGCCGTCGATGATGTCTGCGGCGATGAGCTCGCGGACGATGCGGTGGGTGTGCTCGAAGACGACGGGGTTTTCCTGGCGGATGCCGGCCAGCCCGTTGACGGAGAAGAAGCGGCGGTAGCCGATGACGCCGTCGCGCCAGTACATCAGGCGGTAGGCCTGGTGGTCATGGATCTCCTGCGGGGTGCCCTCGTCGGTGCCGGGCTTCACCGGATAGACGTTGTCGTAGTAGCGCAGCAGCGGCTCGTCGCCGGAGCGGTCGATCTCCAGCTTCTCCAGGTCCTCCGGCGAGCCCAGGACGGGCAGGCCCATCTTGCCGCCGGCGCCGTTGTCCTCGTGCCAGTCGACGTCGAAGTAGGGCTCGAACTGTGAGTCGCGGCCGTTGGTCAGCACGTCCCACCACCACTCGTTGAGCTGCGGATCCTCCACGCCCAGGTGGTTGGGCACCAAGTCGATGATGATGCCCAGCCCCGCCTCGTGCGCGACCTCCGCCAGCTTCTGCAGCCCGGCCATGCCGCCGAGCTCGGGGTTGACGGTGGTGGGGTCGATGACGTCGTAGCCGTGGTTGGATTCCGGCACCGACGCCAGGATGGGCGACAGGTACAGGTGCGAGATGCCCAGGTCCGCGAGGTAAGGGACCTGCTCGGCGGCGTCGGCGAACGTGAACGCCCGGCCTCCCTCATCCGCCTTGGGGCCTCGCAGCTGGAGTCGGTAGGTGGAGGTGATGGGCAGTCGGTTCATGGAACCTGTTCACGCGCCTTTCTTAGTCGTCTGTTCGGGCCGCGCTCGTCGGTGCACCCTGGGGTGAACCCGATTCCCCTGTTCCGCCGGCCGGTGGGTCAGTGGGCGGGGACGCGGGCCCGGATGGTGCGGCCACCCGCACCATCGTAGTGGGATTCCGCCCTGCCTTGCCCGGCCGCCAGCAGGACGGCCGTGCGGTGGGCCGGATGGGCGGCGGTGCCTTCCTCGGGCGCGTGGACCGTCAGCCGGTCGTCGCCGAGCGTCAGCGCCAGCGGCGAGACCGGGTCGGCCGCCGCGCGCCAGGTGCGCGCGGCCCACAGGTACGCCCGTGCCAGGTCGGCCCCGGCGGGCAAGGCCAGCAGGTGGTCGACGGAGGCGGGGAAGTACACGGGGCGGTCGCGGAACAGCCGGCGCAGATGGCCGTCGATTTCCAGCAGTGGGCTGACTTCGGCGAGCCATCCGGTCGGTCGGGTGGCGGGCGATCCGATCTGGATGCCGCGCCGCAGGTCGGCGCCGTCCGAGCCGGTGACGGCGGAGGCGGGCCGCGCGGTGAGGTGCAGTTTCCCGTGGGCGATGTGCCGTTCCATGAGCACCCGCGCCGCCGATTCGACGCCGTATCCGGGTTCGGAGACGACGCCGACCAGCCCGCCGCCCGCGTCGCGCCAGTCGACGTCTGCGGGTGCGGTGGTCAGCCAGGTCGCGGGACGTAATTCGGGAACGGGCCGTTGCACGTGAGGACCTCCTGCATGGGGGACGATGTCACGTACATGGACGCGCCGCAGCCCGGAACGGTTCCGTTTATTTTTCGCGGGGGTGATTCCGGGGGCGCCCGCTCCGGGCGGGGCCGTTTAGAACGGCGGTTCCTCCTCGAGCCCCAGGACGGTGAAAAGCTGCTTCTCGTCCCAGATCTCGATTTCCTGGCCCTTTTCCTTGTACTCCCGGGCCTTCTTTTCCTTCGAGGTCATCGAGTCCCACGGCCCGGCGACGAGGATGGTGGTCTTCTTGGTCACTCCCTTGTTGATGTCCGCGCCGGCGTGCGCGATCAGCTCCCACAACCTGCCCTTGTCGTAGGGCGCGAAATCGCCGGTGAGCGTGACCCGCTGGCCGTACAGCAGCCCGTCCGGGTCGGCGTCGTCGTTGCGGTCGGGGATGACCTCCGGCGCCTTGACCGCGTCCCACTTCGCGCGCCGGTCCTGCTGGCCGCCGCCGGAGCGTCCCCGGCTTCCTGCTTGACGACGCCCACCGCCACCCGATCCGACCTGCGACTGGCCGGTGGTCTGCATGGGCACCAGCCGGGTGCCGAAGAGCATGCCCATGTCCATGCCCAGATTCGCCGTGTACTGGACGGGGTTGAGCGTGGGCTCGGCGCCGGGGTGCTCGCGCATGAGCCACAGGGCGACCTCGGCGCAGGCGGCGGCGTCATCGGCGGCGTCGTGGTGGGAGAAGTCGGATGACGCGGCTTCGCGGGCGAGCGTCGGCAGGCGGTAGTTCTCCACCTGGAGCCCGACCCGGCGCGCCCACTCGTAGGTGCAGGCGTAGGCGACGTCGGGGACGTCGATGCCCGCCGCCGCGCAGCCGCGCTTGAGGGCCGTGAAGTCGAACTTGGCGTTGTGCGCGATGACCGGGGTGCCGTCGACGAGGCGGCCGAATTCCGCGGCGCGCTCGGCGAAGGTGGGGGCGTCGACGACATCGGAGGGCGTGATGCCGTGGATGGCGATGTTGCCCTCGTCGAACTGCTCCAGGCCGGCCGGCGGGCGGCACGGCCACGAATGCGTCTCGGTGACCTTCCCGTCGCGCACGGCGGCGATGCCGAACTGGATCACCGAGCCCTCGTCGGCGTTGGCGGTCTCCACGTCGAACGCGAAGAAGTCCGGGTCCGGGATGTCCCCGCCAAGCTTGGTGCGCGGTGCGGAGTCGGCCTCCTCAGAATCGGCGGCCCCAGAATCGACCGCCTCAGAATCGCCGGGCCCGGGCACGGTCGCCCCGGGGACCGTGGCGCCGAATCCGGAGGCGGGGGGAGCTGCCGCGCCCTCGATGTCCGGCCCCGACTCCAGCAGCTCCATGAGCGCCTGCGCCGCCGGCAGGGTCGACGGCGTGACCCGCACGGAGGGCAGATTCGCCCCGAAGTCGATGCGGCCGGGCAAGACGCTGCCGGGAGGAGTGAGGGACGGGGCGAACGAGGCGTCGGAAAGCTCGGTCGTGGCGGGCGAGCCGTCCGTGCTGCGCGTCCTGGCGATGCGGTGCACCGCGACGCTCGCCGGGGAGCCCGGGGTGACGCGGACGATGGCGCCGGAGAGGCGGAAGTCGAGAACCTGCATGCCCACGAGCCTAGCGGCCGTGCCGGACCGCGCCGCCCGCCCCCAGGGGAGTGACGGGGGTAACAGTGTTGCAGGGGTGTGATCCGTGCCTCATTATGGTTTGGCGAAGAAAGGTTCACACATTTTCCGACCTTCAAATGCCCGTTCGGCAAGAACGGTGTTCCGGGTCTAATCTGAGCTCCGTCGCGAACGACCGGGCACCCATCCGGCCATCGCCACCTTGAGAAATCAGCCTGAACATCAGCACAGATCCAACAAGGAGAGCACGCATGACCAACGCAGTCTCCACCCATCCCGGCACCATCCTCGACGAGCGCTTCCTCGAGCCCCGCGGCATGAGCATCTACCGCCTCGCCGTCGCCATCGACGTCCCCAGCTCCACCCTCGAACGCTTCCGCACCGGCCGCACCAAGCTGACCTCGGACCTCGCCCGCCGCCTGGGCGACTACTTCGGCACCGGCGCCGACTACTGGCACGAGCAGGCCGCCTGACCCACATATGACGAGCGGCGCATCCCCCGGAGGGAATGCGCCGCTTTCGCGTGTCCGGGGCAGGTCCCCGGAGCCGGTGGCCGGCTAGTGCTTTTCGACGAGCACGATCGTCGAGCGGGCCGGCACCCGCAGTTCGCCCTCGGGCTCGACAAGGCGCTCGTGGGTCGGCTGGCCCGTCAGCTCCGTGGTGTCGATGAGCACCTCCCACTGGGCGGCGTACTCGGAGCCCGGGATCTGGAACGTCAGGTCCTCGTGGTGGGCGTTGAAGCACAGCATGAAGCTGTCGTCCTCGATGCGGTGGCCGCGGGCGTCGGGCTCGGTGATGGCATTGCCGTTGAGCCACACCATCAGGGACTTGCCGAAGTCGAAGTCCCAGTCGTCCTGCGACATGACCCGGCCCTCGTGGGTCAGCCAGGCGATGTCGCGGTCGTCGGTCTCCGCGCCCAGCGGGCCGCCCTTGAGGAAGCGCCGGCGGCGGAACACCGGGTGCTCGGCGCGCAGCTCGAGCAGGAAGCGGGTGAAGTCCACCAGCTCCGAGTTGGTGCGCACCTGGTTCCAGTCGATCCAGGACAGCTGGTTGTCCTGGCAGTAGACGTTGTTGTTGCCCTTCTGGCTGCGGCCCATCTCGTCGCCGTGGCTGATCATCGGGGTGCCCAGCGACAGCAGGAGGGTGGTCAGGAAGTTGCGGCGCTGCTGCGCGCGCAGGCGCAGGATCGTCTCGTCGTCCGTGTAGCCCTCCACGCCGCAGTTCCACGACCGGTTGTGGCTCTCGCCGTCCCGGTTGTCCTCGCCGTTGGCCATGTTGTGCTTGTGGTTGTAGCTGACCAGGTCGTTGAGGGTGAAGCCGTCGTGGGCGGTGACGAAGTTGATCGACGCGGTAGGGCGGCGGTCGTTGTTGGCGTACAGGTCGGAGGAGCCGGTGATGCGCGAGGCGAACTCGCCCAGCGTCGACGGCTCGCCGCGCCAGTAATCGCGGATGGTGTCGCGGTACTTGCCGTTCCACTCGGTCCACTGCGGCGGGAAGTTGCCCACCTGGTAGCCGCCCTCGCCGACGTCCCACGGCTCGGCGATGAGCTTGACCTGCGAGACGATCGGATCCTGCTGGACCAGGTCGAAGAACGCGGACAGGCGGTCGACGTCGTGGAACTCGCGGGCCAGGGTGGAGGCGAGGTCGAAGCGGAAACCGTCGACGTGCATCTCGGAGACCCAGTAGCGCAGCGAATCCATGATCAGCTGCAGCGAATGCGGGTGGCGGACGTTGAGGCTGTTGCCCGTGCCCGTGTAGTCCATGTAGTGCTGCTTGTCGTTCTCGACGAGGCGGTAGTACGCCGCGTTGTCGATGCCGCGGAAGCAGATGGTCGGGCCCATGTGGTTGCCCTCGGCCGTGTGGTTGTAGACCACGTCGAGGATGACCTCGATGTCGGCATCGTGGAACGCGCGGACCATGCCCTTGAACTCGGACACCGCGCCACCCGGCTTCGACGACGCCGCGTAGTCCTGGTGCGGGGCGAGGAAGCCGAAGGTGTTGTAGCCCCAGTAGTTGCGCATGCCCAGGTCGCGGAGGCGATCGTCCTGCAGGAACTGGTGGACCGGCATCAGCTCGATGGCGGTGACGCCGAGGTCCTTGAGGTAGTTGATGATCGACGGGTGCGCCAGGCCGGCGTAGGTGCCGCGCAGGGACTCCGGCACGTCCGGGTGCGTCATGGTCATGCCCTTGACGTGGGCCTCGTAGATGACGGTCTCGGAGTAGGGGTGCTTCGGCTGGCGGTCGGTGGCCCAGTCGAAGAAGGGGTTGATGACGACCGAGGTCATGGTGTGGCCGAGGCTGTCGTCGGTGTTGCGCTTCGTCGGGTCGTCCAGGTCATAGCTGAACAGGGACTTGTCGCCGTCGAAGTCGCCGTCGAACGCCTTGGCGTACGGGTCGACCAGCAGCTTGCTGGGGTCGCAGCGGTGGCCGTTGGCGGGGTCGTAGGGACCGTGGACGCGGTACGCGTAGCGCTGGCCGGGCATGATGCCGGGCAGGTAGCAGTGCCAGATGTGGGCGTCGACCTCTTCGAGCGGGATGCGGGTCTCCTCGCCCTCCGCGCTGATCAGGCACAGCTCGACCTTTTCCGCGATATCGGAAAACAGGGCGAAGTTGGTGCCGGCGCCGTCGTACGTGGATCCCAGGGGGTAGGGGTCTCCGGGCCAGACCTGGTAATCGCCGTCGATGTTCGCGTTTGTCATGCGGATAACCATACCGGGCGGGCCGGATTCCACGGGGTTGGGCCGGGTGTGATGTGCGTAGACGAATGAAAATGCCTGTGGAATTGTCGTTGAAAGGCGTTAACCCGGCGCCGCGAAGGCCGAAAGGGGCCATCATGACCATCTCGCATACCTTCACGCGCCGCACTGCGGCACTGCTGATCGCCACGGTGGCGACGACCGGCGCGCTCGGCGCGCAGACCGCCTCCGCCCAGGGGTCCTCCGAGCAGCTCGGCCCGGTCGCCGACGCCGTCATCGGCGCCAGCGGCTCCATCTCCTCCATCGGCGAGTCCATCTCCGCCGGCAGCTCCTTCGGCCCGGAGCTCACCCAGGTCGATTCGGTCGACCCCGAGCGCTACGCCGGAAAGTGGTACCAGGTCGCCGCGATCCCGCAGGTGTTCAACCTCCAGTGCATCAACGACACCACCGCCGAGTACGCCGTCGTCGACGACTCGACGCTGTCGGTGCGCAACTCGTGCGGCGACGTCTTCGGCGGCACCTCCGTGGTCGAGGGCCAGGCCCGCGTCACCGATCCGGAGACCAACGCGTCTCTGCGCGTGGCGTTCAACGACATCCCCGGCCAGAACCCGGATGGGCCGACCAACTACCGCGTCACCTATCTCGCCGACGACTACTCGCTGGCGATCGTCGGCGACCCCGCCCGCCGTTCCGGTTTCGTGCTCAGCCGCACCCCGGCGCTGTCGGACGCGGACTGGGCCATGGTGGCCGAGGTGATCGAGGAGCGCGGTTACCAGCCGTGCACCTTCATCACCAGCCCGCAGGCCGAGGGCCGGAGCGCCGCGACCCCGGTGTGCGCCCTGTAGATCCGCACCACCGTCGTGCGGGTGTTGCGAACGCGGTGAATGCGGTGGACGCCGCGTGCGATGCGGGGTGAGGGGTCGCTGCTCAGGCTCCGCCCGTCTCGCCGCCCGCCGCTCCGCCCGCTGCAATGCCCGCGACGATGAGCTCGACGCCGTGGCGGATGCGCCGCTCGTGAGAGGCTTTGCCCTCGCGGGCGGCGTTCGTCGTCGCGCCGTCGCTCTCCGATTTGTCGTCGGAGCCCGAGCCCGAGTCTGAGCCTGCGCCGGAACCGGAACCGGAGCCGGCTTCCGCCACCTTCGCCAATTGCTCCGCCGTCTGCTCGTCGACGGTGGCGCCCAGAATGAAATAGACGAGCGTCGCCGCCGCGTCGGAGGCCAATTCGCCGCCGACGGGGGCGTCGTCAAGCAAAGGCGCGAGGATCGACGCGGGCCGGACCGTGACCGTATCGGTGGCCAGGCCCGCGGACACGACCTCGGCGCCATCGCGGTGCGAGGTCAGGCACGCGTGCAGCGACCCGGCGAAGGCCGTCGCGTCCGCGCGCCAGTCGCCGGTGGGCTCGAGCTCGGACAACGGCGCGAGCAGGCGGTCGGCGACGGCGCCGAGCAGCGCCTGCTTCGAGGGGAAATGCCAGTACATCGCGCCGGCCGCCGCGTCGAGGTGGCGGGCCAGGCGGCGGATGGTCAGGTCCTGGAGACCGTATTCATCGAGGATGCCCATCGCCGCGTCCATGATGATGTCCTTGGTGAGCTGCACGGGATCCACGTTATCGGAAACAGGGGGGTGGGCGGCCCGGCGAGCCGTCTTGAACGGTGTTCGGGGCGCGGGGTACATTCGTTGCCGAACATCGTTCAAGTCGATGTTCGCGACCGCCGGACGCCGCCCTTTCGCCGCCGTCGGCCGCGCCCCGCCTACAGCCAGGAGAACCCATGACCGCCGTGTCGCCCGCCGACGTCCTCGAGATCGCACGCGAGAAGGTGCTCGAACGGGGGGAGGGGCTCGACCACGCGGAAACCCTCGCCGTGCTCCAGCTTGACGACGACAAGATCGACGAACTGCTCGCACTCGCCCACGAGGTGCGCCTGAAGTGGTGCGGCGAAGAGGTCGAGGTCGAGGGCATCATCTCGCTGAAGACCGGCGGCTGCCCCGAGGACTGCCACTTCTGCTCGCAGTCGGGGCTGTTCCAGTCGCCCGTGCGCAACGCCTGGCTGGACATCCCGGCGCTGGTCGACGCCGCCAAGCAGACGCAGAAGACCGGTGCCACCGAGTTCTGCATCGTCGCCGCGGTCAAGGGACCGGACGAGAACCTGCTGTCGCAGCTGGAAAAGGCCGTGCAGGTCATCCAGGAGGAAGTCGACATCAACGTCGCGGCGTCGGTGGGCATCTTGACCCAGGACCAGGTCGACCGCCTGGCCAAGGCCGGCGTGCACCGCTACAACCACAACCTGGAAACCGCGCGCTCGCACTTCCCGAACGTCGTGACCACCCACTCCTGGGAGGACCGCGCCGAGACCCTGCGCATGGTCGCCGAGGCCGGCATGGAGGTCTGCTGCGGCGGCATCCTCGGCATGGGCGAGACCCTGGAGCAGCGCGCCGAGTTCGCCCAGGACCTGGCGTCCCTCAACCCGACCGAGGTGCCAATGAACTTCCTCGACCCGCGCCCCGGCACGCCGTTCGAGGGCCGCGAGCCGCTGCCCGCCAAGGACGCGCTGCGCGCCATCGGCGCCTTCCGTCTGGCGCTGCCCAAGACCATCCTGCGCTTCGCCGGCGGCCGCGAGCTTACCCTCGGCGACCTCGGCGCGGAGCAGGGCCTGCTCGGCGGCATCAACGCCGTCATCGTGGGCAACTACCTGACCACCCTGGGCCGCCCGGCCGAGCAGGACCTGGACATGCTGGGCAAGATCCGCCTGCCCATCAAGGCCCTCAACGCGACGGTGTAGCCATGGCCGCCACCGCCGCGCGCCGGGGCGCGAACCCGGACTCGAAGGAACTGCTCCGCGCGACGCTGCTGGGCGACCCGCCGGAGTATGACCCGTTCACCGGCGCCCACCTGGCGGAGGGGGAGCGGCGCCCGCTCAGCTACTCTGCCCGCGCCGGGCTGGAGGCGCCCCGATATTGCCGGCTGTGCGGCCGCCGGATGGTGGTCCAGGTCCGGCCCGACGGATGGTCGGCGCGGTGCTCGCGGCACGGCGAGCTGGACTCCGCGATGCTCGATCGTCGGTGAATTCCTGCTGATCCGCGCGTAGGATAGCGCTCACATCGTCCGCAGCGGCGGGGGCTCTCGCCGCTACCTACGCGAGGAGACAGCATGTCCGCACCGACCACCTTCCCCGGACCACACCGCAACTACGTCGATGGAAAGTTCGTCGACTCCGCCGACTCCATGGAGGTGCTCAACCCCTCCACGGGCGCGGTGATCGCCGAAGTCCCCGCGGCCTCGGAGGAGGAGACCGCCGCCGCGATCGCCGCGGCGAAGGCCGCCCAGCCGGAGTGGGCCGCGCTGACCAACATCGAGCGCGCCGGGTACCTGCGCAAGATCGCCTCGCTGTTGCGCGAGCGCGCCGAGGACTTCGCGGACATGCTCGTCGTCGAGCAGGGCAAGACGCGCGGCTTGGCGACGGTCGAGGCCAACTTCACCGCCGACTACCTCGATTACATGGCCGAGTGGGCCCGCCGCATCGAGGGCGAGGTCATCCCCTCGGACCGTGCCGGCGAGATGATCCTGCTCACCCGCCGCCCCATCGGCGTCGTCGGCGGCATTCTGCCGTGGAACTTCCCGTTCTTCCTCATCGCCCGCAAGATGGCGCCGGCGCTGCTGACGGGCAACACGATCGTCATCAACCCGTCGTCGGAGACTCCGGTCAACGCCCTTGAGTTCGCCAAGCTCGTCGATGAGGCGGGCGTGCCGGCCGGCGTGTTCAACCTGGTCAGCGGCCGCGGCCGCGTGGTCGGCGAAGAGTTGAGCACCAACCCGGACGTGGGCATGATCTCGATGACCGGCTCCGTGGGCGTCGGCAAGCGGATCATGGAGAAGGCCGCGCCGACCCTGACGCGCGTCAACCTGGAGCTCGGCGGCAAGGCTCCGGCGATCGTCCTGGCCTCGGCCGACCTCGATCTCGCGGCGAAGGCCATCTGGGATTCCCGCGTGATCAACACCGGCCAGGTGTGCAACTGCGCCGAGGTCGTGCTGGTCGAGGATTCCGTCCACGACGAGCTGGTGGCCAAGCTCAAGGAGCTTTTCGACGGCACCAAGTTCGGCGATACCTCGCAGGTCGAGGAGCTCGACATGGGCCCGCTGATCAGCGAATCCGCGCTCGACGACGTCGCCGACATGGTGTCGCGGGCCTGCGACGCCGGTGCCACGGTGGTCAGCGGCGGCAAGCGCGCCGAGGGCAAGGGCGACGGCTGGTTCTACGAGCCGACGATCCTCGACGGCGTCACCGCGGACATGGAGATCGCGAAGGAGGAGATCTTCGGCCCGGTGCTGCCCGTGGTGCGGGTCAAGGACCTCGACGAGGCACTGGAGATCGCCAACGCGTCGCGCTTCGGCCTGACCAGCTCGGTGTTCACCGACGACCTCAACCAGGCGCTCAAGGCGGTCGAGGGGCTGCAGTACGGCGAGACCTTCGTCAACCGCGAGCACTTCGAGGCGATGCAGGGCTTCCACGCCGGCCGCCGCGAATCGGGCATCGGCGGCGCCGACGGCAAGCACGGTCTGCTGGAGTTCACCGAGACCCACGTCGCGTACATCCAGCGCAACTGATGCAGCTGGCGTGACGGTCGCGCCTGGCGTGGCGGCCGCGGAGGCCGTGTCTCGTCAGCGCGCGGCTGCTCGGCCGAGTTCATGCCGGAAATAGGCGTACCCTGGGCATGGCATAGTCCGGATATTCGAATCGGATATCCGGGGCGTGCCCCCGGGTCGCCGGGACCCGGGGACGGCATCCGGAAGGCGGATCATGAGCACCGAGAAGCACGTCCACGACAATCACGACCACGAACACGGCGAGGGCTGCGGCCACGTGTCCTTCGCGCACGGCGACCACGTCGATTACGCCCACGACGGTCACGTCCACCGCAAGGTCGACGGCGAGTGGGTCGAGTGCGACCCCGCCGAGCACGTCGTCGCCGAGGATCACGGCGACCATGTCCACGGTGAAGGCTGCGGCCACGTGGCCATCCCGCACGGCGACCACGTCGACTACCTCCACGATGGCCACCGCCATGCCGTCCATGGTGACCATTACGACGAGCACTGATCCGCGGCAGTTCAATGGCGCCGCCGACACCGATCAAGGTGTCGGCGGCGCCTCCTTCTATCTGGGGCCGGTGCCGGCTATTCGGAGCAGTGGCCAGGGACGTCGCCGTGGCGGGGAGCGGCCATGTGCAGCTGCTCCGGCGTGAGGTTCGCCCGCGCCGTGATGCGCAGCCGCGAGCCGCCCGGCGGGACGCTCGGCGGGCGGAACACCCCGACCAGAACGCCGCGCGCCCGGAGATTGTCGCGGGCGGCGACCGCCCGGTCGGGTTCCCCGAGGATGACCGGCACGACGGCCGACCCCGGTGCGTCCACGCCCCATGCGTCCGCGATGGCCGCCGCGTGGGAGAGGACGGAATGGGGGAGCGAGGGGTCGTCGTCAAGCAATCGCAATGCCGCGAGCGCGCCCGCCGCGGCAGGCGGGGCCAAGGCGGTGTCGAAAATGATGGGGCGGGCGGTGTCGATGAGATGCGCGCGCAGCTCGGGAGGGCCGAGGATCGTGCCGCCCTGGGCGCCGAGGGACTTCGACAGGGTCACCGTGGCCACCAGATCCGGGGCGCCGGACAAGCCCGCGGCAGCCACTGCGCCCCGCCCGCCGGGACCGACGACGCCCAGGCCGTGGGCCTCGTCGACGAGCAGCGCGGCGCGATGGGCACGGGCCGTGGCGTAGAGGGTGCGCACGTCGGCGACGGCGCCGGAGGTGGAGTACACCGCGTCGGAGATCACCAGCGCATTCTTTTCGGAGCGGGTCGCCAGCACCCGGGCGATCGCGTCGACGTCGCCGAGCGGGGTGACCACGACGCGGGCGCGGGAGAGCCTGCAGGCGTCGATGAGCGAGGCGTGCGACCCGCCGTCGGAGACGATGAGGTCGCCGCGCCCGGCCAGGGCCGTCACCGCGGCGAGGTTGGCCATGTATCCCGACGATGCCGTGAGCGCGCAGCCGAAGCCCATGAACGCGGCCAACGCGGACTCGAGTTCGTCGTGGATCTCGGTGGCGCCGGTGACCAGGCGCGACCCCGTCGAGCCGAGGCCGTAATCGCGCAGGGCCGCGGTGGCGGCGGCGATGACGGCCGGGTGGTCGTGCAGACCCAGATAGTCGTTGGAGGCCAGATCGAGCAGCGCCGGCGGCCCGGGCGGCCGTGGCGCGAGCACCCGGTGCAGCCCGGCGGCGGTGCGCGCCCGGGTCAGGTCCGCCAGGTCCGCGAGGTGCGAGCGGGCGGTGTTGTCGTCGGTCATGGGCCCACGATATCCGAGAGCTTGAACAGTGTTCGAGAATGGGTGCCGTGCGCCGTCGCCGGGCCGATCCGGGCGGCGGGGTAGATTCGCCCCCATGGATCCGACAACCCCCGCGATGGCCGTGCCGCACACCCGCCGCCCGCCCCGCTTCGTCGGCGACGCGTCGGCGGTGCTGCTCACCGCACTGGCCGGCGGCGTCCTCGGCGGCATCACGTGGGCCATGGTCCGCCCGGCGCAGCAGGTCACGTTCCTCGAAGGCGGGCGCCTGGCCGTGGGGCGGGAAGGCCTCGACGCCACGTTCTCCGCGCTGCTGTGGTTCACGGGCATCGCGCTGGTGCTCGGCCTGGCGCTGGGGTCCTTCGCGCACAAGCGGTACCCGGTGGCGCGGGGCATCGCCATGGAAGCGTGGGCGGGAGTGGCCGCGCTGGCCATGGCCGGCGTGCAGCTGGTCGTGGGCAACATGATCGCCGGGGTGCGCCAGCCCGACCTCGACGCGGTGGAGCCGGGAACGGCGATCGACGTTCTGCCCGCGTTCGACGTGCCCGTGGCGCTGCTGGTTGCGCCGTTCGCGGCGATGCTGGCGTATTGGTGCCTTCTCTTCCTCGCGCCGGGAGCCGAGCCGGGCGACGAGCCCGGCACCGAGTCTGGCGCGGGGTCGGACACCGGGTTGGGTGCGGAGCCCGGACCGAACGGCGATGCGGGGGCGGTCCGGCCCACGGGCTAATATCGGCGGCAAGAAGATCCTCCCCAGCCAAGGAGCCGATGTGACCACCCATGCGCCCGCGCAGGACAGCGCGAACCTCCAGCCCCTCGAGTCCGCATTGGCGGCGTCCATCGTCGACGGCGAGGGCGGCTACGCCGGCGTCGAGGCCACGCAGGAATGGGCGGACGAGGTCCGCCGCCTGGCCAAGGAACGCAACGCGGTCATCCTGGCGCACAACTACCAGCTGCCCGAGATCCAGGACATCGCCGATTACGTCGGCGACTCCCTGGGCCTGTCGCGCGTGGCCGCCGAGACCGAGGCGGAGGTCATCGTGTTCTGCGGCGTCCACTTCATGGCGGAGACCGCGAAGATCCTCAGCCCCGACAAGACGGTGCTCATCCCCGACGAGCGTGCCGGCTGCTCCCTGGCCGATTCCATCTCCGCCGAGGAGCTGCGCGAGTGGAAGGCCGAGCACCCGGGTGCCCTGGTGGTCAGCTACGTCAACACCACCGCCGACGTGAAGGGCGAGACCGACGTGTGCTGCACCTCGTCCAACGCCGTCGACGTCATCCGCTCGCTGCCGGAGGACAAGGAGATCCTGTTCAACCCGGACCAGTTCCTCGGCGCGCACGTCAAGCGCGAGACCGGCCGCGACAACATCCGCATCTGGGCCGGCGAGTGCCACGTCCACGCCAACATCAACGGCGATGAGCTGGCGCGCCGGGCGGAGGAGAACCCCGACGCGGAGCTGTACATCCACCCGGAGTGCGGCTGCGCGAACTCGGCCATTTACCTGGCCGGCGAGGGCACGATCGAGCCGGAGCGCGTGCACATGCTGTCGACCGGCGAGATGCTGGCGTCCGCGCAGCGCGAGGCGCAGCGGGCGGAGAAGCGCGAGGACCGTAAGGTGCTCGTCGCCACCGAGGTCGGCATGCTGCACCAGCTGCGCAAGGCCGCGCCGGACGTGGAGTTCGAGGCCATCAACGATCGCGCCTCGTGCGTCTACATGAAGATGATCACCCCGGCGGCGCTGCTGCGCAGCCTCGCCGAGGGCGCCGACGAGGTCACCGTGCCCGCCGACGTCGCCGAGAAGGCGCGTGCCTCCGTCGAGCGCATGATCGCCATCGGCAACCCGGGCGGCGGCGAGTAGGTCGTGGCCGCGGGGTCCGGCCGGGGGACTGGTCGCAGCGTGGGCCGGCACAGTGGCCCGGTCGCCGGTTTCGATTGGTCGGCGCAGTGCGATCTGCTGGTGATCGGCGGTGGCGTCGCGGGGTTGTCCGCGGTGCGCCGCGGCCGTGAGCTGGGCCTGGACGTGCTGCTGGTGGACAAGGGCCATTGGTCGGCCGGCGCCCGCAGCCATCTTCGGTTCGAGACCGCGGCGACGAACCTGGCGCAGGGCGGCCTGGCCGTCATCGGCCTGTCCGATGCACCCCAGGGGCCGGAGGGCCCGGGGGGATCCGATGGCCCAGATGGCCCGGATTCCGTCGAGGCCCACGTCGCCGACACCCTCGACGCCGGTGCCGGGCACTGCGACGAGGACGCCGTGCGCGCCATCATCGGCGCCGGCGCGGAGGCCACGGAGTGGCTGATTTCGCTGGGTGCCCGCTTCGACGCCAAAACCCACCCCGCCGATGCCGGCGAGTATTCGCGCACCCGCGAGGGCGGCCACGGCAATCGCCGCATCATCCACGCCGGCGGCGATGCGACCGGTGCGGAGATCCAGCGAGCCCTGGAGGCGTCGGCGGCGGGCGTGCGCGTGCTGCAGAACGCGGTGGCCGAGGAGATCATCGTCGATGACGGCCGCGCCCATGGCGCCCTGATCCGCGATCCCCGCGGCCTGGGGGCGGTGCTGGCGTCGGCGACGCTCATCGCCACCGGCGGCGTGGGCCACCTGTACCGCGCGACCACCGCGCCCGAGGGCATGCTCGGCCAGGGCCAGTGCCTGGCGCTCGACGCGGGTGCGGAGCTGGCCGACATGGAGTTCATCCAGTTCCACCCGACCGTCCTGTTTGACCGCGAGCGCCGCGGCCGCCGCCCCCTCATCTCGGAGGCGGTGCGCGGCGAGGGCGCGCGACTGGTCGATTCCCGCGACGAATCCGTCACCGCCGGCGTCGACCCGCGCGGTGACCTGGCCCCGCGCGACATCGTCTCGCGCGCCGTGGCCACGCGCCTGCGCGAGCTCGGCGAGGAGTGCGTCTATCTCGATGCCCGGCACATCCCCGGCGTGAGGGATCGCTTTCCGACGGTCACCGCGGGCGTCGCCACCGCGGGATTGGATCCGGCGAAGGACCTGTTGCCGGTGGCGCCGGCCGTGCACTATTCCTGCGGCGGCATCGCCACCGACGTGGCCGGCCGCACCCGGGTGCCCGGGCTCTACGCCGCCGGGGAGTGCGCCCGCACCGGTCTCCACGGCGCCAATCGCCTGGCGTCGAATTCCCTGTTGGAGGGCCTCGTCGTCGGCCGCGCCGCCGCGGAATCGGTGCGGGCGGCCATCGATTCCGGGGAGCTCGGCGGCGATGGCCCGTCCGACGTCCGGCGCCGGCGCATCCGCCCGCGCCCGTGGCCCCGCGACCTCGATCGCCTGCAGCGGGCCATGACCGACGGCGCCGGGGTGGGCCGCACCGCCGAATCCCTCGCGCGGGCCGCCCACGCACTGTCGGCGCTGCCCGACTCCGCCGAAGTCGCCGTCGCACGCGCCATCGTCGCCGCCGCGGCCGCCCGGACCACCACGCTGGGCTGCCATACGAGGCTGGACGAATGACGACGGCGACGTCGTAAAGCAACCCCCGCAGCACCCCGCACCCGACACCGACTGACCCCGACCTGCACCGACCGACACCGACCGACCCCGAGGAGCCCACGACCATGCTGGACGAACAGATCACCCGCGGTCTCATCCGCACCGCCCTGCAGGAGGACCTGCGCTACGGGCCCGACGTGACGTCGCTGGCCACCGTCGGTGCGGCGCAGCGGTCGCGGGCGACGGTGACCTCGCGCGTCGATGGCGTCATCGCCGCCGGCGACGCGATCCGGTGGACGCTCGAGGAGGTCATCGCCGACGAATTCGAGGTGGACATTCGCGTTGCCGACGGTGGGCGCGTGGCCCCGGGGACCGTCGTCGCCGAGATCGAGGCGCCGACGCGCGGGCTGTTGACGGCGGAGAGGACGCTGTTGAACATCGTCACGCATGCGTCGGGCATTGCCACGGCCACCCGCCGCTGGGTCGACGCCGTCGACGGCACCGGCGCGCGCATCCGCGACTCGCGCAAGACCATCCCGGGTCTGCGCAACCTGCAGAAGTACGCCGTGACCTGCGGCGGCGGCGTCAACCACCGCAATGGCCTGGGTGATGAGGCCCTGATCAAGGACAACCACGTCGCCGCAGCCGGTGGCGTCGTCCGCGCCCTCGAGCGCGTGCGCCACGCCTACCCGGAGCTCAAGTGCGAGATCGAGGTCGACGACCTCACGCAGCTGGACCAGGTGCTGGAGATGAAGCCCGAGCTGGTCATGCTGGACAACTTCGAGGTGTGGCAGACGCAGATCGCCGTGCAGCGCCGCGCGCAGGTCTCGCCGGCCACGCAGTTGGAATCCTCCGGCGGGCTGACGCTCGACGTGGCGCGCGAGTACGCCTCCTGCGGCGTCGACTTCCTAGCAGTCGGCGCGCTGACGCACTCGTCCGGGGTGCTCGACCTGGGGCTGGACTTCTAGCCGGGGGAGGAGCCGTTAGAGCCCCGGCCAGTGCCTCGCGTTAGAGGCGGGCGCCGATGGCGGCGGAGACGTCGTCGAGAAGCTGCCCGAAGCGGGCGGCGTCCTCCGGCTTGCGGGCGCGGGCGGCCAGGGCGCGGTTGAGGGCGTCCTCGGCGCGGGGGAGATCGTCGCACTCGAGCTGGCACATGGCGATCTGCGCCAGCAGCGGGATCTCCTGAGCGACCATGCCGTCGGAGCCGAACAGCCCGGCCGCGAGTTCGAGGTGATCGACGGCTCGGCCCGGGTGCCCGCGGCGGATCTCGGCCTGGCCGCCCAGCGCATGCCACTGGGCCCAGCGCATGTGGCGAGGGGGAGTTGCGGCGGCGACCTCGGCGGCGATGGCATCGGGATCATCGGCCTCGATGCTGTCGAGCAGATCCATGTAATCGGCGGCGCGGTCCATCAGCTTCGGCGACGACGCGCGGATCGGGCGCCCCAGCGAATCGACCTCCGGGGCATCGGCGGCGTCGCCGAGGTCCGCGAAACCGGCCATCAGCGAATCGGCGGCCGCCCACAGGCACCCGTCGGCGGCGAGGTCGGAGGCGGCGTCGAGGAGTTCGGAAGGGGAGCGCATGGGCGTCGATCCTACCGGGCATGTTCTGCCAACCCCGCGATCCACCCATTGGACGGCCGCGCAGTTCAGGGAGCCGCTCAGCCCAGCAGCGCGGCCAGGGCCTCGCGGACGGGGTGGCCGGCCCAGGACTCACCGGGCAGCAGCTCGTCGATGCGCCCGGCGTAGCGGCGGGCCCCCGGCTCGTCGTCGCGGTCGAGGCAACAGCGCACTCCGGTGAGCAGCGCGCGGGCGGCCTCCTCGCCGTCGCCGGCCTCGAGGTAGCCCGCCGCGGCGGTGTCGACGTGGCCCAGCGCCAGGTCCTCGCGCGACGACGCCCAGTAGACGTAGGCGAGGTCGTCGTGCCAGTCGGCGATGGCCCAGCCGTCGGAGATGAGGTCGCGGGCGTCGACCATGAGGTCCTCGGCGCGCTCGGGGTCGGCGTGGACGGCGCTGCGGGCGGCCTGGCGCAGCGCGCGCGACGCGCCCTCGCCATCGCCCAGCCGGTGCAGGTGCTCGGCGTGCTCGATGAGCAGGTCCGCCGCGCGGCCCGCATCGCCGGAGCGCCCCGCGGCGGTGGCCGCGATGGAAAACGCCGCGTCGGTGCGCTCCTCGTCACTGGTCAGCGACGACCACTGGGCCACCGGCACCGCATGGGACAGGGCCGCCTCGTCGTCGCCGGAGTCGAGCAGCGAGCGCGCGAGGATCAGCCGCAGGTCCATGACCAGGGCGTTGACCGGCATGCCCGTTGCCGCGTCGAGCGCGGCCTGCGCCAGTTCCGCCGCCCGCGCGAACTCGCCGTCGGAGTTGAGCAGGGCGGAGAGCAGCCGGCACGACCGCAGCGTGCCCACGACCAGGTCGTAGTCCAGCCCGACCTCCACGACCGGCGCCAGCTGGCGCATGGCCTCGGCCGGCTCCTCGGCCTCCAGCGAGAGGTGCGACAGCATCTGGCGCGCCTCGATGGTGCTGGTCACAGGTTCGGATGCCGGCGACTCGGCCACCGCGGAGCACATCGTCGCCGACGCCACCAGATCGCCGCGGCCGTGGGCGACCTGCGCCTGCAGCAGGCGTCGGTCGTCGTCGCCGGTGCGCGGCGGGGCGTACTCCGCCGACCACCGCGACAGGGCTTCGGCGAGGTCGGGGCGGCGGGCCAGCGACGCCGACGCCCCGGCCACCGCCGCCGACAGCGCGTATTGGTATGCCTCCGCGCCGTTGGGCCGAAGGTCGAGGATGTCGCGGGTCAGCGAGGTCAGCTCCGGCACCTGCGCGTCGGTCGGGCGCCCGCCGGCGGGGCGGGAGTCGATGAACTTCTCCGCCTCGGCGAAGGCCCCGAAGGACCGGGCGTGGAACGCGGCGGCGGGCCGGTCCGTGCGGATCGCCCAGTCGAGCCACTCGCGGCGGGCTTCCTCCGCCTCGTCGGACAATTCCAGCTGGTCGGCCGCGGCGTGGCGCAGCGCGTGAAACTCGCCGATGAGCTCCTCGGGGACCCCGTCGGCGTCGTCAAGCCAATGATCGCGCGCATACGCCGTCACCGCCCGCCAGCTGGAAACGTGATCCAGGCTGCGGGCCGACGCGCGCGAAAACTCCACCAGCGCAGGCAATTCCGACGGCAAGGCGGGCGGTTCGGCGACCGGCCGCCGGGCCGGAATCGGGGCCGACGCGTCAACGGATTCATCCCACCAGGTCATTCGGCCATTGTGGGTCGCGGCGCGCGCGGAACGCAAAGCGGCTGCACGTCGGTGGTGGGCGCCGTGCTCGACTCCGCCTGCTTGACGACGGCCACCGCCGACCCACCCGCCGCCTACTTCGCGGCGGCGGTGACCTCGTCCATCGCGGGCGAGGCGGGGTAGCCGGCCGCGGCGGCCAGCGCCTCCTTCGCCATGGTCCGGCGCTCGCGGGCGCGGCCCAGGCGGTCGAGGACCGGGGCGGCAAGGCGCACGGCGGCGACGTGGTCGAGCCCGAGCCCGGCGGCCCTCGCATCGTCGGCGACCATGGCGAGCATGCGCGCGGCGGTCTCGTCCTGGCCCGCCTCGATGGAGTACAGGGCCAGCTCGCGGCGGAATTCGATCGCCGCGGTGACCGGCTCGCCGACCGGGTCCGACGCGGCCGATGCGCACAGCCGGGCGGCGGCCGGCAGATCGCCCATGGCGTGGAGGCGGCGGGCGTCGATGAGGGTGACGGCATCGGAGAGGTTCTCCGCGCCCGGGGCCTCGGACTGGTCGCGCAGCCAATTGGCCAGCGGCTCGGCGATGTCGGGGCGGCGCACCATCGCGGCGGCGGCCTCGGTCTGCAGCATCGCGTCGACGAGGATCGGGTCGGCCGGCTGCGTCGCGGGGCTCGGCTCGCCCTCGCGGCCCGGCAGCCCGCGCACCATCTGGGCCAGCAGGGGGATGTCGGAGACGTCGGCGCCCGAGGACCCGTCGTCGACGAAGCGCAGCCAGCGGTGGGCCTCGTCGACGGCCAGGCGGGCGCGGGCGCGCAGCTCGTGGGCGGCGTTTTCCACGGTCATCGCCCACCCCGTCCACGCCATCGCCGCGGTATGGGAGGCCTCCTCCATGCCGAGGGACTCCGCCACCGCACGGCGCAGCCCGTGGTAGGCGCCGTGGAGCTCCTCGTCGAGATCCACCGGCGGCACCGCGCGGCCCGCATGCCCCGACGCGGCGAACTCCGCGGCGACCAGGCGGGCCGCACGCGGATCGCCGTCCCACGCGGCGGAGAGCGATCGGCGCGCCAGGTCTGCGAGGACTCTGCTATCGGTGCTGGACATGCGGACGATTGTTCAGGATCGGGCGGCCATTTCGCAACGGAACGGTAAAGACTAGGGGGAGGAAACGTCACGGCGCGGGGGCCCCTCGGCCCGCTCCCGGGAGGCGGGCGGGCGCGAACTATGATGAAGGCCGTCCGAAGACCAGGCACCCGAGCATGCCCCCGCGCATGCACCCGAGCTTTTCCGAAAGGTGGCGTCCGCCCCGATGCTGTCCACCATTGACCTGCGCGGTCGCGTCCCCTCCACCGCCGAGCTGCGCCGGGCGCTGCCCCGCGGCGAGGCCGACGTCGATTCGATGCTGCCGACGGTGCGCCCCGTCGTCGAGGACGTCGCCGCCCACGGCGCCGAGGCCGCGATGCGGTACTCGGAGAAGTTCGACCGGGTGCGCCCCGACTCCCTCGTCGTGCCGGCCGACGTCATCGCCGGCGCACTCGAGCAGCTCGACCCGGATGTGCGGGCGGCGCTGGAGGAGTCCATCGGGCGCATCCGCACGTTCCACGAGGCCCAGAAGCCCGCGGACGTCTCCGTCGACGTGGTGCCCGGCGGCGTGGTCCGGGAGAAGTGGATCCCGGTGCGCCGCGTGGGCCTGTACGTGCCCGGCGGCAACGCCGTCTACCCGTCGAGCGTGCTCATGAACGTCATCCCGGCGCTGGCCGCCGGCGTCGATTCGCTGGTCGTCGCCTCGCCGCCGCAGGCGGACTTCGGCGGGTGGCCGCACCCGACGATCCTGGCGGCGTGCGCGCTGCTCGGCGTCACCGAGGTGTGGGCGGTCGGCGGCGGCCAGGCCGTCGCGCTGCTGTCCTACGGCGACGAGGCGGAGGGCCTGGAGCCGGTGGACATGGTCACCGGCCCGGGCAACATCTTCGTCACCGCCGCCAAGCGCCTGTGCCGCTCGGTCGTCGGCATCGACTCCGAGGCCGGCCCCACGGAGATCGCCATTCTCGCCGACGCCACCGCCGACCCGGTGGCCGTGGCCTACGACCTGATCTCGCAGGCCGAGCACGACGTCATGGCGGCGTCGGTGCTCATCACCGATTCCACCGAGCTGGCCGAGGCCGTCGACCGCGAGGTCGCCGCCCGCTACGGCGTCACCCTCAACGCCGACCGCGTCAAGCAGGCGCTGGAGGGCCCGCAGTCGGGCATCGTGCTCGTCGACGACATGGAGGTCGGCCTCAAGGTCGCCGACGCCTACGCCGCCGAGCACCTGGAGGTCCACACAGCCGACGCCGCCGCGCTGGCCGATCGCGTGACCAACGCCGGCGCGATCTTCGTGGGCAATTACTCGCCGGTGCCGCTGGGCGACTACTCGGCCGGCTCCAACCACGTGCTGCCGACGTCGGGCACCGCCCGCCATTCCTCGGGGCTGTCCACGCACACGTTCCTCAAGTCCGTCCACGTCGTCGAGTACGACGAGGCCGCGCTTAAGGGCGTGGCGGATACGGTGGTGGCGTTGGCCGACGCCGAGCGCCTGCCCGCCCACGGCGAAGCCATCCGGGCCCGCTTCGAGGACCTGTCCATCCGGGAGGAGAACTGATGAAGGACACCGGCATCACCCTGGCCGATCTGCCGCTGCGCGATGAGCTGCGCGGCGAGGAGGCCTACGGCGCGCCGCAGCTCGACGTCGACGTCCGGCTGAACACCAACGAGAACCCGTTCCCGCCGTCGGATGCGCTCATCGACGAGCTGGTGGGGGAGATCGGCAAGGTCGCCTCGGACCTCAACCGCTACCCGGAGCGCGACGCCGTGGTGCTGCGCCGCGCGCTGGCCGACTACGTCACCGCCCGCACCGGCGTGGCGGTCGGCGAGGAGAACCTGTGGGCGGCCAACGGCTCCAACGAGATCCTCCAGCAGCTGCTGCAGGCCTTCGGTGGCCCGGGCCGCTCGGCCATGGGCTTCACGCCCAGCTACTCCATGCACCCGATCCTGTCGGCGGGCACGCAGACGGAGTTCCTGGCCATCCCGCGCGACCCGGCCACCTTCGACGTCGACATGGACGCAGCGCTGGCCGCCATCGAGGCGCAGCAGCCGGACGTCATCTTCGTCACCTCGCCGAACAACCCCACCGGCAATCTCACGCCGATCGACGACCTGCGCGCCATCCTCGATGCGGCGCCGGGCATCGTCATCGTCGACGAGGCCTACGCCGAGTTCACCGACGAGCCCTCCGCGGTGGGTCTCATCGCCGAGTACCCGGCGAAGATCGTGGTCAGCCGCACCATGAGCAAGGCGTTCGATTTCGCCGGTGGCCGCCTGGGCTACTTCGTGGCGGATCCGGCGTTCGTCGACGCCGTCATGCTGGTGCGCCTGCCGTACCACCTGTCCACGCTGACGCAGGCGGCGGCGACGGTGGCCCTGCGCCACTCCGCGGAGACGCTGGGGACCGTCGACAAGCTCGCGGGCGAGCGCGATCGGGTCGTCGCCCGCCTCGAGGAGTTGGGCTATGACGTCATCGACTCGCACGCCAATTTCGTGTTCTTCGGGCTTTTCGACGACGCCGCGATCGCATGGGCTGATTTCCTCGAGCGCGGCGTACTGATCCGCGACGTCGGGGTGCCCGGGCGCCTGCGCGCGACCATCGGCCTGCCCACGGAAAACGACGCCCTGCTCGAGGCCGCCGAGGGCGTCATCACCGCCGGCGTGGCCCACGACACCGCCGACACCGCTCCCGCCGCCAACACTGCCGCCGACAATTCGGCCGATCTGGAGAAGTAGACAATGACCGATCCCACCCACCGCGAGAATGCCCGCACCGGCACCGTCGAGCGCGCCACGCGCGAGTCGTCGATCGTGTGCACCGTCGACCTCGACGGCACCGGCCAGGCGGACATCGACACCGGCCTGCCGTTCTTCGACCACATGCTCACCGCGCTGACGGCCCACGGCAGCTTCGACATCAAGCTCCACGCCAACGGCGACACCGACGTCGATGCCCACCACACGGTCGAGGACACCGGCATCGTGCTCGGCCAGGCCTTCGCGGAGGCGCTGGGCGACAAGTCCGGCATCCGCCGCTTCGGCGATGCGTACATCCCCATGGACGAGACGCTGGCCCAGGCGGTCGTCGACGTGTCGGGCCGCCCGTACTTCGTGGTCACCGGCGAGCCCGACCAGATGCTCACCGCCGTCATCGGCGGCCACTACGCCACGGTGATCAACGAGCACTTCTTCGAGTCCTTCGCGCTCAACGCCCGGATTGCCCTTCACGTCCGCTGCCTGTACGGTCGCGATCCGCACCACATCACCGAGGCCGAGTTCAAGGCCGTCGCCCGCGCACTGCGCGCGGCGTGCGAGCCGGACCCGCGCGTCAAGGGCATCCCGTCGACGAAGGGCGCACTGTGAGCGCCGCCGACATGCCGACGATCTTCCTGTTCATCGTCGCCGGCCTGCTCGTCGGCGGCGCCTGGTCGGCGTACCAGGCCGGGTCGAAGTTCGGCACGATCGTGCTGGGCCTGCTCGCCGTCCTGGCGACGGCCGGCGCGATCGTCTGGTTGCTGGACCAGACGAGCTGATCGGCCCGGCGCTGTGACGGGCCCGGTGATGGGGCAAAAGCACTGAAGAAGCAGACGAATTGACGCGTCGGAGCATCTGACGCCGACGAAGGGGAGATGAGCTGAATTGACCGAACGGGTGGACTCCATGTGGAAGGCGCCCGGGCTCATCCCCACCCTGGTCGCGGTGCTGGCGGCATTCGGCGGCTGGTCGCTGCTGTTGCCGGTGATCCCGCAGGCCATCCTCGACGATGGCGGCGGCACCGGCCTGGCCGGCGCGTACACCGGCGTCTTCATGGCGGCGACGGTGCTCACGCAGACGCAGACGCCCCGGATGCTGCGCAAGTACGGCTACCGGGCGACGATGTTCGTCTCCGGCCTGCTGCTGGGCCTGCCGACGTTTCTCCACCTCTTCGGCACCGACGCCGCCCTCGTGCTGGGCATCGCCGTGATCCGCGGCATGGGCTTCGGCGCTCTCACCGTCGCCGAGTCGGCGCTCATCGCCGAGCTGGTCCCGGTGAAGTTCCTGGGCAAGGCCTCCGGCGCGCTCGGCGTCGCGGTGGGCGTCGCACAGTTGACGTGCCTGCCCCTGGGCCTGGCCATCGCCCATTGGACGGGGTCCTACCAGTGGGTCTACGTCCTCGGCGGCGTCATTTCGCTGGTCGGGTCGACCATGGCGCTGCTGATCCCGAAGCTCAAGGCCGCGGCCAAGCCGGGGCGGCGCAAGAGGAAGGCCGCAGGGGCCACCGACACCACCGGCGAGGAGCTGCCCTCCCGTGAACCGGGCCCGGCGGCGCTCGTTCCGACGTGGAAGCTGGTCGCCGTCCCGGCGCTGGCGATCGGCGCGACGGCGATGGGCTTCGGCGGCATCTCCGCGTTCCTCGCCCCGGCCGCCCGCGAGATCGACGTCGTCGCCGGCGCGATCGTCGCCGGCGCCGCGCTGTCGGTGATGGGCGGCTCCCAGATGGTGTTCCGCTACGCCGCGGGCGTGTGGGCCGACCGCAAGGGCAAGGCCGGCACGCTGCTCATCGCGTCGCTGGCCGCCGGCGTCATCGGCCTGGCGTTCATGTCCGTGGTCGTCTTCGCGGGCTGGTCCGCGTGGTGGCTGCTCGGTGCCGCGGCGTTCTACGGCGCGGGCTTCGGCATGGTCCAGAACGAGGCCCTGCTGCTCATGTTCGCCCGCCTGCCGCGCGAGCGCACCGCCGAGGCCAGCGCCTACTGGAACATGGCCTTCGATTCCGGCACCGGTTCCGGCTCGTTCATCCTGGGCCTGGTCGCCGGCATGGCGCTGCAGCCGTACCCGGCGGTGTTCGCGGCCGCCGCGGCGCTGATGTCGGTGGGGCTCGTCGCGGCGATCCTCGATCACATCATCGGCGCGCACCGCGTCGCCGAACACCACAACACGAGGGCGACGCTGCGGAAGTTGGGCGGTGCCGTCGTCAAGCCCAAGCGAGCCGCCCAGCCTGCCGGCACGGACAAGCGGGACTGAGCCGATGCAGACGGGGAGCACCATGAGCCGCGGTTTCCTGGGCACGTCCCTGATGTTCGCGTCCAACGGCGCGATCTTCGCGTCGCTGCTGCCGTGGTACCCGACGCTGGTCAACGACTGGGGCCTGACGGACTTCCAGTTCGGCTTCATCGTCGCCGCCATGCCGCTGGGATCGCTGGTGTCCTCGGCGCTGCCGGCGCGCATCGTGTCGCGGCGCGGGCCCCTGTTCGCGGCCGTCGGCGGCACGCTGATCATGGCGGTGCTGATGGTCCTCATCGGCCAGATTTCCAGTGGCCTCGCGCTGGCGGCGCTGCTGTTCGGCTTCGGCATCTGCGACGCCACCGCCGACGTCGGCCAGAACGTCGCGGGCACCCGCGTCCAGGACCGGACGGGGCGGTCGATCATCTCGCGCCTGCACGCCTTCTGGAGCCTCGGGGCGGCGTCCGGCGGCGCCATCGCCACCTGGTCGGCCGTCGCGGGCAACGACTTCGGGCTCCACGTCGCCGTCGCCTCGGCCGTCTGCCTGGCCATGGTCTCGCTCGGCGCGTGGCTGGTCGGGGAGCGCGCCGCGCCGCTGCCGGAAGAGAGGCTTGACGACGCCACCGCCGACCCATCCGCCCCCACCGACGAAGGGGCGACGCCGCGGTGGTCGGTGCTGCGCGCGGCGTTCGTGGCGGTGCTGCCGCTGGCCGCGGTGGCGACGGCGGGCACCGCAGTCGAGGACCTCGGCCAGAACTGGGGAGGCCTGGCTGCCCACCAGCTCGCCGGGTTGGCGGCGGCCTCGGCCGGCATCGCCTACTCGGTGTTCCTGGCGTCGCAGACGCTGGGGCGTTTCCTCGGCGACGCCTTCATCGACCGCTTCGGCCGGTCGGAAGTCGCCGTCGCCGGCAGCGTCCTCATCGCCATCGGCGGTGGCCTGGTGCTGCTCGGCGGCGCGGTGTCGGCGCCGGTGGTGCTCATCGCCGGGTTCGCGCTCGCGGGTTTCGGCTGCGCGACGCTGGTTCCTTCCGCGTTTGCGGCGGCGGCGCGGCTGCCGGGGGTGTCCGATGGCGCGGGCGTCACGCTCGTCGGCTGGCTCATGCGCCTGGGATTCCTGGTGACCAGCCCCGCCATCGGCATCGCCGCCACCGGCGTCGGCCTGCAGGTCGCGCTGGGGCTGCTCGTCATCCTCGGCGTCGTCGCCGCGGTGTGCTCGCCGGCGCTGAAGGTGCGCGCCGGCAATTAAGGCCGGCGCGCGAGCCGGTTACGCCGACAGCGCCTCGTCGAATCCCAGCTCGGCGAGCAGCGCGCGGACGTGGCGCTCGACGTCGTCGGCGATGGCGCGGACCTCGTCGATGGACGCGCCCTCGGGGTCGGCGATGTCCCACTCGGCGTAGCGGTCGCCGGGCACGTCGGGGCGCTTGTCCACGCCCATCAGCACGACGACGTCGGAGCGGTGGACGGTCCGGGCGACGATCTCCTTCTGGTACAGGTGGCCGGTCGGGATGCCGCGCTCGGCGAGCACCTCGAGCACGGTCGGGTTGATGCCGCCGGTCGGGTTGAGGCCGACGGAGCGGACGAAGAGCCGGTCGCCGACGAGCCACGACGTGATCGCGGAGGCCAGCTGGGAACGGCCCGCATTGTGCTCGCAGACGTAGAGGACCTCGCGGCGCGCGGAGGCGTCGGTGGCTCCGGAGGTCGCGGCCTGCTCTTCCAGGGTTTCGGAGACCACGCGCTCGACGATGACCGGCAGGAACGTCTCCACCTTCGCCTCGGCGGTGTGCGCGGCGATCGCGTCGTCCATCACGGCGTCGATGTGGTCCGCGGCGTGCAGGGCGCCGTAGCGGCGGTGCATGTCCTCGCGGACGATCTCGAACTGGCGGTTGAGCAGCGGGTTGGTCATCGGGGCCCTTTCTCGTGGTTCCTGGGAACCCATGCTTGGCGACGGTCCGTCGCAACGCGGTCCGGCAGCGTGCCCACCAGCGGTGATTGGCATGAAGTTCAATGGAAGTTAACCTGCCGTTAACCTTAGCATCTCTCAGGGTCCCGCGCCCACACGAGAGCGGCGGCGCGTCGGGGCGGTGCGGGACGGCCGCGAAACGACCCTTTATGATTCCCCCATGACCACCGTCGCAATCCTCGACTACGGCTCCGGCAACCTGCGCTCCGCCGAGCGCGCCGTGGCCTCCACCGGCGTCGACGTCGTCGTCACCGCCGACCCGGACACCGTGCTCAATGCCGACGGGCTCCTGGTCCCCGGCGTCGGCGCCTACGCCGCCTGCATGGAGGGCCTCCACCGGGTGCAGGGCCCCCGCCTCATCGGATCGCGCCTGGCCGGCGGGCGCCCCGTGTTCGGCATCTGCGTGGGCATGCAGGTGCTCTTCGACCGCGGCGTCGAGTTCGCCGAGGGCATCCACGCCGATGAAGCCGACCCCGGCGCCCGCGCCGTGGGCACGCCCGGCTGCGGCGAATGGCCCGGCACCGTCGAGCGCCTTGAGGCCTCGATCCTGCCCCACATGGGCTGGAACACCGTCGACGTCCCCGGCGGCACCGAAATGTTCCGAGGCATCGGCGACGAGCGCTTTTACTTCGTCCACTCCTACGCCGCCCGCCGATGGGAACTCGATTCCGACTCGCGCATCGCCGCGCCGCTGGTGACCTGGTCGACCCACGAAAACGATCGTTTCGTCGCCGCCGTGGAAAACGGCCCGCTGTGGGCCACCCAGTTTCACCCGGAAAAGTCCGGCGACGCCGGACTGGCGCTGCTGCGCAACTGGACCGACACGCTCGGCTGACTCCGGGGCCGCCCCGGTCACCGCGCCCGGGTGCTGGCCTATACTTCACAGCGGAACTTCGGGCCGCCTCCGCGCCGGCCGCAGGAGCACGCCCAGACATGAACACCGACCCCCGGGGAGCGATACACCGCCATGACCTTGACCCTCCTGCCCGCCGTTGACGTCGCCGATGGACAGGCCGTCCGCCTGGTCCAGGGAGCGGCGGGTTCCGAGACCCATTACGGTGCGCCGCTCGATGCCGCGATGAACTGGCAGAACGCCGGCGCGGAGTGGATCCACCTCGTCGACCTCGACGCGGCGTTCGGCCGCGGCTCCAATTACGAGCTGCTCAAGGACGTCGTCGGCAAGCTCGACGTGGACGTGGAGCTGTCCGGCGGCATCCGCGACACCGAGTCGCTCGAGGCGGCGCTGGCCACCGGCTGCCGCCGCGTGAACATCGGCACCGCGGCGCTGGAGCACCCGGAGTGGTGCAAGGAGATCATCGGCAACTACGGCGATCGCGTCGCCATCGGCATGGACGTGCGCCAGATCGAGGGCGAATGGCGCCTGCGCGGCCGCGGCTGGGTGTCCGACGGCGGCGACCTGTGGGAGGTCCTCGAGCGCCTGGACTCCGAGGGCTGCACCCGCTTCGTGGTCACCGACGTGTCCAAGGACGGCACCCTGGCCGGCCCGAACCTGGAGCTGCTGCGCGACGTCGCCGCCGCCACCGACGCCCCGATCGTCGCCTCCGGCGGAGTGAGCTCGCTGGCCGACGTCGAGGCCATCAAGACCCTGGTGGGCGAGGGCGTCGATTCGGCGATCATCGGCAAGGCGCTCTACGCCGGCCGCTTCACCCTGGAAGAGGCCCTGGCGGTCGCGCGCTCCTAGAGCGCAGGAAGGTCACGCGACCATGGCGGATCTGGAACCCCGGGCCCTGCTGGCGATGGCGGAGGCGGCGGTCGACGAGGTCGAGGACCTCTTCACCGTCAACCTCGGCGCCGACCCGCTGGTGACCAAGGCCCGCGGCGACTTCGCCACGGAAATCGACCTGGCCATCGAGCGGCGCCTGCGCGAGCTGCTCCTGCACTTTACGGGCTTCCCCGTCCACGGCGAGGAGTACGGGGTTGGCGACGACCCAGAGCTGGCTCCGGACACCGTGTGGGTCGTCGACCCCATCGACGGCACCACCAACTACGCCGCCGGCTTTCCCATGTGCGCGATCCTGGTGTCGCTGCTGCACAAGGGCGAGCCCATCGTCGCGCTGGCGTCGATGCCGCTGCTGGGCCGACGCGTCACGGCGACGGTTGGCGGCGGCACCCGGGTCAACGGGCGGGAGGTCCACATGGACCCGAAGTCCGGCCGCCCGGTGTCCATCGCCTTCGGCTCGGTCATCGCCCGCCGCGACGGCACCTTCCCCCGCGGGTGGCGCCAGGCGCTGCTGTCGGCGGTGGGGGACAGGTACCCGACCATCCGCATCTCCGGCTCCGTCGGCGTCGACCTCGCCGCCACCGCGGCCGGATCCTTCGGCGGCACGGTGACCTTCTCGCCCCACGTGTGGGACAACGCCGCGGGCGTCCTGCTCATCCGCGAAGCCGGCGGCGTGGTCACTGACCTGACCGGCGAGCCCTGGCGGTCCGGGTCGCTGGGCGTGCTCGCCGGCACCGAGGAAGTCCACGCCGGGCTGCTCCACATCGTCCGGGGCATCCAGCCGCCGACCGACTTCCGGGCCTGAGCGACCCGGTATTTTTCGAATAAACCCCGCATCCACCGAGGAGAACCATGTCCGTCGCGATCCGCGTCATCCCCTGCCTGGACGTCAATGACGGCCGCGTGGTCAAGGGCGTCAACTTCGAGAACCTCCGCGACGCCGGCGACCCCGTCGAGCTGGCCCACCGCTACAACGACGAGGGCGCCGACGAGCTGACCTTCCTCGACGTCACCGCGTCCAAGCACGGCCGCGGCACGATGCTCGACGTGGTGCGCCGCACCGCCGAGCAGGTCTTCATCCCCCTGACCGTCGGCGGCGGCGTCCGCAGCGTCGACGACGTCGACCAGCTGCTGCGCGCCGGTGCGGACAAGGTCAGCGTCAACACCTCGGCCATCGCCCGCCCGGAGCTGCTGCGCGAGCTGTCCCAGCGCTTCGGCGCCCAGTGCATCGTCCTGTCCGTCGACGCCCGCCGCGTCCCCGCCGGCGGCGAGCCCCAGCCCTCCGGTTTCGAGGTGACCACCCACGGCGGCTCGAAGTCCGCGGGCATCGACGCCGTCGAGTGGGCGCGCCGCGGCGAGGAGCTCGGCGTCGGCGAGATCCTGCTCAACTCCATGGACGGCGACGGCACCAAGGACGGCTTCGACCTGGAGCTGCTGCGCAAGGTCCGCGCCGCCGTCGACGTGCCGGTCATCGCCTCCGGCGGCGCCGGCGCCGCCGACCACTTCCCGCCCGCGGTGGAGGCCGGCGCCGACGCCGTGCTGGCCGCCTCCATCTTCCACTTCGGCGAGATCTCCATCGGCGAGGTCAAGGACGCCATGGCCGACGCCGGCATCGAGGTCCGCCGATGAGCGCGAACGGGCCGAAGGGGGAGAACCTGACCGTCGGCAAGCAAGACCCGGACGATCCCGCGACCTGGGACCTGGCGCCCGACCTCGCCGCCCGCCTCAAGCGCAACGACGCCGGCCTGGTGCCCGCGATCGTGCAGGAGGCCGGCACCGGCGAGGTACTCATGCTCGCCTGGATGGACGACCACGCGCTGGCGTACACGCTGGGCACGCGCCGCGGGACGTACTGGTCGCGGTCGCGCGGCGAATACTGGGT
Source organism: Corynebacterium sp. NPDC060344 (assembly GCF_042725215.1). Taxonomy (NCBI): domain Bacteria; kingdom Bacillati; phylum Actinomycetota; class Actinomycetes; order Mycobacteriales; family Corynebacteriaceae; genus Corynebacterium; species Corynebacterium sp. NPDC060344. The sequence goes on along the minus strand of NZ_JBHXCS010000002.1, from coordinate 89,093 downwards.
CAAGGGGATGACGTCGGGGCACTTCCAGAAGGTCCACCACGTCGCCCTCGACTGCGACCATGACACCGTCCTGGTCACCGTCGAGCAGACCGGCGCCGCCTGCCACACGGGCGCGCATTCCTGCTTCGACGTCGATCCGCTGGTGTAGGCCCGCGTCCGGGCGGCGGCGGGGGCGTTTGGCATGATGTTCCCCATGACGCGAACCTCGACGCGAACCTCGATGACCTCCCGGGAGCGTTTCCGCGCGCTGGCGCGGGACCACCGCGTGGTGCCGGTGATCAGGCGGGTGCTGGCCGACGGCGAGACCGCCCTGTCGGCCTACCGCAAGCTCGCCGCCGACCGCCCGGGCACGTTCCTGCTGGAGTCGGCGGACGTGGGGCAGTCGTGGTCGCGGTGGTCGATGATCGGCTGCGGTTCGCGCACGGCCCTGACCGTCGTCGATGGCCAGGCCCGGTGGATCGGCACGGCGCCGGAGGGCGCCCCGGAGGGCGGTGATCCGCTCGACGCGATGCGCGAGACCCTGCGGTTGCTGCACAGCGAGCTCCCGCTTGACGACGCCGCCGTGGCCGGCGGTTCCGTGCCCCCCTTCACCTCCGGCCTGGTCGGGTACTTCGGGCACGACATCGTGCGCTTCATCGAGCGCAAGTTGCCGGACACCTGCGTCGACGACCTCGGCGTGCCGGAGATGGTGCAGCTGCTGGTCGAGGACCTGGCGGTGGTCGACCACCACGAGGGCGTGATTTGGCTGGTGGCCAACCAGATCAACTGGGACGGCTCCGACGAGCGCGTCGACGGCGCCTACGACGATGCCGTCTCGCGCATCGACGCAATGCTGGGCAAGCTCGCCGCGCCGCTGTCGACGCCGCCGGTCGAGGTCGAGCTGCCCGAGCCCGACGTGCGCCGCCAGCGCGAACCCGAGGAGCACATGCGCCGCATCGAGGTGTGCAAGGAGCACATCCGCGCCGGCGACGCCTTCCAGATCGTGCTGTCGCAGCGCTTCGAGATGGACACCGACGCCACCGCGCTGGAGGTCTACCGCATGCTGCGCATGACCAATCCCAGCCCGTACATGTTCCTGGTCAACGTGCCCGACGAGTCGATGGCCGAGACCGCCTTCCAGATCGTCGGCTCCTCGCCGGAGTCGCTGGTGCAGGTGCAGGGCCGGCGGGTGGTCACCAACCCCATCGCCGGCACGCGGCCGCGCGGGGCCGACGTCGAGGCCGATGTCCTGCTGGAGAAGGAACTGCTCGCCGACGAAAAAGAGAACAGCGAGCACCTCATGCTCGTCGATCTGGGGCGCAATGATCTCGGCCGCGTGTGCGAGCCGGGCACCGTGAAGGTCCACGACTTCCGCCACATCGAGCGGTACTCGCACGTCATGCACCTGGTGTCCACGGTCACCGGCACGCTGGCCGAGGAGTCCACCGCGGTCGACGCCTTCGCCGCGACATTCCCGGCGGGCACGCTGTCGGGGGCGCCGAAGCCGAGTGCGCTGGCCATCATCGACGAGCTGGAGGACACCCGCCGCGGCGTCTACGGCGGCACGGTGGGTTACTTCGACTTCCGAGGCAACACCGACCAGGCGATCACCATCCGCAGTGGCCTGATCAAGGACGGCACCGTCTACGTTCAGGCCGGCGGCGGCATCGTCGCCGACTCGGATCCCCACGACGAGGACGCCGAGACCCGCAACAAGGCCGCCGCCGTGTTGCGCGCGGTCGCCGCGGCGGAGACCATCCGCGATGCCAGTGGAGACGATGCCAGCGGTGACGATGCCAATGGAGAGCGGGGCAGCGATGACTGATCGCGAGAAGAAGTCCGACCGCCGTCCCGGGGCCGCGCTGGCGCTGGTCCTCGTCTCGGCCGCCGGACTGTGGCTGGCCGGACGCGCGGCGTGGCTGACGGCGACGACGTTCGACGACAAGTCCGGCGAGGCGGTCAACGACCTCGTCGGCGCGACGTGGGCCCCGGAGTCCACCGCGCTGGCGCTGGCCCTGGCCGCGGCCGTCGCGGCGACGCTGATCCTCGGCGGCATCGGCCGGCGCATCGTCGGCGGGCTCGCCGCCGTCATCGCCGCGGCCGCCGCGTGGGCGCCGCTGCAGCTGCTGACCACCGGCGCCGATCCGCAGCGCGCCCTGGACCTGCTGTCCTCGGGGGCGGCGACCCAGCGGGCCAACGCGCCGGTCACGGTGTCGGACTGGGCCGAGATCCAGGACCTTCAGGTCCATCTGTTGGGCCCGGTGTCGTCGGTCATCGCCGCCGCCCTCGGCGTGCTCGGCGGGGTGCTGTTGCTGGTGCGGCCGGGAGGGGCCGTCGCAAAGCGGCGATCCGGGGCCTACGAGACCCCGGAGGTGCGCCGCGACCGCGTGCGCGACGACCTGTCGCGCGAGCCGGAGTCCGGCCGCGTCCTGTGGGACGCGCTCGACGCCGGCGTGGATCCGACCGATACCGGCACGGGCCCCGATGCCGGCCCCAACCCGGACCCCGCGCCCGGCGGTGGCCGGAGCGGGCGATAACATTCACCCGGAAACGACTTCACCAGCTTCACGGGGCCACCGCGGCCCCACGACGAGGGGATTGACCATGGCAACGGTGCTCGACGACATCATCGCCGGCGTGCGCGAGGATTTGGCCGCCCGCGAGGCGAAGATCTCCTACGCGGAGATCAAGGAGCTGTCCCTCCAGGCCCCGCCGGCCATCGACGCCGTGGCGGCGCTGTCGCGCCCGGGCGTGCACGTCATCGCGGAGGTCAAGCGCGCCTCTCCGTCCAAGGGCGACCTCGCCGACATCCCGGAGCCGGCCGTGCTGGCCAAGCAGTACGCCGACAACGGTGCCGCGGTGATCTCCTGCCTGACCGAGGAGCGCCGCTTCCGCGGATCGCTCGCCGACCTCGACGCCGTCCGCGCGGCGGTGGACATCCCGGTGCTGCGCAAGGACTTCATAGTCACCCCGTACCAGATCCACGAGGCCCGCGCCCACGGCGCCGACCTGGTGCTGCTCATGGTCTCGGCGCTGGAGCAGCCCGCCCTGGAGTCGCTGCTCGACCGCACCGAGTCGCTGGGCATGAACGCGCTCGTCGAGGCCCACACCGCCGAAGAGGTCGACCGCGCGGTCGCCGCCGGCGCGAAGATCCTGGGCATCAACGCCCGCAACCTGAAGACCCTCGAGGTCGACATGGGCGTCTACGGCAAGCTCGCCCCGCTGCTGCCCGACAACGTGGTCAAGGTCGCCGAATCCGGCGTCAAGGGCCCCGAGGACCTGCGCGCCTACGCCGACCAGGGCGCCGACTGCGTGCTCGTCGGCGAGGGCCTGGTCACCGCCGGCGACCCCGGCGACGCCTGCCGCCGCCTCGTCGCCGCCGGCCAGCACCCCGCGTCGCGCGGCTGATCTGCCCTAACCCCCTCCCGACCCCCTCCCGACCCCGGTGCCCGCGCGCCGGGGTCGGATGCGTCACAATGGTCGGGTGAACGATCAGGATTTCAAGAACAAGGACGTCGCCGGAGACCGCCTGCCCACCGTGGGCGAGGTCATTTCGCGGCCCACCGACCACGAGCCCGATGAGCTGGGGCACTGGGGGCAGTGGGGCGGCACCTACATCCCCGAGGCCCTGATGTCCGTCATCGGCGAGGTGACCGAGGGCTATGCCAAGGCCCGCACGGACGAGGCCTTCCTCGCCGAGCTCGATCGCCTGCAGCGCGATTACACCGGCCGCCCGTCGCCGCTGTACCCGGCGGCGAAGTTCGGCGAGATGATCGGCGCGAAGGTGTGGCTCAAGCGCGAGGACCTCAACCACACCGGCAGCCACAAGATCAACAACGTGCTCGGCCAGGTGCTGCTGGCCAAGAACATGGGCAAGTCGAAGATCATCGCGGAGACCGGCGCCGGCCAGCACGGCGTGGCCACCGCCACCGCGTGTGCGCTGCTGGGCCTGGAGTGCCGCATCTACATGGGCGCCGTCGACGCGGAGCGCCAGGCGCTCAACATCGCGCGGATGCGCCTGCTGGGTGCCGAGGTCATCGAGGTGCAGATCGGCTCGCGCACCCTCAAGGACGCGATCAACGAGGCCATGCGCTTCTGGGTCGCCAACGCCGACGACACCTATTACTGCTTCGGCACCGCCGCCGGCCCGCACCCGTTCCCGGCGATGGTGCGCGACTTCCAGCGCGTCATCGGCGCCGAGGCCCGCCAGCAGATCCTCGCCGCCACCGGCGAGCTTCCCGACGCCGCCATCGCCTGCGTCGGCGGCGGCTCCAACGCCATCGGCCTGTTCCACCACTTCATCGGCGACGAGTCGGTCCGCCTCATCGGCGCCGAGGCCGCCGGCGATGGCGTGGACACCGGCCGCCACGCCGCCCCGATTTCCGCGGCCGGCAACCCGGGCGTCTTCCAGGGCTCCTTCGCGGCGCTGATGCAGGACGAAGACGGCCAGATCATCGAGTCCCACTCCATTTCCGCCGGCCTCGATTACCCGGGCGTCGGCCCCGAGCACTCCAAGCTCGCCGATGCCGGCCGCGCCGAGTACGTGCCCATCACGGACACCCAGGCCATGGAAGCCTTCCGCGACCTGTCCCGCACGGAGGGCATCATCCCGGCCATCGAGTCGGCGCATGCGGTGGCGGCGGCGCGGGTCGTCGCAAAGCAGCTTTACGACGACCTCGGCCGGGAACCCGTCCTCATCGTCAACATCTCCGGCCGCGGCGACAAGGACGTGGACACCGCGGCGCGGTGGTTCGACCTGAACCCGGAGACCATCGACACGCCCGCCGAGACCACCGGCCCGGAAACGGCCGACCATGAGCTGAGCGACGAGAAGACCAGCGACGAGAAGAAGGAGCAGGGCAAGTGAGCCTCGCAGACGTTTTCGCCACCGCCCGCGCCGAGGACCGCGCGGCCTTCATCGCCTACCTGCCCGCCGGGTACCCGACGGTCGAGGGGTCGATCGACAACATCAACGCCGTCGTCGCCGCCGGCGCCGACGTCATCGAGGTCGGGCTGCCGTACTCCGACCCGATGATGGACGGCCCCACCATCCAGGAGGCCGCCGACATCGCGCTGAGCGCGGGCTTCCGCATCAAGGACCTGTTCCACGTCATCCGCGAGGTCACCGACGCCGGCGGCAATTGCGTGACCATGACCTACTGGAACCCGATCCTGCAGTACGGCCCGGAGAAGTTCGCCGAGGACTTCGCCGCCGCCGGCGGGCTCGGCGCCATCATCCCGGACCTCATCCCGGAGGAGGCGGGCCGCTGGCTCGCCGCCGCCGAGAAGCACGGCCTGGACACCATCTTCCTGGTCGCGCCGTCGTCGTCGAACGAGCGCATCGCGCTGACCGCGGGGGCGTCGGGCGGTTTCGTCTACGCCACCAGCCACATGGGCGTCACCGGCGCGCAGAAGGCCGTCGACTCCGCCGCCGGCGTCCTGGTCGAGCGCACCCGCGAGTACACCGACACCCCGGTGTGCGTGGGCCTGGGCGTCTCCAACGGCGAGCAGGCCAAGGAGATCGCCGGCTTCGCCGACGGCGTTATTGTCGGCTCGGCGCTGATCAAGGCGGCCACCGCCGGCCGCGACGAGCTCGTCGCGCTGGCCGAGGAACTGTCCGCGGGCGTGCGCGCCGGGGAGCGGGCGGGAGCCCGCGCCGGAGAGCAGCCGGGGGAGCGGGCGTGATCGTCGACCTGCTGGCGAACATCCCCTCGCCGCCGCAGGGCGTGTGGCAGCTCGGCCCGATCCCGCTGCGCGGCTACGCGCTGTCGATCCTGGCGGGCATCATCATCGCCGTGCTGTGGTCGAAGCGCCGCTACGCCGACCGCGGCGGTGACCCCGAGATCGTCCTCGACGTCGCCATCGTGGCCATCCCCGCCGGCATCATCGGCGGGCGCCTGTACCACGTGGCCACCGACTGGCCGAAGTACTTCGGCGAGGGCGCCAACCCCTGGCAGGCGCTCAACATCACCGCCGGCGGCCTGGGCATCTGGGGCGCCGTCGCGCTGGGCACGCTGGCCGGCCTGGCGATGCTGAAGTACCGCAAGGTCCCCGTGGCCCCCATGCTCGACGCGGTGGCCCCGACGATCATCCTCGCCCAGGGCATCGGGCGCCTGGGCAACTGGTTCAACCAGGAGCTCCACGGCGGGCCCACCACGCTGCCGTGGGGCCTGGAGATCTACGAGCGCGTCGACGAGTCCGGCGCACTCGCCCCGGTGTCCGGCACCTCCACCGGCGAAGTCCTCGCCGTGGTGCACCCCACGTTCCTCTACGAGCTGCTGTGGAACGTCGCCATCTGCGTGCTGCTGGTGTGGCTCGACCGCCGCTTCCGCCTCGGCGGTGGCATGGTCTTCGCCCTCTACGTCGCCGGATACACGCTGGGCCGGTTCTTCATCGAGCTGATCCGCACCGATGCGGCCACCGAAGTCTTCGGCGGCCTGCGCATCAATACCGTCACCTCCGCCGTCGTGTTCCTCGTCGCCTGCGCGTTCGTCGTCATGCTGCGCCATCGGCGTCGTGAAGCACCCGACGAGGTCCGGGGCGACCGGGCCCACGCGGACTAGCCGCCCGGCGGGGAGGCCCGCGGCGCGGAGGCGACCGTGGGGGACTAGGGTGGTGGACGTGCAAAGACGAACGAAGATCGTATGTACCCTTGGCCCCGCCGTCGCCTCGCTGGAGGGAATCACCGGCCTCGTCGAGTCCGGCATGGACGTCGCCCGGCTCAACTTCTCGCATGGCGAGCATGAGGACCACGCGCAGAACTACCGCTGGGTCCGCGAAGCCTCCGACGCGACCGGCCACGCGGTCGGCATCCTCGCCGACCTGCAGGGCCCCAAGATCCGCCTCGGCCGCTTCGCCGAAGGCTCGACCTACTGGGCCGACGGCGAGATCGTGCGCATCACCGTCGACGACGTCGACGGCACCCACGATCGGGTCTCCACCACCTACAAGAACCTGGCCAACGACGCCAAGCCCGGCGACCGCCTGCTCGTCGACGACGGCAAGGTCGGCCTGAAGTGCGTCGGCGTCGAAGGCAACGACGTCATCTGCGAGGTCACCGAGGGCGGCCCCGTGTCCAACAACAAGGGCGTCTCCCTGCCGGGCATGGACATCTCCGTGCCGGCGCTGAGCGAGAAGGACATCCGCGACCTGCGCTTCGCCCTGAACCTGGGCGTCGACTTCATCGCGCTGTCGTTCGTGCGCTCGCCGTCGGACGTCGAGCTCGTCCACGCCATCATGGACGAGGAGGGGCGCCGCGTCCCGGTCATCGCGAAGCTGGAGAAGCCGGAGGCCGTCGACGCGCTCGAGGCCATCATCCTGGCGTTCGACGCCGTGATGGTCGCCCGCGGCGACCTGGGCGTCGAGGTGCCGCTGGAGGACGTGCCGCTGGTGCAGAAGCGCGCCGTGCAGATCGCGCGCGAGAACGCCAAGCCGGTGATCGTCGCCACGCAGATGCTCGACTCGATGATCGTCAACTCGCGGCCGACCCGCGCCGAGGCGTCCGACGTCGCCAACGCCGTCCTCGACGGCGCCGACGCCGTGATGCTGTCCGGCGAGACGTCGGTGGGCAAGTACCCGGAGACCACCGTGCGCACCATGGCCCGCATCGTCGGCGCCGCGGAGCGCGACGGCGAGGTGCCGGCGCTGACGCACGTCCCGCGCACCAAGCGCGGCGTGATCTCCTACGCCGCCCGCGACATCGGCGAGCGACTCAACGCGCGCGCCCTGGTCGCCTTCACCTCCTCCGGCGACACCGCCCGCCGCGTCGCCCGCCTGCACTCGCGGCTGCCGCTGCTGGTGTTCACCCCGGACCCGTCGGTGCGCTCGCAGCTGGCGCTGACGTGGGGCGCGGAGACGTTCCTCACCCGCGAGGTGCGCACCACCGACGACATGATGACCACCGTCGACGAGGCGCTGCTGGACATGAAGGAGTACCGCCGCGGCGACATGATGGTCGTCGTCGCCGGTTCGCCCCCCGGCAACGAGGGCAACACCAACCTGGTCCACGTCCACATGCTCGGCGAGGACATCAAGGGCGAATAGAACGCCCCGCGAGCTTCCGGGACTTTCCGGAGCAGCCGCGACCGTCCGGGACCGCCCGGAAGCAGTCGGCCCGCGTCCCCCGCATATGCGGGTGGCGCGGGCCTTTGCCATGCCACGTTCATCGGGGTTTATCGGGCCAAACGGCTCAACTCGGTAACGGTTCGGCCCGTTCAGGTTGTATTCGAAGATGAATGGTGATCATCTGGAAAGGAAAGCCAACCACCAACAATCACCTGAGGTGATAATCGTGTCCCTGCCCGATTCAACGAAGAAGGAACCGGGGGACATCACCCGCGGCAGGAGATTCACCTTCAGCATCGACCCGCCGGTGTTCTGGCCGTCGGTGGCGCTGATCCTGGCGTTCGTGGTGTGGACGCTGGTGTCCACCGAATCCGTCACCGCGACATTTTCCACGGCGGCCGATTGGCTGAAGGAAAACCTCGGTTGGTTCTACATCCTCGGCGTGACCGTGTTCCTGGTGTTCCTCATCTGGATCGCGGTGTCGCGCTTCGGGCGGATCCGCCTGGGCGGCGACGACGAGCGGCCGGAGCATTCGACGCCGGCGTGGTTCGCGATGCTCTTCGCCGCCGGCATCGGCACGATCCTCATGTTCTGGGGCGTGGCGGAGCCGCTCAACCACTTCGCCAACCCGCCGATGGCCGACGTGGACCCGCAGTCGAACGACGCGGCCCGTGAGGCGATGGCATTCACCTTCTATCACTTCGGCCTGCACACGTGGACGATCTTCGCGCTGCCGGGCCTGGCGTTCGCCTACTTCATCTACAAGCGCAAGCTGCCGGCGCGCCTGTCGTCGATCCTCGCCCCGCTCATCGGCACCCGCATCTACGGCCCGATCGGCCGCATCGTCGACGTCATCGCCGTCGTCGGCACGGTCTTCGGCGTGGCGGTGTCCATCGGCCTGGGCACGATGCAGATCAGCGCCGGCCTGAACCGCCTGTACGGCATCGACGAGTCGGTCACCGTGCAGGTGCTGCTCATCGTCATCGTCTCGCTCATCGCCTGCGTGTCCGTGGCGCTGGGCCTGGACAAGGGCATCAAGCGCCTGTCGAACCTCAACATCATCGCGGCCGTCGCGCTGCTCATCTTCGTTCTCGCCGCCGGCCCGACGCTGTACCTGCTGCGCGGCACCATCGAGGCCTCGGCGGCTACCTCGTCGAGCTGCCGCGCCTGGCGCTGTGGAACGACTCGTTCGAGGAGAACCCCGGCTGGCAGGGCGGCTGGACCGTCTTCTACTGGGCGTGGACCATCACGTGGGCGCCGTTCGTGGGCATCTTCGTCGCCCGCATTTCCCGCGGCCGCACGATCCGGGAGTTCGTCGGCGGCGTGCTGGCGCTGCCGGTGCTGTTCTCGCTGGTCTGGTTCGGCATCTTCGGCATGGCGTCGTTCCGCATCGAGCAGGAGCAGGGCGGCCTCGTCGACGTCGTCGTCGACCAGGGCGACGTCCCGGGCGCGCTGTTCGAGTTCCTGTCCAACTTCCCGTGGGCGCCGGTGATGTCGCTGTTCTCGGTGATCATCGTGGTCATCTTCTTCACCACGTCCATGGACTCGTCGTCGATGGTCCTGGACATGATGGCCCTCGGCGACGAAGAGCGGTCCAACCCGGTCCAGCGCGTCGTCTGGGCGGTGCTCACGGGCCTGGTCGCGGCGATCCTGCTCATCGGCGCCGGCGAGGCCGGTCTGACGGCATTGCAGGACACGATCACGGTCGTTGGCCTGCCGTTCTTCGTGCTGGGCTTCATCATGATGATTTCCCTGGTCAAGGGGCTTCGCGACGACGCCGCCGCCATCCCCGAGCCCCGTACCCGCCAGTGGCAACCGGCATTTACCCCCGATGCGCTGGAGTCGCAGGAGTCGACGCCGGCCCCGGGCTACGACGACAACGGCGAGCCGTTGCCCGCCCCGCTCATCGACGAGGAGGGCAACCTGCACATCCCGGGCGGCGCGGTCATCGACGGCGATGTCACGGTGCGCGGTTCGGTGCAGGAGGAAGCCGCGCCGGTGGACGCCGACACCGTGTCACCGGATGACGCGGCTTCGAACCGCAACTGAGCCATTGCTGAACCTCGACTGAGTCCGCCGCGGCGCGCGGTGTTAAGGTCACCGGAAAAGTTTTCCGGTCCGGCGACCGACCGCGCGCCCGCGGCGGCATTTTTCGAGGAGGCCCGTTGCCCACCCTGTTCGATCCCTTCCGCATCGGCGCAGTACCGGTGGACAACCGGGTGGTCATGGCCCCGATGACGCGCGTGCGGTCGCAGTCGCAGGTCGCCGACGAGATGGTGGCCGAGTACTACGGGCAGCGCGCGTCGGCGGGCCTCATCGTCACGGAGGGGACCTTCATCTCCCCGGAGGCCCGGGGGTTCGCGGCGGTGCCGGGCATCTGGAAGCCTGCGCAGGTCGAAGGGTGGGCCCACGTCGTCGACGCCGTCCACGCCGCCGGCGGCCGGATCGTCGCGCAGCTGTGGCACAGCGGCCGCGTGTCGCACACGGCGCTGCAGCCGTCGGGGTCCGCGCCGGCGAGTTCCACGTCGACGCCGGCCCGCGGCGCCAAGTGCTACATCTTCGATTCGACCGGCGAGGCCCGCTTCACGGGGGCCTCGGAACCGCTCGGGCTTGACGACGACGGCATCGCCCGCACCATCGCCGACTACGCCCGGGCCGCCGCCGGTGCCGTGGCCGCCGGCTTCGATGGCGTGGAGATCCATGGCGCCAACGGCTACTTGATCCAGCAGTTCATCAACCCCGGCGTCAATGACCGGTCGGATGACTGGGGTGCGCAGACCGTCGACAAGCGGCTGCGGTTCCCCCTGGCCGTCGTCGATGCCGTGCAGAGCGCGGTCCGGGAGGCGCTCGACGCGCGGACGGGCGAGGGGAATGGCGAGGGGAATGGCGAGGGGAGTGGTGACGGGGAGGTCGCGCCGCGGCCGTTCACCGTCGGCATGCGCGTGTCGCCGTATGGCACGGTCAACGACATCCCGCTGTACGACGACGTCGAGACGACCTACGTGTCGCTGGCCCGCGAGCTCGACGCGCGCGGGGTCGACTTCATCCACGTCGCCGACCAGTCGTCGACCACCGGCGACGTGCCGACGCCCGAGGTGCCCCGCGAATTCATGGAGCACCTGCGCGAGGTCTACCGCGGCGCCGTGATCTTCACCGGCGGCCAGACCGCCGGGTCGGCGCAGGAATGGCTCGACTCGGGGCTGGTGGACCTGGTCGGCTTCGGGCGGCCCTACATCGCCAACCCGGACCTGGTGCGCCGCCTGCGCGACGACCTCCCGCTGGCCGAAGCCGACGCCGACACCATCTACGCACAGGGCCCCGAGGGCTACGTCGACTACCCGGCGTACGGGGGCTGATCGGCTTCAGCGGCAGGAGCGGTCACGCCACTCAACTCACCGCGGGTATGCGGGGAAGACGTGCTCGGCGAGTTCGGCGATGACGTCGGGGACGGGGCGTCGTGAAGCACGAAGCCCCAGGATCACGTGGTCGGCGCCAGTGGCGTCGAGGCGCTCCAGGTACCGCAACAGGAACGTGCGGCCCGCGCGGAAGCCGTAGCGCAGGGGCTTCGGCTCGGCGTCGGGATCGGCGAGCAGATCGAGGGTCAGCGTGGTGATGTACGGCTTGGCCAGCGCGTCGGGGCCACGGGCCTTCTCGACGTTCGCCCGCCACTCCCGCACGAGCCTCGCCGTCGTGTCCAGGTCCTGCCCGTAGTACATCCAGCCGTCGCCGTGCTCCGCGATCCACTCGGGGCTCTGCCCGCAATGGCCCGTCACGTAGAGGGGGATGGGGGCGCCGCCGACGGGCTTGGGCAGCATCTCGATGCCCATGTCGACGCCTCCCCACCTGTTCGCCGCCGTGCGCGGCGTGCCCGGGCGCCACAGCGCGCGGATGTACTCGACGGCGTGGCGGAAATCTTCGGCGCGGTCGGCGCGGCGGCGCTTGAAGGCCGGGAACTCCTCGGGCCGGTCGCCCGTGGCCACGCCCAGCGCGACGCGGCCGCCCGAGAGCTGATCGACGCTCGCCGCCTGCTTGGCCACGTGAATGGGGTGGCGCAGCGTGAGCACCGTCGACGCGGTGGCCAGGCCGATCTCGGACGTGTGCGCGGCCAGGTACGCCATGTGGGTGAAGGGGTCGAGGATCTGCCCGGCGTCGCGGAATTCGTCGACGAGCAGGGGGACGTCCCGGAACCACAGGGCCGCCGCGCCCGCTTCTTCGGCTTGCTTTGCGACGTCCGCCGTATCCCTCAGCAGCCCATCCAGATCCGGCACCGGGCCGCGCCCGCCGGTGAGCGGTTCGGCCAGGCCGATGGTCATCCGGTCGGTGGGCAGCTGGAGGGGCATGGTGCTGGAGGGGGAGTCGGAGGCGGTGGCGGTGGCGGTGGCGAGGGGTTGGGCGAGGCCGGGAGCCGTCTACCGGCGCAGGCAGGCCAGCACCGCGGCGGAGGCGGCGCGGGTCGTGGCGTCGACGGTGGGTTCGAAGTCCGGCAGGAACGTGGACATGTGGTTGGACGGGACGTCCTCGAGGACCCGGTCGGCGGCGACGGCGGCGTCCCACAGGTCGCGCGGGGTGACGCCGACGGTCCAGTAGACGTAGGGGCAGCCGAAGGCGTTGGGGATGTCGGAGAAATCCTCGGACGCCGTCCAGCGCTGCGCCGTGACGGATTCGCCGCCGAAGACGCCGTCGAACGCGGCGCGGACGTCGGCGTAGACGTCCGGGTCGTTGTCGGTGACGTCGCCGTGGTCGGTGTAGGTGAATCGCGGCTCGACGGCGGAACCGGAGGCCATGCACTCGGCGCGGACGACGCGCTCGATGGCATTGATGAGGATCTCGCGGACCTCATCGGAGTAGTACCGGATGTTCAGCACGATGCGGGCGTGGCCGGGGATGGTGTTGTTCGAGTTGCCCGACGTCAGCGTGCCCACCGAGATCACCGCGAACTCGTGCGGCGAGACCTCGCGGCCGACGATGCCCTGCAGTCGCATGACGATCGCCGCCGCAATGTACGTCGGGTCGACGCCGTTGTGCGGCATGGATCCGTGGGCGGAACGTCCCGTGATGTCGATGGTGATGGTGTCGCAGCCGGTGAGCACCGGGCCGGAGGCGGACATCACGCGGCCGGCGGGGCCGGGCACGACGTGCTGGCCCAGGCACACGTCGGGGCGCGGGATCGTGTCCGCCAGGCCGTCGTCGACCATGCCCTGGGCGCCGCACGCGGTTTCCTCGGCGGGCTGGAACAGGGCGATGAAGGTGCCGGACCAGTCGTCGCGGTTGGCGTCGAGGATGGCGCAGGCGCCGAGGAGCGCCGTCATGTGGTGGTCGTGGCCGCAGGCGTGCATGACCTTCGACGCGACGCCTTCGCGGGAGACGCCGTCGGCGGTGGACGCGTAGTCGACGCCCGTGGCTTCTTCCACGGGCAGGGCGTCGATGTCGGCGCGGAACAGTACCGTCGGCCCTTCGCCGTTGCGGAAGACGCCGACCAATCCGTGGCCGCCGATGCCGGTGGTGATGCTGCAGTCGAACTCGGACAGTCGCTCGGCCAGGTACGCGGCGGTGCGTTCCTCGACGGCGGACAGTTCCGGGTTGGTGTGCAGATGCCTGTACACCGACTGCTGCCAGGACAGGTCAGCGCCATGGTCCGCGATGATCTCCGGGATCGTGCGGTAGGGGCGGGCGTCGGTGGGCGGGGTGGCGGGCATGTGGTCGGGCTTCCTCATTTCCGGGTCGCGTGAACTGTGCGCATGCCAGTGTACCGCTCGGTACATTTTCGCCCCGGACTCACTTGTTCCCGGCTATCCCTCCAATCTCACCGTCGCCCTCAATCCGCGGTGGCTCACTTGTCCCCACCATCTCCGCCGTCCCCACGGTCCCCACCAGCCCCACCCTCCCCACTTCTGCGCGCGAAGTATCGCCGGATCCGCCGCCCGGGCGCGAGCCAGCCCAGCGGATGGTGATTTTCCCGCGGCGTCCGCGCCGGATCCTCCGACCTCGGCGGAATCCACCGCACCTTCGGATTATCCGGCCCCGCCGTCGGCGGTTCGGGGCCCCGTTCATGGCCCCGTTCGTGGCCTGGTGGCCGTGGTCCAGGTCCCTGGCTTGACGACGTTCCGGCCCTCGTCGTCCACCACCTGTTTTCATCGGTCCGGTCATCGTCGACGCGGCCGTGCATGACGTAGTCCGCGAGCGTCAGCCCGCCGATGTCGGTCAATCCGCCCGTGTCCCACCGATCGATGTGGTGGATGTCGCAGTACGCGGCTGGCGAGGACGATCCCGGCGCCGTGCTCATCCCTTCCTCCGCGCACAACGCGAGGTACTGCGCCATCGAGCCGCAGCGCCGGGCCCGGCCGAACCACAGGTTCTGCCCCTTGAAGTCCATCACCGACAGAAACACGTTGTGGGCATCGGCGCCGCGGATGGCCTCGCCGATGGACATGCTCGTGCTCACGTCGGTCAGCGCGGTGCCGGTCATCGCCGCCAGCTCCGAGATGTGCATGGTCACCACGATCGACGTGGTCCCGCGCTTGGGGCGCAGCCGCCCGGCCGGCCGGAGATCGGGGGCCGCAGGCGGCGGATCCTCCGGTGGTCGCCCCGGAGATGCCACGCCACAGCCACCTTCGCCAGGGGCATCACCAGGGTCATCACCAGGGCCATCGGCAGTGCCAGTGTCAGCTCCATCGACACCGTCATCCCCACCGCCATCATCCGAGTCCGGCGCGCCATACCCCGCGGCGACGGCGGCTTCCGCGGCATCGTGGCGGCGTTGGTCGGCGCTGCGGGTCTCCTCCGCACCGTCGGGAAGCAAACCCCCGGGTCCCGCGTGGTCCGCGAACAACCGCCGCAGGATCGCGGCGAACTCCGGGGTGATGTGGCCGCTGATGCGCGACATGTTGTCGGAATCCGGAGTCGACAACCGCAGGCTGCGGCGCCGCTGCCGATCCTCGTCGGTGTACGGATCATCCAGCCCGAGCAGCGCCCGCAGCATCGGCCCCAGGTGCTTGAGATCGTCGACCCGCACCTTGTCCAGCAGATCGGCGATGTGCGGGTCGGCGACGTGGATCAGCTTCTCGGCCTTCTTCGGCAACCCGTCGAGCGCCTTGTCGATGATCTCCACCGCATCCGCGCCCACCACACCCTCCGCGACCTTGCGCCGCACCGCCGGCAGATCATGCTCGGGCGGCCGGTTCTGCGCCTCGGGCCGCTGCAGCCTGTGCGCCGCGGAAATCCGGCGGCGAGCCTCCGCCCTCGACACGTGCGCGTTGACCGTGAGCTTTTCCACGACCTTCGGCGTTGGCTTTACGACGCGCCCGTTCGCCGCCGCCGACAAGTACTCCGCGTCCACGATTGCGAGCCTCCGCCGCGCCTTTTCGATGGCGACGTACGCGTCGTGGCGGGCGTCGTCGTCGAGCAGATCCCATGCGCCCGTCATGGTCTCCACGGCCTGCGCGAATTGCTCGATGCCGGCGCGGAGGTCGGCGGCGCACGCGGCGGGTCGCCCCGTGCCCGTCGTGTCGTTGCCGTCGCCCCCGCTAGCCATGGGAACAAAATAGCGGACGCTCCGGATTGCGATGCGGGCCATGGGTACGTGGGTCGAACGTGCGTGCTACTACTGTGGTCACATCCGTTGGGGCTCAACCGATCTCGGTGTTCGAAAGTTGGGTCAGGGTTCCGGCCCTAACGTTGAAGCGCCGCGGCCTCAACGCTGAAGCGCCGTGGCCCTAACCCCGAATCGCCGTGGCCTCAACGCGGCAGAATTGTGGCGTCACCGCTTGCGCAGGTCGAAGGCGCCGACGCCGAACAGCTCACGACGCGCGATGTCCCACAATCGGTGAAAGGTGCGCTGCACGGCTTCGGCGTCGGAACCCAGCGCCCGGACGATGACGCCGGCGTCGCGATGCATGGTGGTGACGCCGTAGGCCATCCCACCGCCGCCCGCGCCGGCCCCCGCAGCACCCAGTTCCGCACCATCTAGTTCTGCAGCACCGGCCCCCGCACCATCCATTCCCGCACCGCCATCCAGTTCCGCGCGCATCGCCGCGACCAACGTGCGGGCGGCGGCGGGCTCCGGCACGACGACCAGGAGCGTCCCCAGCACCGGCGCGCTCCCGGTGATCAGCGCATCGTCGGCGGTCGCCCCGCCGAGGGTGACCCGGTCGACGAGCACCGGCCGTCCCTCGCGCGTGATGCGGGTGGCCAGCTGCGCCTCATCGGGCGCGACGCGCTCGACCTCCGACAGCCGGCCCATGACCGTGACGTCGGAGGCGATGAGCGTGGCCCCCGGCGCGACGTCGGCGACCATCGACTGGCGCAGCGACGACCCGGGAAAGCAGATCGTCGGATCGGGGAGGTACTCCAGGGCGGAGCCGGGCTCGGCGGTGAGGTGGATGTGGTTCGTGGCAAAGCCATCCGACATCCCGTGGATCTTCGTCGCAGCCTGCGACGTGACCAGCGCATGCCCGCCCGCGCGGACGGTGACCTCGGTGCGCGTGCGGTCGCCCTGGACCAGCCCGCCGCCGGTGCACATGGCGTAGACGACGGGTAGCCCGGGCAGCGCGGGATCGGTGTGCAGCGGCCGCGTGACGTGCAGCGGCGTCCGGTGGCGCCGACGCGTCCACTCGGTCACGGGCCCAGCATCGCGCGCGCCGCCGGGCCGCTCGACCGGCGCGAACTCGAGCACAAGCAGGCCGTCCTTGCCCGGCGACCCCACCGGCAGGGCCGCCGTGTTGGTCCCGGTCCCAGGCTTATTGCTTTGCGACGATCCCGCGCCGCCGTGATTCACCGTCCCCATGCTCAGGGCCGCTTCGATTCGAGGAAGTCGGCGACCTCGGCGATGCCCGCGCCGTCGAGGCAGTTCGTCGCGACGACGGGTGCGCCGGAGCGGACGCGGTCGGCGTCGGAAAGCATGACGCCCAGGTCGCACCGGACGTACTGGGCGATGTCGGCCTTGTTGATCACCAGCAGATCCGACTCGGTGATGCCGGGCCCGCGCTTGCGGGGCATCTTCTCGCCTTCGGCGGTGTCGAGGACGAAGACGAAGACGTCGGCCAGCGCCGGCGAGAACGTCAGCGTCAGGTTGTCGCCGCCGGATTCGAAGAAGATGGTGTCCACCTCGGGGTGCTCGGCCTGCAGTTCGGCGGCGGCCATCATGTTCATGGTCGGGTCGTCGCGCACGGCGGTGTGCGGGCACGAGCCCGTTTCCACGCCGACGACGCGCGCCGGGTCGAGCGTCCCCGCCAGCGTGCGGCGGACGTGGTCGGCGTCTTCCTGCGTGTAGATGTCGTTCGTGATCACCCCGACCTCGCGCCCGCGCTCGGCGAAGACGGGCACCAGCGCCTCGATGAGCGCGGTCTTGCCGGAGCCGACGGGCCCGCCGATGCCGATGCGGAACGGGCGTGTGGGCGCGGCGACGGTGCCGGCTGCGGCATGGTCGGTGTGGCTGGCATGGCTGGTGCGGGCGTGATCGTGGTTCATCGTCGGCTTTCGGGTTGGTCGTGGTTGGGGTTGGGGTCGGGTTCAGTTCAGGAAAAGTCGGGCCGGCGCGGTTTCGTGCGCGGCGGAGGCGATGTCGAGGGCCGGGGTCGATGGGCCGAGCAGGTCGAGCGGGCGGGCCAGGGCGTCGTCGAGTGCGGCTTCGATGACCGGCGCCATCGCCGCGACGAGCTTCTGCGCGGTGATGTGGTCGGCCAGCCGCAGCCGGATGGCGGCGCCGGCGATGCCGTTGACGAATCCGGCGAGCTCGGCCGCCGCAACGTGCTCGATGCCCACTCCCAGGCCGTGCTTGACGACGGCCACCGCCACCGCCTGGTTTCCCGGGCAGCGGCCGGCGGCGACGGCGCCGTGGAACTCGGCGGCCATGCCGTGGGCGGCGCCGTGGCCGAGTTCGTCGGCCATGGTCAGGACCTGCAGGCCCACGCGGTGGGATCCGCGGCGCATCCCCTCGGAGGGGCGCGTGGCCGAGAGCTCCTCGTCGATGGCGATGAGCTCGTCCAGGTCGCCGGCCTCGGCGGCCCGCCACGCCAGGCAGGCGGCCGTGGCATCCGAGGGGCCGATGGAGTGGCGGATGAGTTCGGAGACGACGTCGTAAAGCCGGTCCGCGGTGGCGATGCCGCGCTGCGCGAGACCTTCCAGCCCGTGCGACAGGGTGAACAGGCCGGAGGGGAACGCCGAGTCGGTCCACTGGAGCGTGACCAGCAGGGAGCGGACGCCGTCGGCCGTCGTGGTGCCGGACATCAGAACAGGTAGTGCCGCTGGGCCAGCGGCAGGGTCTCGGCGGGGGCGATGGTGACCGGCGTGCCGTCGACGGTGACCACGTAGGTTTCGGGGTCGACATGGATGTCGGGCAGCGCGTCGTTGCGGACCATGTCGCGTTTGCCGATGTCCCGGCAGCCCCGCACGGGCAGCACCGTCGATTGCAGTCCCAGGCGGGCGGGCAGGCCGTCGTCGATCGCCGCCTGCGACATCCAGGTCACGCGCGTCGCCGTCAGCGCCGAGCCGTAGTTGGCGAACTGGGGGCGGTAATAGACGGGCTGCGGCGTGGGCAGCGAGGCGTTGGGGTCGCCCACCGCCGCCCAGCAGATCTGGCCCATGCGCAGGACCAGCTGGGGCTTCGCGCCGAAGGAATCGATGGGCCACAGCACCAGGTCGGCGATCTTGCCCGGTTCGATGGAGCCGACGTGATCGGCGATGCCGGCGGCCAGGGCCGGGTTGATGGTCATCTTTGCCACGTACCGCAGCACCCGCTCGTTGTCGACCGGACCGTCGCCAAGCTTCCCCAGCTGGTCGCGGCAATGGTGCGCGGTCTGGAAGGCGCGGACCCAGCTCTCGCCGACGCGGCCCATCGCCTGCGAATCGGAGGAGAAGATGGACAACACGCCCATGTCGTGGAGGACGGTCTCGGCGGCGATGGTCTCCACCCGCACGCGGGAATCGGCGAAGGCGACGTCCTCGGGGATGGAGTGCGACAGGTGGTGGCACACCATCACCATGTCCAACAGCTCCTCGACGGAGTTGACGGTGTAGGGCAGCGTCGGGTTCGTCGACGCCGGCAGGACCGACGGCATGCCCGCCACCCGGAGGATGTCCGGCGCGTGCCCGCCGCCGGCGCCCTCGGAGTGGAAGGTGTGGATGGTGCGGTCGCCGATGGCGGCGGCGGTGTCCTCGAAGAAGCCGCTTTCGTTGAGTGTGTCGGTGTGGATGGCCAGCTGGACGTCGTACTCGTCGGCGACGTCGAGTGCCGTGCGGATCGTGGCGGGGGTCGCGCCCCAGTCCTCGTGGATCTTCAGCCCCGCCGCGCCCGCGATGATCTGCTCGGCCAGCGGGGCGTGGACGGAGCCGGAGCCCTTGCCCAGGAACCCGGTGGACACCGGCAGCCCGTCGGCGGCGCGCAGCATCGAGGCGAGGTTGGCGGGGCCGGGGGTGCACGTCGTGCCGCGGGTGCCGTCGGCCATGCCGGTGCCGCCACCGAAGAAGGTGGTGATGCCATTGGACAGGCCCTCTTCGCACTGCTGCGGCGTGATGTAGTGGATGTGCGTGTCCACGCCGCCGGCGGTGAGGATGCGGTGCTCGCCGGAGATGACCTCGGTGGCCGCGCCGATGATCAGGTCCGCGTCGATGCCGTCCTGCGTGTTGGGGTTGCCGGCCTTGCCCAGGCCGACGATGCGGCCGTCGCGGATGCCGACGTCGCACTTGCGGATGCCCGCCATCGCGTCGACGACGATCGCGCCGGTGATCACCAGGTCCAGGGCGCCGTCGGCGGCGGTGATGGTGGGGTCCTGGGCCATGCCGTCGCGGATGGCCTTGCCGCCGCCGTAGACCGCTTCTTCGCCGTAGGCGCCGGCGGTGGCGTCGTGCTCGATCTCGATTTCCAGGCAGGTGTCGGCCAGCGGCACGCGGTCGCCGGTCGTCGTGCCGAAGATGGCCGCGTATTCACCGCGGCCGATGGTGATGTCGCCGTTCATCGGGACGCCTCCTGTTCCGTGCTGGTGCTGGTGCTGGTGTCCGTGCTGGTGTTGGTCTGGTCGCCGAATCCCCGGAATCCGCCGGCGATGGCCGCCGCGCGCGCCCTGCCCCGGACGTCCGGATCGTCGAGCGGGCCGTCGACCAGCCCGTGGAAGCCGTGGAGGATGCGCTTGCCGCCGAAGTCGACCAGCTCGACCGTGCGGGTCATGCCGGGCTCGAATCGCACGGCCAGCCCCGCGGGCAGCGCCAGGTGCATGCCCCAGGCGGCGTCGCGGTCGAAGTCGAGGGCGGGGTTGGCCTCGAAAAAGTGGTAGTGGCTGCCGACCTGGATGGCACGGTCGCCGGTGTTGGTCACGGATTGCTTTGCGACGCGCCGCCCCGGATACAACACGATCGGGGATTCGTCGGCGGTGCGGTAGTCGACTGCGTCAGCCATGGGCGTGCCTCGATTCGTGAGAGTGGGAGTGGGAATGGCCGTGTGAATGCCCGTGGTGATCGTCGTCGCCGTGGCTGTGGGCGTACCCGTGGCCGTGGTCGGCGTCGAGGGCGCCGTCGATGCCGTCGTGGCCGTGGCCCAGCGCGGCCAGGGCATCGTCGGCGGCAAGCGCCAGAAGTGTGGACAGGACCGGGGGAGACCACAGCGGGATGTGCCCGTCGCAGGGCTCGAGGGCCAGATCGGCGCGCAGCACCCGAACGTCATCCGCGCCGAGCGCCCGGCACCGCTCGCGCCCTTCCCCGATGGTCGGGGAGACCCGGTCGCAGTGGCCCGCAGCCTCATGGCCGGGATCGAACGCGACCTCCACGGGCGTGTCCTTGTGCGTGGCGGCCAGGCGCGCCAGCCGGAACAATTCGGCGTCGGCGAAGGAATCCAGCGCCACCGACGCCACCAGCGCCCAGGCGCCGGCGGGAACATGGCGGCCGATGTTGGCGCGCAGGGCCGAGACCGTCTTGGTCGCGTCGCCCAGCGGGGCGGCCAGGCACACCCTCGCCCCGGTTTCGTCGCGCACCCATCGCAGGGCGCGGGCCGCATCGGAAATGGTCACCGGATGGCGCCCCGTCGACAGGGGAACGACGACGTGCGTCCGCGACGGCGACCCCGCGACGATGTCCGCCGCCTCCGCGGGCCCATTTGCCCACGTGACTTCGCGGCCGGGCAGCAATTCCGGCAGCCTCGCGCGCCACGTATCGGGATCGGGGACCTCGTCGCCGCCGAGCACGATCACGCGGGCCCCGCCCCCGTGGAGCGCGGCGGCACCGCCCCGGCTCACGTGCCCAGCTCCGGATCCGCCGGGCCACCGATGGGGTCGTGGACGGAGACGAGCTTCGTGCCATCGGGGAAGGTCGCCTCGACCTGGATCAACGGCACGGATCCGCGGACGCCGGGCATGACGTCATCCTCGGAAAGGATCAGCGTGCCGATCTCCGCCGCCCGCGCCACGGACACCCCGTCACGCGCGGCTTCGACGACCGCATCGGTGACCAGCGCGATCGCCTCGGGCCGGTTCAGCACGACTCCACGTGCGCGCCGGCGACGGGCCACTTCGGCGACGGTGAACACCATCAACTTGTCGATTTCCCGTGGGGTCAACTCCATGGCCCCCAGAATTACCGGGACGACATTTCCGGGGTGTTACGACATAGTTGCGAAACGGCGAGCGTCGTAAAGCAGGGCCCGCGAGCCCCGCCGGCCCAGCCCCTACAACCGCGACTCCTTGGACACCTGCGGGTTGTAGCGCAGCGAGTTGGGGCGGCAGGCGCATTCGACGGCGATGCGGATGTCGCCGGCGATGCGGCGTTCGTCGCGCAGGCGGTAGAGCTGCGGCACGACGCGGTCGCGCAGGCCCTGGGGGGAGATGGTGTTCAGGTAGATCTTGGTGCCGCCCTCGAAGCCGGCGAGGTTGGAGACGCGCCATTTGATCATCACCCGCCACGGCATGCGCACGTCGAGGTCGATGGGGCGGTGGTGCCACTCCTCGTTGCAGGGCACGTCGGGGCCGGCGGCGGCGTGGCAGGCGTGGAGCAGGTCGCTCATGCCGGCGATTTCCTCGGGCGTCTGGCGCCACGGCTCGCACGTCGGCGACTTCGAGTGGATTTCCAGGGTGGGGTAGCGGTGGCCGAAGCCCGCGAAGGCGACGGCGTGGTCGTTTTCGGCGATGACCAGGTTGTGCCGCGCGGCGTAGTCGACGGCGAACTCGTTGTACATGTTCGGGTTGGCGCGCAGGCGGCGGATCTCCTGCTCCAGCTGCTCGCCGTGCTCGTCGATGGCCACGAGCTGCTTGTGCAGGTGGTCGAAGCTGGCGCCCGCGGGCTTGAGCCAGTTCTGGAACGCGGCGACGTAGCGCACGTAGCGGTTGCGGCGGTACAGGTCGGCCATGGACTCGACGGTGAAGCCGATGAACGCGCGGTGCTCGTCGACGGTCAGGGTGCCCGACGACGCCAGCTGGTCGTCGCGCGTCGCACCGTCGATGAAGTGGCGCCGCCCGATGATCACGTCGTGGCCGCCGGCGAAATAGCCGGGCGCATGCTCGAGCAGCTCGCCGTCGGAAAGCGCCGCCACCGCCTCGGGGGCCATCCCGCCGGCCTTGAGCCGCGTGCGCACGATGGCGATGACGTGGGCGCGGCCCTCGGGGTCGGCGAGGTAGGCGGCCATGCGCGCGCGGGTCTCGTCGTCGGGGATGAAGCCGTAGTTCTTGGCCCAGTAGTCGTAGGTGACGATCTCGAAGAGGTTCGGCACCCGCCGGAACTCCGCCCGCGTGCGGTGGACGTCGCCGGGCAGCACGCCGTCGATGGTGCGGAAGCCCGTGGGGGAGGCATCGTCGCGGATCACGCGGGCCTTCTCCGGCGGGGTCTGCAGCGGGTTGGCCGAGCCGAACGCGTCGCGGGAGGTGAAGTCGGCGTCGGTCAGCGGTTTCGGGTCGGGCCGCGAGATGCCCAGGGGGCGGTTGCCGCGGCCGGGGACGGTCCACACCTGGGTGCCGGAGAAGGGGTTGAGCTGCTTGACGGTGCCGTCCGCCAGCGTGACCAAGGGCGTTCCGATTTCCTGCATGCCCCCCAGATTACGACCGCCGCGCCCGCCCCGCCGTCCGGGCCGCCCGCAGCGTCGCATCATGGGCCGCGCGCCGCAGTTGCTCGCGGGTCCGGTCCATGGGCCCGGGCAGGGCGGTTGCTCCGGCGGCTCGCTTGACGACGTCCGCACCCTCATCGACCGTCCCACCGATCACATGGACCGGCGCGGACGAATGCCCGACGATCCAGCCGACGACCTTGCCCACGTGGCTCTGGGAGTCGACGGCGCCTTCGCCGGTGAGGACGAGGTCTGCTTGACCGTCCAAAGCAGTGCCGCCCAAAACAGCGTCGAGGCCGGTGGCGCGGGCGAGGAGGGGAGCGCCGCGCTCGATGGTGACGTCTCCGGCGATGGCGGTGATGCCCACCGGCGTCGCGCCCGCTGCGCCATGCCCGGGTTCGGCCGTGTCGACGCCGCACAGCCGACACCAGGCGAGCAGCGCGTCGGTGAGCTGCCGCACCTGCTCCGGGCTCGCGCCCTTCTGCGGGCCGAAGACCGCGGGGGCGTCGCGCGGCGGGGTGGTGACGTCGAGCACCAGCGTCCAGCGGGCGCGCCGGGCACGCGGATCGAGGCCGGAGAGGTCGAGCTCGGTGGCGTCGGCGAGTGCGGCGCCGCCCAGCCCCTGTGTGCCGAGTCCCCGTGCACCGAGAATCCGGGCACCCAGTGCCGTGATCAATCCCGCGCCGCCGTCGGTCGTCGCCGATCCGCCGAGGCACACCGTGATGTCCGTGGCGCCGTGGTCCAGGCAGTCGAGGATCACCTCGCCGGTGCCGCGCGTCGAGGCGCCGAGCGGGTCGGGGGCGTCGGCGACGGCGGGCAATCCGGATGCGGAGGCGAGATCGAGCACCGCCCGGCCCGGCGCCGGCTCCCACCACCGCGCGGTGATCGGGCGGCCGATGGCGTCGACGGTGGCCACGTCATGGTGGATGGGGACTCCGCGCGCACCTCCATCGCCCGCCCACGCGCCGGCGAGGAGTTCGGCGGTGCCTTCGCCGCCGTCGGCCATGGGCACCTCGATGGCCGTGGCGCCGGCGTCGCGGACGCCGGCCGCCATCGCCGCGGCGGCCTCGCGGGCGGTGGCGGTGCCCTTGAAACTGTCGGGGCAGCAGATGACCGTGAAGTCGCCGGTGAAGTCGGGGTCCATGAATCCATCATGGCGCACCCGCGTGTGTGAGGTTAGCCTTACTGGCATGCCTGCCATCGTTTTCGATTGCCTCGTACCGTCCGCCGATTCCGACGACCTCGCCCGCGCCTTCGCCGCCCGGCTGGGCCAGTTGGAGGCCGAGGGGAAGATCTCCAACGCCGACGTGTTCGTCTCCGACGCCCCCGTCGACGAGCAGCTGCTCGAGCAGTGGGAGCGCGAGAACCCCGACGTGCCCGTCGGCGATCGCGTCATGCGCCGCTACACGCTCGACCTCGCCGGCCTGGAGGGTTCGCTCAACGCCCTGACCATGGACCTGTCGCGGCTGCTCACCCCGGCCGCCCAGCTTCCCGACGACCCCGTGCTCCGCGAATTCGACGACATGCTCGAAGAGGTCGCCCGCTACCCGTGGATGGTGGCGGTCCGCCCCTGACGCGAGGGTTCCGGCCCTGACACACGGGTGCGGAGTGACAAGTTTCACGCCGGCACGTCGTCAAGCGAGATTTTCCCGGGACGCTGCCCGGCCATGTTTCCGCAATGTTTCGCGGCCATTTCCCGGGCATTTCCCGCCCCCGATCGGCGACCGCACATGGGGGTGCTGGCAGGGGGCGCTGCGCCACCGGGGCGCCCCACGCGTTTCCGTGCGGGCGGTGGGCGTGAAAGAATGCCCATTGGTATAACCCATCTCCCCGTCCCGGTCCGCGCCGTTCGCGCGGTCCCGCGAACCGGCGGGCCCAGGCCCGTCGCAGAGCAGGGGTGCCGGACGGGCGCTAAGAAAGGTCAATAGTTGAACGTCGACGATCGAGTCTCCGATTTCTACCAGCTCGTTCTGCGTCGGAATGCGGGCGAGCCCGAGTTCCACCAGGCCGTGTCCGAGGTCCTCGAATCCTTGAAGATCGTCCTCGCCAAGGATCCCGAGTACGGCGAGAATGGCCTGGTCCAGCGACTCTGCGAGCCGGAGCGCCAGATCATCTTCCGCGTCCCGTGGGTCGATGACCAGGGCAACGTCCAGGTCAACCGCGGCTTCCGCGTGCAGTTCAACTCCGTGCTCGGCCCCTACAAGGGCGGCCTGCGCTTCCACCCGAGCGTGAACCTGGGCATCATCAAGTTCCTGGGCTTCGAGCAGATCTTCAAGAACTCCCTGACCGGCCTGCCCATCGGCGGCGGCAAGGGCGGCTCCGACTTCGACCCCAAGGGCAAGTCCGAGCTGGAGATCATGCGCTTCTGCCAGTCCTTCATGACCGAGCTCAACCGCCACATCGGCGAGTACACCGACGTGCCGGCCGGCGACATCGGCGTCGGCGGCCGCGAGATCGGCTTCATGTTCGGCCAGTACCGCCGCCTGAACAACCGCCACGAGTCCGGCGTCCTCACCGGCAAGGGCCTGACCTGGGGCGGCTCGCTGGTGCGCACCGAGGCCACCGGCTACGGCACCGTGTACTTCACCCAGCGCATGATGGAGGAGCACGGCGAGTCGATGTCCGGCGCGAAGGTCGTCGTCTCCGGCTCGGGCAACGTGGCCATCTACGCCATCGAGAAGGCCCAGCAGCTCGGCGCCACCGTCGTCGCGTTCTCCGATTCCTCCGGCTACGTCTCCACCCCGAATGGCGTGGACGTCGAGCTGCTGCGCGAGGTCAAGGAGGTCCGCCGCGGCCGCGTCGGCGAGTACGCCGAAGAGGTCGAGGGCGCGGAGTTCCACGCCAAGGGCAACGTCTGGGAGGTCGCCTGCGACGTCGCGCTGCCGTGCGCCACGCAGAACGAGCTCAACGGCGACGACGCGAAGATGCTCGTCGACAACGGCTGCAAGTACGTCGCCGAGGGCGCGAACATGCCGTCGACGCCGGAGGCCGTGGAGTTCTTCCGCAAGTCCTCCATCAACTTCGCCCCGGGCAAGGCCGCCAACGCCGGCGGCGTGGCCACCTCGGCGCTGGAGATGCAGCAGAACGCCACCCGCGACTCCTGGTCCTTCGAGTACACGGACGAGCGCCTGCAGGGCATCATGTCCAACATCTTCGAGAACTGCGCGAAGACCGCGGCCACCTACGACCGCGAGCACGATTACGTCGTCGGCGCGAACATCGCCGGCTTCAAGAAGGTCGCCAACGCCATGCTCGCGCAGGGCATCATCTAGCACTGCCTGCGGGGCCCCGGGCCCCGTGCTTTGCGACGGCCAACGCCCACGTCGGGCGGCCCATGGGCGGAAGGTAACATCTCCGCCCATGGACCTATCGACGTGGGCGTTGCTCGTCATTGCCCTGGTGGCGCTCATCGGCGCCTGTTTGCAGCGGGTGTCCGGCATGGGCCTGGGGCTCATCGGCGCGCCGGTGCTCAGTTTGCTGGTGGGCCCCGTCGCGGGCGTGCTGATCATCAACGTCCTGGCCGCGGTCATCGCCGTGTTCCAGACGATGTCGGTGCGCGAGAACGTCGATTGGCGCAAGTTCTGGCTGATCGGGCCCATCATGCTGGCGGGGGCGATACCCGGCGCGTGGGTGGTGCATTCGACGCCGACGGCGCCGCTGCAGGTCATCGTCGGAGGCGTGGTGCTGCTGGGTTTGGCGGTGACCACGTTCATGCCCGCCCACATGCGCGTCGATGGGAAGGGCTACGCCATGGCCTCCGGTGCGGCCGGTGGTTTCATGAACACCCTCGCCGGCATCGCCGGGCCCGCCATCACCGTGTATGCGCAGGCGAGCCGGTGGCCGCAGAAGTCCTTCGCGGCGACGCTGCAGCCGCTGTTCTTCGTCTCCGGCGCGGTGTCGCTGGCGGCGAAGGAGCTGTCGGCCGCCGAGCCGCTGATCCCCACCGCCCCGTGGTACCTGTGGGCGATCGGGGTGGTGGCGATGATCGCCGGGCTCAAGGCCGGCACCCGCATCGCCTCGCGCATCGACGTGCGCAAGGCCCGCCGACTGGCGCTCATCGTCGCCTCGACCGGTGCCGCGGTGACGCTGGTGCGCGGCCTGATCGGGATGATCTAGCCGCCGCCCCTTCCCCCCATCCCTGCAAACCCACCCCGAATGGTGAAAACGGCCCGTTGTAGCGGGTGGGTTAGGCCATTCGAGGTGGGTTAGCGTGCCGGGCGCTGCACCACGTGGAGTGGCGGCGGGGCCGCGGCCCGGTCGGCTGGAGCAGCTAGAACAGCTAGAACAGCGAGGACAGGAAGGACTTCGTGCGGTCCTCCCGCGGATCGCCCAGAACCTGCTCGGGGGAGCCGGCCTCGACGACCATGCCGTCATCCATGAACACGACCTGATCCGCGACCTCGCGGGCGAAGGCCATCTCGTGGGTGACCACCATCATGGTCATGCCGTCATCGGCCAAACCGCGCATCACGGCCAGGACGTCACCGACGAGCTCGGGGTCGAGGGCGGAGGTCGGCTCGTCGAAAAGCATCAGTTTGGGGTCCATCGCCAGCGCCCGCGCGATGGCCACGCGCTGCTGCTGGCCACCGGACAACTGCACCGGGTACGCGTCGGCCTTGTGTGCCAGCCCGACCTGGTTGAGCAGCTCCATCGCGCGATCGTGGGCCTGGTCCTGCTTGACGCCCTTGACGTGCATCGGGGCCTCGACGATGTTGCCGAGCACCGTGCGGTGCGGGAAGAGATTGAAGTTCTGGAAGACCATGCCGATGCCGGCGCGCTGCTTCGCGGCGTCGCGCGGCGAAATCTCGTGCAGGACGCCATCGCGCTCGCGGTAGCCGATCAGCTCGCCGTCGACGTACAGGCGCCCGGCATTGACCTGCTCCAGGTGATTGACGCAGCGCAGCAGCGTCGACTTGCCCGACCCGGACGGGCCGATGAGGCACGTCACCGTGCCGCGGGGGACCTCCAGGTCGATGCCCTTGAGCACCTCCAGGCGGCCGAAGGACTTGCGCACGTGGCGGGCCTCGACCATCGGGCCGGCGGCGGTGGCGGGGTAGGAGGTGGCCGCGTCGGCGGCCCGGTTGGCGTTGGCCTGGTTGGAGTTGGCGGGGCTCATCGCGGGTTCTCCTCGTAGTTGGCGCGCTCGGACTTCTCCACGACGCGGGCGTTGATCGGGGGCACGCCCTCGGCGTCGGCCAGGGCCGCGAGCTGGCGGGCCGTGAGATGGCGCGTGGCGCCCTTGGCGAAGTGCTTCTCCAGGAAGTGCTGGCCGACCATGAGGATCGACGTGATGGCCAGGTACCAGGTGGCGGCGACGAGCAGCATCGGCACCGGCAGGAACAGCTCGTTGGCGATGTCCGTGGCGCGACCGTACAGCTCGGCGGTGTAGGGCACCGCGACGACCAGCGACGTGGTCTTCAGCAGCGAAATGAACTCGTTGCCGGTCGGCGGGATGATGATGCGCATCGCCTGCGGCAGGATCGTGCGGCGGATCGTCTGGCCCCAGCTCATGCCCAGCGCCTTCGACGCCTCGGTCTGGCCCTCGGGGACGGCCTGGATGCCGGCGCGGACGATCTCGGCCATGTACGCGGCTTCGTTCAGGCCCAGGCCCAGCACAGCCAGCAGGAACGTGTTCTGCAGTGCGGTCTGCAGGTCGATCTCGGCGAAACCGACGCCGATCGAGCTGTAGATCGTGCCCAGCAGGCCCCAGAAGACCAGCTGGACGTACACCGGGGTGCCGCGGAAGATCCACAGGTAGATCCACGAAATCGTGGACAGCACCGGGTTGTCCGACATGCGAAGCACGGCGATGAGCGCGCCGCCGACGATGCCGATGAGCATCGCCAGGATGGTCAGCGCCAGCGTGTGCAGCGCTGCGGTGGCGATGCGGGTGTCCAGGAGGTACTGGAAGTAGACGTCCCAGTGGTAGGCCTCGTTGCGCGCGGCGCCGATGACGAACCACGCGGCCAGCGCCAGCAGGATGGCGGCGCCGATCCAGCGGCCCGGGTGGGGCAGCGGCTTGGCCTTGATCGGGGCGTCGAGCTCGCGCTCGGTCGGCTCGCGGCGGGTGCCGCTCGCGCTCGCGCTGGTCCTGTCCGTCATCGGATGTCCTCTCCATTGATGCGCGCCTGGTCCACGGCGCCGTCGTCGAGCCCCCACATGGTCAGGATGCGCTCGTATTCACCGGTGTCGATGAGGTGTTGCAATGCGTCGGCCAGCAGCGGGGCCAGTTCGGAGTCCTTGGGCACGGGCCAGCCGAACGGTGCGCCGTCGTAGATGTCGCCGGCCATCTCCAGCTTCCCGTCGGCACGGGCGACGGCCCACGCGGAGACGGGGGAGTCGGCGGCCATGGCGTCGGCGCGGCCGAGCACGACGGCCGTCGCGGCGGTGCCGGCGTCCTGGTAGGCCAGGCGCTTGATCGGCTCCTTGCCCGCCTCGACGCACGCGTCGCTGCGCACGGGCAGGTCCTCCATCTCGGCGACGGTGCCGCGCTGGACGGCGATCTCGCGGCCGCAGGCGTCGTCGGGCGTGATGGTCGATCCCGCCGGCCGGGCCCACTGCAGGCCCGTGTCCAGGTAGTCGACGAAGTCGTACGTCTGGCGGCGTTCCTCGTTGCTGGTGAAGCCCGAGGCGCCGAAGTCGACGGTGCCCGCCGAGATCGACGGCAGGATCAGGGTGAAGTCCTGTTCCCGCACCTCCAGCTCCAGGTCGAGCACGTCGGCGGTGGCGCGGGCGAGGTCGAGGTCGAAACCGATGATCTCGCCTTCGGCGTCCTTGAACTCCAGCGGGGCGAACGGGGGGTTGGTGCCGATGGAAATGCTCCCGCGGGCGCGGATGTCGTCGGGGACCTGCGCGGCGAGCTCGGGCACGGGTTCCGGGGTGACCGGTTCCCACCCGTCGGGGTGGCCGCCTTCGTCGTTGGTGACGCAGCCGGCCAGCCCCACTGTCAATGCGGCCGCCAGGGTGGCCGCGGCGGCGGCGAGGGGTCTTCTCATGGGAGAAGAGTTTAGCGGGCGGCCCCCGACGTCGAATCATTGCGGGCGGCGACCTCGACGGCGGCGGCGACGGCCGGGGCGACGCGGGGATCCAGCGGCGAGGGGATGATGTAGTCCGGTCGCAGGTCCTCGGCGGTCACCGCGGCGATGGCGCGGGTGGCGGCGAGCTTCATCGACTTGGTGATCCTCGTCGCCCCGGCCGACAGCGCGCCCTTGAAGATGCCCGGGAACGCCAGCACGTTGTTGATCTGGTTCGGGTAGTCCGACCGGCCGGTGGCCACGATCGAGCCGTACTGCAGCGCGATCTTCTGGGGGATCTCCGGGTTGGGGTTCGCCAGGGAGAACAGGAACGGGCCCTCGGCCATCTGGGACACCTGCTCGGAGTTGAGGTGGCCGGCGGAGACGCCGATGAAGGCGTCGGCGCCGACGAGCGCGTCGGTGATCGTGCCCTGCAGCCCGCGGGGGTTGGTCAGCTCGGCGATGGTCGCCTTGACCTCGTTGAGCGGCTCGCGGCCCTCGTGGATGATGCCGCGGGAGTCGACGACGACGATGTCGGTGACCCCGGCGGACAGGAGCATGCGGGTCGTCGCAACGCCCGCGGCCCCGGCGCCGGAGATGACCACCTTGAGGTCCTCCAGTCGGCGGTCGGTGAGCTTGCAGGCGTTGCGCAGGCCGGCGGTGATGACGATCGCGGTGCCGTGCTGGTCGTCGTGGAACACCGGGATGTCCAGCTGCTCGTCGAGCCGGCGCTCCACCTCGAAGCACCGCGGGGCGGAGATGTCCTCGAGGTTGATGCCGCCGAAGGACGGCGCGAGCCGCGCGATGGTGTCCACGAGCTCGTCGGGGTCGGTGGTGTCCAGGACGATCGGCACGGCGTTGAGGCCGGCGAAGCGGCCGAAGAGCTGGGCCTTGCCCTCCATGACGGGCAGCGCGGCCTTGGGCCCGATGTCGCCGAGGCCGAGCACGGCGGTGCCGTCGGAGATGATGGCGACGTTGTTGCCGGTCCAGGTGTAGGTCCGCGTCAGCTTCGGGTCGTCGTGGATGGCCTCGCAGACCTGGGCGACGCCGGGGGTGTAGGCGATGGACAGGTCGCGGGTGGAGTCCAGCGGCAGGGTCGAGGCGGTGATGAGCTTGCCGCCCTCGTGCGCCTTGAAGATCTCCTCGGTGCTGATCGGCCCGTCGAGCGACTCGACGTTGTCGTCGGCCCTGTCGTGGCCCCCGTTGTCGCCCCGGATGCTGCCCTGGTCTTCGCCCTGGTTATTGCCCTTGCCGCTGGCCATCTGCGTCGGCTCCTCGTGGATCGGCCGGGCGCCGTTCGCCCGTCGGTTCGTCAAGTAAGCCTAATGGACGCCCTACGCTGGCGGTTCAGTCGGTGGGGAGGGGGTGTTCGTCGGCTGCGTCGGCTGGGTGGGCTGGGTCGGTTCCGTCGGCTGGGTCGTGGGCGGCTGGGTGGTCGGCGGAGTCGTCGGCTGCGTCGTCGGTGGCTCGGTGGTCGGCGGGCTCGTGGGCTCGCTGGTCGGGCGCGTCGAGGGCGTCGTGGGGCGAGTGCTTGACGACGTCGACGTCTCCGTTTCCGACGTGTCCGACGATTCCGACGTGGACGAGGAGGTGGAGGTTGTCGACGACGAGGTCGTGGTCGATTGCGTCGTCGTCGTGGAGCGCGTGCCCGGAGTCTTCGACGTCGAGGAGCGGGACGGCTTCGGCGCGGTGCGGTGCGAGGAGGTCTCTTCCTCCGGCGTGGTCGCCGCGTCATCGGGGGCCGGCAGGGCGATGGCGAGGAGCCCGCCGATGGCCAAGAGCACCACGGAGATCGGCGCGATGAATCGCCAGCGGCGGTCGAGCATGGCGGCGGGGGCGTCGGGGTCGACGGCGGCGCGGTGCTCGCGGTTTTCGTGCCACAGCCACCAGGCGGCGGGGACGATCAGGCCCGCGGCCAGCGCGATGCCGATGGCGATGCCCGGCACGCCGCGCATGACGATCGCGCCGAACAGCGCGGCGGCGCCGAGGATCAGCGCGAGGGCCGCGAGGATGGTCTTCCACGTCTTCGGTAGCGAGTACTGCGCGCCGAATCCGTCGTTGCCGTCCGGGCCCCGTGAATCGCCGGTTCCGCCCGGGCCGTTGTCACCCGACATGTCCCGCATTCGCTGGCCTCCTTTGCGGCTATCGATCGTCGCACCCCGTGGATGGTGACGCCCACTCTACGGCGATCGCTCCCGCGCGGCCGTGCCCGAAGCCGAGAAAACCCCGCCCACCTGCGAGAAACAGGTGAACGGGGTGTTCGGTTGGTGCCCCCGGTCACGTTCCGTGATCTACGCCGAAGCGGAAAAGAGCGCGGTTCACCGTTGGCAAGGCATGGATCGCAAATTTCAAGGTTAAGGCCAGGGAATTGGATGCCCACCCATGGGCGCGAGGGATCAGAGTATCGTGAGCAGGAAGAACTGCTACTTCCTTCCGACGTCACGATGCGCCTCGTGGAAATCTCCGAGACTGACGACGAGATTCCAGTGATCCACGTGGAGGTGTCGACATGACGGAAATCAACAAGCACCTCTACGACGTGTGGCAAGACGAACAAGCCGCTGCAGCCTTCCACACCCCCCGAAGCTTCCCCGGCCCGGTGTCTTGGGCTGGGCTGATGCGAAAACTCGGCTTGACCGAAGCCTCGCCCCTTGAGCAAGTCGCCGGGGCCAGGGAGTGGCTCAAATTCAACCAAATCTCGCCTGGCCTGAAGTTCGGCTTGGAGAAGCGAGGAATCCAAACGTACCTCGAAGCAGACGATTAGCTCGGGCACCTCAATGGGAGGTGCGCCTGGCTTCGTCGCGCGTGCCCTAGGAAATGTTTGTCGTCTGGATGGCAGGACGCAACCGTTTGGTTCAGGTAGCCCAGGTTCGCATCCTGACGAGGCAGCTGACCCCGCACCCAGGTGGTGGCGAGGTTTTGTCATATCCGCACATCGATCGCAGGAGGACACGATGACCGACACAGCCACCCCCGCTACCGGTGCAGGAGGGGCCGCGAAGAAGGCCGACGATGCGGCAGCGTCTGCAGCGGAATCTGCGGCCGATGCCCAGTCGAACGACTCCGACGCTTCTGCGGACAACGGGCCGTATTCGCATTTCGTTCCCAGGGCGCGAGGGTGGTTACGCGGCTCTTTCGTGGCTCACTCTTGGCTCACAATGGCGCAGATTCAGGCGAGAAAAGGGCGTAAAGGTGCCGTGCCCGAAGCCAAGAAAACCCCGCCCACCTGCGAGAAACAGGTGAACGGGGTGTTCGGTTGGTGCCCCCGGTGGGACTCGAACCCACACTGGACGGGTTTTGAATCCGTTGCCTCTGCCAATTGGGCTACAGGGGCGCTCCAGGCTGCTCCAGGTGCGGCGGTGGCCGTCGTGAAGCAACTCGAAGAATCTTAGCGCACCGGCTCGGGCTCGGAGAAACGGTGCTGCACCCAGGCCACGACGCCCACGATGGCGGCGCCGAGGACGAACAATCCCAGGGCCATCGGCCAATCGTCGCCGGCGCGCACCATCGAGCCGTCCTCGGCCTGCCACGGCCACAGGGCGCGCAGCGAACCGAGCAGCAGGCCCGCCATGGCGACGAGGGTGACGGTGTGCTTGTGCTCGAGGAGCCACTCGAGAAGGCGGACGAACAGCACGATGCCCACCAGCGCGCCCAGCATGAACGCGCCCAGGTAGGCGAAGTTGCGCTGGTCGACGGCCGCCATCGTCGGGGCGTACAGGCCCACGACCAGGAGGAAGAACGAGCCGGACACGCCCGGCAGGACCAGGGCGCAGATGGCGACGGACGCTGCGGCGAAGACGAGCCACAGCGACGGATCCGACGACGCGGCCGCCTGCGGCAGCGACGTCAGCCAGAACGTGGCCACCGCGAACAGCACGAACACGGCGATGGCCTTGCCGCGCATGCCGGGCCGGTCCATGGCGCCCGGGCGGATCTCCTGGAAGGGGATGAGCACCGACATGGCGATCATGCCCATGAACAGGGCCTTCGACGCGACCGGCTGGTCGGTGACGAAGGACTCCATGATGCCGGCCATGGAGAACACGACCGCGAGCATGCCGATGGCCACCGGCAGCAGCAGCCACCAGTCGATCTTGCGGGCCGAGGCGCGCCAGTCGCCCTTGGTCGCCAGGTCCTTGGGGATCTCCGTGATGTTCTTCGCCGACGCGATCAGTCGCTCGTAGATGCCGGTGACCAGGGCCACCGTGCCGCCGGAGACGCCGGGGATGGTCTCTGCGAGGCCGATCAGGCCGCCGCGGACGACGTTGGCCGCGGTGCCGCCGACCGTCGGCGGGCGGGGGTCCGTGCTCGTGGCGGGGGCGTCGACCGGCGCCGGCGTGCGGTGCGGTCGGCGATCACGGGAGGGCCGGGAGTTTTCGTTGGTATCCATCGCGTCGCGATGATACTCGGTCGGGTACGGAAAACCGGTGGTGGAACCGGGTAGCGCGCGTCACACCCGCGCGCCGGTGGCGGAAACGGGCTACTGGGTGGGCGTTTCCAGCACGCGCTGGATGTGGGCGCCGTAGGACTGCACGGCAGACGTGCCCTCGGTCGGGATGCCGCGGGCGTAGCTGACCAGGACGGAGGCCAGGCCGGTGTACATGGCCAGCGCGTACTGGCAGCGCTGCTCGGCGTCGTCGTCGCCGGTGACGCCGGGGGCCTCGTTGCGGATGCGGTCGAACAGGGCGCCGCCGATGACGTCCTGGAACTGGTCGGTGACCGTCTGGACGGCGGCCGGGCTGCCGGCGGTGGCCATCAGCAGCGCGATGAGCGAGCTCGTGGAGGAGCGGTCGCCGTGGAGTGCGTCGTCGGCGAGCGACGTGCCGATGTCGCCGAACGGCGCATCGCAGATCACGTCCTTCATCGGCTCGAAGTTGATCAGCTCCTCGAGCAGGCCTTCCTTCGTGCGGAAGTACTTGATGATCAAGGGTGCGCTGACGCCGGCCTCGGTGGCGATCTCCTTGAGGGAGACCTTCGAAAACGGCTTGCGGGTGAAGTAATCCGCGGCCACCTCGACGATGCGGGCCCGGGTCGCCGCGGAGTTCTGGCGGCGCGGGCGGGAGGTATCGCTTTCCATGTGGTCAGCATAAAGCCCACGGGGGTATGAACCTAGTTAGGGTGCCCGATAATCACTCATTGCGGGGGTGCATGAATGGGGTTTGAGCCCCGATAGGGGGTGAATTCCGCGGCGCCATACGTTGCATAGGTTCAGTACAATCGGGACATAGTTCCGAATTGAGACTCTCGATACCCACTTTTGTCGGGGGTAGCACCCCCGATGCCCCCGTAACTGGGGGTGTCGCACCAGTCCGGCCCGCTCTCGGAGGCCGTGGGCCGATTTTCCTACACTGGTCGGCATGAAACGCACCCTCATGCTCGTCGACGGACACTCCATGGCGTTCCGCGCGTTCTTCGCGTTGCCCACCGACAATTTTTCCACCACGGGCGGGCAGTTCACCAATGCGGTGTACGGGTTCCTGTCCATGTTGTCGAACCTGCTCGCGGAGGAGAAGCCGACGCACGTGGCGGTGGCCTTCGACGTCGGCCGCAAGACCTTCCGCACCGACAAGTTCCCGGAGTACAAGGCCCAGCGCGACAAGACGCCGGAGGAGTTCCGCGGCCAGGTGCCGCTGCTGCAGCAGGTGCTGCAGGAGATGGGCATCGTGACGCTGGAGAAGGACAACTACGAGGCCGACGACATTATCGCCACGCTGGCCACCGAGGCGCTGCCGGAGGGGTTCGAGACGCTGATCGTCACCGGCGACCGCGACGCGCTGCAGTTGGTCAACGATTCGACGACGGTCCTCTATCCCATGCGCGGGGTGTCCACGCTGCACCGCTTCACGCCCGATGCGGTGAAGGAGAAGTACGGCCTGACGCCGGCGCAGTACCCGGATTTCGCGGCGCTGCGCGGCGATCCGTCGGACAATCTGCCGGGCGTGCCGGGCGTCGGCGAGAAGACGGCGCAGAAGTGGATCCTGCAGTACGGCAGCCTCGCCGAGCTCATCGACCGCGTCGACGAGGTCCGCGGCAAGGTCGGCGACAGCCTGCGCGAGCGGGTGGCCGCCGTGCAGATGAACCGCGATCTCACCGAGATGGTCAAGGATCTTCCCTTGCCCTACGGCCCGGGCGAGCTGGAGTTGCGCCCGGCCAACGCGCAGGGCATCGCCGACTTCTTCGACCGCCTCGAGTTCGGCGAGTCCCTGCGCGACCGGGTGTTCCGCACCTTGTCCGTGGAGGGCGCGGGGGTCACCGCCAGCGAGGGGGATGCGGGCACGGAGGTGGTCGTCGAGCAGCTTGACGACGACGCACTCGGCGCATGGCTGCAGTCCCGCCGCGGTCCCGCGGCCGTCGATTTTTCCGGCGGGGAGCTGGCGATCGCCGCCTCGGAGCACGCCGATGGCGCTGACGCGGTTGGCGCCGACACGGCGTCCGTGTCCGCCGTGGTCCTCGACCCGGCCTCCCTCGTTCCCGCCGACTCCGAGGCGCTGGCCGAGTGGCTGGCCGGCGATCACCCGAAGCTGGTCCACGATGCGAAGGCGACCATGCACGCGCTGTGGGGCCACGAGCTCGATCTCGGCGGCGTCGTCCACGACACGTTCCTGGCGTCGTACCTGCTGCGCCCCAGCCAGCGCAGTTACTCGCTGGACAACATCCTCCAGCGCCACTTGAACCGCACGCTGGCACAGGCCGAAGGGCAGCTGACGCTCCTCGACGAGCCCGGCCCCGGCAACGCCGACCGCGTCGCGGCGGTCTACGACCTCGCCGGGGCACTGGCCGCGGAACTCGACGCAAATGGTCTCTACGACGTCTACGCCGACATCGAGGTGCCTCTGGCGCCGGTGCTGGCGAGGATGGAGCGGGCGGGGATCGCGGTGGACGTCGACAAGCTCAAGTCCCTGCGCGACCAGGCGGCGCAGGCCCAGTCGACCGCCGAGGACGCGGCGCGCGAGATCGTCGAGCGCCCGGAGCTCAACCTCGGTTCGCCCAAGCAGCTGCAGGAGGTCCTGTTCGACCAGCTGGGCATGCCGAAGACCAAGAAGACCAAGACCGGGTATTCGACGGCGGCCAAGGAGCTGGAGAACCTGGCCAAGACCAACGACCACCCGTTCCTCGAGCGGCTCATGGCGTTCCGCGAGGCGCAGAAAATGAAGTCGACCGTCGAGGGCCTGGTCAAGGCCGTCGGCGAGGACGGGCGCATCCACACGACGTTCAACCAGACCGTCGCCGCGACCGGCCGCCTGTCGTCGACCGAGCCGAACCTGCAGAACATCCCCGTGCGCACCGAGTTCGGCCGCGAGATCCGCTCGGCGTTCGTCGCCGGTGAGGGGTACGAGGGCCTGGTCACCGCCGACTATTCGCAGATCGAGATGCGCGTGATGGCGCACCTGTCCGGCGACGAGGGCCTCATCGACGCCTACCGGCGTGGCGAGGACCTGCACAATTACGTCGGTTCGAAGGTGTTCGACGTGCCCATCGACGGCGTGACGCCCGAGCTGCGCCGCCGCGTGAAGGCGATGTCCTACGGCCTGGCGTACGGGCTGTCTGCGTTTGGCCTGGCCCAGCAGCTCGACATTCCGCAGGGCGAGGCGAAAAAGCTCATGGAGGAGTACTTCGAGCGTTTCGGCGGCGTGCGCGCCTACCTCGATGGCGTGGTGGAGCGGGCCCGCAAGGACGGCTACACCGCGACGCTGTTCGACCGCCGCCGCTACCTGCCGGACCTCAATTCCGACAATCGCATGGCCCGCGACATGGCCGAGCGCGCGGCGCTGAACTCGCCGATCCAGGGCACGGCGGCGGACATCATCAAGGTGGCCATGCTCCGCGTCGACGATGCTTTGCGACGGGGCGGCGCGAGCGGTGGCCGCCTCAAGTCCCGCGTGTTGCTGCAGGTCCACGATGAATTGGTCGTGGAGGTCGCGCCCGGCGAGCGGGAGGTCATTGAGGAGATGCTGCGCCGCGAGATGGACGCCGCCTTCGATTTGAAGGTGCCGCTCGACGTGTCCGTCGGCGCCGGCGGCAACTGGGACGAGGCGGCGCACTAGGTGTTGCTCCCCGAGAGGTCGCATGGGGAGCCACTGCTCGACTGCGAGACGACCCCGACGTGTTACGGTGGGCGCATGTACGCAGGCACCGCCTCGATGAAGCTCCGTTTCCGCCGCTGACGGCGGCGGACACCACGTGACCCGGCCCGGGTGAATTCCACCCCGGCCCGGATCGAACCATTGGCATTTCGCACGCCGTCCAGGTGATCAATCACCGGGCGGCCCTTTTCGGCTGCCCGGCTCCGAGACGAGCTGAAAGCACTTTCCCGAAATGTCCCGTACCAATCCCGAATCTTCATCTGTTTCACCCGCGGCCTATCCCGCATCCTCCGCCGCGGTCTCCGCTGGCGCGGCGTCGCACATCCGGCTCCGCGGTGTCGGCGCAGCCCTGGGCGGCCGCCCAATTCTGGTGGACGTCGACGTCACGGTCTCCGCCGGTTCGCGGCTGGCGATCGTCGGCGAGAACGGCCGCGGTAAGACCACGCTGCTCAATGTTTTGGCTGGCCGGGTGGCTCCCGATCAGGGAGCCATCGATCGCGCCGGCAGCATCACCGTCGTAGACCAGGAGCTCGATGCCGCAGACGGCCGGACCGTCGGTGCAGTGATCACCGAAGCCGTCGGAAATGCTCGCTTGGCGCTCGGTCGCCTGGACGCGGCCGCCGACGACATCGCGGCCGGAGTCGACGGCGCCGACGAGGCGTACGCCGAAGCTCTCGAGACCGCGACCCAACTCGATGCGTGGGATGCCGAGCGCAGGATAGACATGTCACTCGAAGGTCTCGGTGCCAGCACCGACCGGAACCGGGTCCTATCGACCCTGTCGGTCGGCCAGCGCTACCGCGTCCGATTGGCGCTCGCGCTTGGGTCGACCTCCGATCTTCTGCTCTTGGATGAGCCGACCAATCACCTCGACGCCGCCGCACTGTCGTACCTCACCCGTGCGCTGAAGGAAAGGCCCGGGGGGTTCGCCGTGGTCAGCCATGACCGGGCGCTCTTGCGCGACGTTGCCACCGATTTTCTCGACCTCGATCCGACCCGGGACGGTAAGCCCCGGCTCTACTCGGGAGGGTATGGCGGCTGGATGAAAGGACGGCGCCGCGAGCGGGAATCGTGGGAGCAGGACCACGCCCGTCAGATGGGCGAGCTCGATGAGCTCACCCGCGCCGCCGATGAGGCGCGCGGCCGACTGCGCGGTGGGTGGCGACCGCCAAAGGGAACGGGCAAGCACCAGCGCGCCACCCGGGGCGCCTCGGCGGTGCAGGCGTTCAATCGCCGAGTCGATGAGCTCGAGAGTCACCGGATCACAGATCCGGCGCCGCCCCTGAGCTTTCGTCCGCCGGACCCGGGAACCAGAACCGGGGCGTTCCTTCTCGGAGTGGACGACGTGATCGTGCCCGGACGCCTGGACATCCCCGCGTCATTGCGGGTGGAAGGCGGAGACAAGCTGCTCATCGTGGGGCCGAACGGCGCCGGCAAATCGACGTTGTTGTCGGTGCTCGCCGGGCTCGTGCGGCCAGAAACCGGTTTTCGGGCGGTTGGGGAGGACTGCGTCGTCCGGCTCTTGTCGCAGGAAGTTCCGGATTGGGATCCGACTGAAATGCCTTCCGCGATTTGGGAACGCGAGCGCGGTGCGGAGCCCGGGGCCCCATCTCTCACCAGCATGGGACTGCTCGGCCCGGAATCTCTGCGCACCCCAGTCGGCAGATTGTCGCAGGGGCAGCAGCGACGACTGCAATTGGCCATGTGCATTGCGGCGCGCCCGGATTTGATCATGCTCGATGAGCCGACGAACCACTTGTCGGCCCATCTCGTCGATGAGCTGACGGAGCATGTGCGCTCCACCACTGCGGCCGTCATCGTGGCGACCCACGACCGCCAGATGCTCCATGATCTCGGTGATTGGCCGAGGTTGGAGTTGAGGCGGTAGCCGAGGCCCGGCGGCGCGGGACCGGCGCCGCGCCGGGGCCTCATCGCCTACGGCCTGATCGCCACCACCTGTCCCTTCAGCGGCAGGTGCACCAGGATCTCGGCGGGGCGTCCCGCGCCCGCCAGCTCCAGGGCGTCGGCATATCCGGAGAGCTGCCCGATGTAGTTCTTCCGGACGTGGTCAATGGGATCGTCGCCGGGGTAGGTCTTGTGGTCGACGAGGATCAGGCGACCGTCGGGAAGCTCGAGGATCTGGTCGATCCAGCCCTCGTGCACCTGATGGGCGTCGTTGCGCCAGGTGACCGGAACCTCCGAGCGGATCACGGCACCCGGGAACTCCCGATCGAGCCAGCCCAGCCAACGCGTGCCGATGTCCACCATGGTCTCCGCGGACACGTGGGCGCCCACGCCCCACGATGCGATGAGCCGCTCGGCGGCCTGCGCGCGCAGGTCGTCGCCAAGGGCGGCCAGCGGCAGACCGAGGTATCCGTGGACGGCTTCGCCCACGCGCTCCCAATGCTGGCCGCCGCCGGACACCAAAGGGGTGCCCAGCACGGCGCGTTCGACGACGGCGGCAGTCGCCCGTTGCTCCTCGGTGGCTGCGATCGACGACGGCGCGATGCGCGCCGGCACCAGCCGCCCGGTCCGGGCGGGGCCGCGCATCGGATCCAGTCCGGGGCGGTGGGGCGAGGGCACGGGGGCGGCGGCGTCAGCGTCGGCGTCGTCCCAGATCATCGTCTCGATGGTGGCGGGCACGGCGACCTCATTGCCGGCGGCGTCCTTGACCAGTACGTGGCCATCGTCCGGGGTCATGGTCACCGGGGTGCCCTTCACCGCGGCGAAGTCCCCGAACCCCGAGCGGGCGCAGAGGATCGAGTGCTTGGCCGCTCGCGTCAGCGACACGTAGGCCAGGCGGCGGGCGTCCTCGACCTCGGCCGCCGCGCGCTCCCGCTGCACGGGCTGGGCGGCCATCGCCTCGACGATCAGCGCCGCCTTGTCCGGTGCCGCCGGCCAAAAGCGCAGGTAACGCTTGCCCAGCGGATCCGTCAGCGTCGGGGCCTCCCGCGAGGCCACCCAGTGGCCATCGGGCGTGAACATGTCCTTCGGCTTGGGCACCGCCACGCACACGGCGTCCCACTCGAGGCCCTTCGAGGAATGCATGGTGCCCACGAACACCGAATCGTCATCGCCGCCGGCCTGCGGCAGGTCGTCGATCGAGTCGAACCAATTGAGGAACCCGGACAGCGACGTCGCCCCGCCCGCCGAACGGGTTTCGTCCTGGTACTCGCGCGCCAACCCGGTGAAGGCATCGAGCGATCCCATGCGCCGCGACGGCCGCGTCCACCCCACGATGCGCCTGCGCAGGTCGAGTGCGTCGATGACCTGGCGGACGCATTCGACGGGCGTGAGATTCACCGCGGCCGTGCGCAGCTGCTGCAACGGGGCCAGCGCATCGTCGTCGGCCCAGGACCGCAGCAGCTCGCTCCTCGATTCCCGCGTCGTGTCCGAGGCGGTGAGCCGCGCGAACCAGTCGTCGTGCGCCGAGTGGTCGTCGCACAGCACGATCAGCTCGACCAGCGAGCGCGTGTCCCGCGGGTCGAGCAGGAACCCGAGCCCCGCGCGGATGACCTGGCCTTCGCGGGCCGAGCCCAGATCCGCCTTGTCGCCGGTGCAGGGGATGCCCGCATCGGTGAGCGCTCCGACGATGCTCTCCACGTTGGACTTCGACCGCGCGAGCACCGCGATGTCCTTCGGCGCGGTGCCCTCGGCGATGAGCGACGCCACGCCCTTCGTGATCGCCCCGAACCACGGCGCATTCGAGGTGCCGCCGTCGGTGGACGGCTGCCAAATGCGCACGTCACCGCCCTTGTGCTCGAACATCTTCGCTTCGGCGACGCGGAGGCGGACGTCGGCGTCCGGCATCGACGCGGAAAACAGTTCGTTGGTCAGCGCCAGTGGTTCCCTGAAGGAACGCCAGGACCGATCGAGCTTTTCGACGGTGCCGTGCGCGGCCAACTCGTCGAATGCGGCGGCCATCAGCTGCGGATCGGAACCGCGGAAGCCGTAGATCGACTGCTTCGGGTCTCCGACCCAGATGACCTCGCCGGCCAGTTCGCCCAGCTGGAAGAAGAGGGCGAGCTGGATGGGGTTGGTGTCCTGGAACTCGTCGACGACCAGCACCTCGTAGGTCTCGGCGATGGCGGCGCGGACCGACGGCGAGGTGGTGATGAGCTCCAGCGCCAGGACTTCCTGGTCGGTGAAGTCGATGAGGCCGAGGGCCTTCTTGTGGGCGTCGTAGGCGGCCAGGCATTCCGCCGCCGTGCCGATGACCAGGTGGGTCAGGGTGGCCATGTCCCGTCGATACGCGGGATTGGCGGCGATGCCCGCGGCAATGTCGGAGAAGCCCGCGAACAAGGCGGCGATGGGCTTGGGGGACGTCACGCCGGCGAGTTTCGCCCACTCGTTCCACGAGATCCGATCGAGGGGGCCGGCCATGTCCTTGGCCAGGTCGGCGTACTTGCGCCGGCGGCCGACGGCGGCATTGCGCTCGTCGCCGGCGTCGAGTTCGATGGCGGATTCGCAGGCGTCGATGGCCTGGGCCGCCCACGTCGCCCGCTCGTCGCCGGTGCCTTCGGCGGCGACCTGGTCGAGCACCCCGATCAGTTCCGCCACGGAGTCCTCCGCGTCGGCGGCGAGGGACTCCGCGCCGATGAGATTCTGGCGCGCGGTGTCGGCGATGGCCCGGACCGTGTCGGAGAAGGACCTGCGCTTGTCGAACTCGAACGCATCGACGGGCCGGTCGTAGCCGGTGCGCCGGAACAGGTCGCGGTGGGCGTCTTCGGCGTCGGCGATGACCGCATCGCAGGCCAGGCCGAAGGCGCGATCGGCGGCGTCCTCGGTGAGCGTCTCCAATTCAGGGGACAAACCGGCGTCGATGGCGAAGTCGCGCACCAGCGTCGCCGACACCGAGTTGACCGTGCCCACCAGGGCGGAACCGATGGCCTGCGCCTCGTCGACCAGGCCGGCCTCCATGAGCCTGGAGCGGATGCGCTCCGACAGTTCGCCGGCGGCTTTGGTGGTGAAGGTCGTGGCGATGATCGCCGACGGCGACAGCCCATCCTTGATCCGGTCCGCCAGCTTGCCGGTGATGGTGTACGTCTTGCCGGTGCCGGCGCTGGCGGTGATGATGGTCGACTTCATGGTGTTCTTCTGGTTCCCATCGCTCATGACGGATCGGCCTCGATGCCGGTGATGATCCCGTAGTCCACGTACTTGGCGGTGTCCATGGGCAGGTAGCGGTCGTTCATGTCGGCGGCCTCGGACGCGTT
This sequence comes from Corynebacterium sp. NPDC060344, assembly GCF_042725215.1. Taxonomy (NCBI): domain Bacteria; kingdom Bacillati; phylum Actinomycetota; class Actinomycetes; order Mycobacteriales; family Corynebacteriaceae; genus Corynebacterium; species Corynebacterium sp. NPDC060344. Next base: position 45,721 of record NZ_JBHXCS010000002.1, on the reverse strand, counting down.
GGCCGACCTCTTGGTGATCTCCCGTTCGACGCCGCCGGCGGCGACGAGCATGGCGTTGCCCTCGTCCCTGACGACTCCGGCGAACATGATCTCGGACAGCGCATCCTCGACGGAGGTCACGGCCCGGCGCCACAGCGTTTCCGGGTCGATCGCCCCGTTCGCCGGGGCCATGCCGCCGAGCGCCGGGTCGAGCGAATCGAAGCGGCCGTACTTCAGCTCGAAGTAGGCGGTGACGATGCTCTCCAGTGGCAGCTCCTCGGCGACCGACCACGCATAGGTGGCCAGCTGCAGGGAGCGGCCGGATTCGATGAGCCGGCCGTACTTGTGGCGGCTCACCGAGTACTTCATGTCGATGACCACGGTGGTGCCATCGGACGTTTCGGCGTCGAGGTCGCGGAATCCCACCAGCGTGACCGGATGCTCGTGGACGTTCGCCGCGTCGCCCGAATTGCCGCCCGGATCGCCGTCGGGATCGCGGAGCGTGAGCACGAGCTCCTTCGTGATCGGGGCCTCGGCGGCGGTGACGACCATGCCGCCGCGCCGCAGCGACCCGAAGAGCTCGGGGATGCTCTCCAGTGCCTCCGCCTCGACCTGCTGGCGCAGTCGCGCGTTGCCCGGCAGGTTCAGCTCCGAGGCGTAGTGGGGGAGCAGCTCGGCGAAACAGGTCCGGACGGTGCCGGCGTCGGCGCCATCGAGGTCGTCCTCGACGATCTTCTCCACGATCGCGTGGAGGAAGGTGCCGATCATCCTGTTTCCGGTGGGGATGTCCGTCACCCAGCCTTGCCGGATGCGCAGTGGGTACGCCAGCAGCCACTCCAGGCGATGGACCAGGAGCTTCTCCATCTGGGAGTAGGACAGCCGATCCGGCAGCAGGTGCGTGCCCGGCGGCACCGACCGCGCGGTCGCATTCGCCGCGATGGCGTCGGCGTCCGGCACGAAGGGCTCCGGGACGTCCAGGGGAAGGGAGGCGTCGCCGAATGCCCAGGTGCCGTCGGCGACGAGCTCCCGGGCGGTGAACTCGGAGTCGTCCTCGTCGTATCCGGCGCTGCCGTGGGCGGCGAACGACAGTGCGGGGTGCCGGGTCGTCGCCGCGCCGTCGATGACGGTGGGGACGATGGCGATGACGTCGCCGGCCCGGCACAGGCCCGCCACATCGGCGGTGGCCGACAACGTCGCCAGCGTGCCGGGGTCGGGGACCTCGACGCCGGCCGCCGCGAGGATGCGGACTTCCTCCGGCGTCCAGATCCGGCGCTCGCTCCGGCCATCGTCGACGGCTCCCCACCAGACGACGGGGCCGGGATGGCGGATCAGCGCCGGCGAGGGCACACGCGTCCCTTCGGCGGCTTCGGCACCGGCCAGGGGAGAGGCCTGCGCGGAACCGCAGTCTTCGAGGATCCTCTGCAGCTCGCGCTCGCCGACGACGTCCTGGCGCCCGAGCACCTCGATCGCCGTGGACACCGACCGGCCGGCGACGAGCAGCTCGGGAGCGTCGAACACCGCGCCCATGTTGCGCAGGCGCTGTGCCAGCCACTCCAGCCGCTCGATGATCGCCGCCGTGCCGCACTGCCCGTCGGCGAACTCGATGCGCGAGGTGCGCAGGTACGAATCCAGCGTGTCCAGGAGCTCGCCGTGGACCGTCGCCCGATTCGCCGCGACGGCCTTGTCCACCCCTTCGACCTCGTCGGCCCGGGCGGCGATGTCGGCCCGGATGGTCTCCAGCGCGCCGAGCCATGCCGGGCCGCCGACGCCGGGCTGGGCCGCGAGCGCACCGAGGAGCCCGCGGCGGATGACCGACGGGACGACGCCCAAATCGATGACCTCGCCGGTGCGGGTATCGGTGGTGGTCAGCCCCATGTCCAGGAACGCGGCGATGGCGTGGACGTCGATGGGGCCGCAAATCGCCGCCAGGAACATCGGCAGGATCTGCGCCGTCGCGCGCTGGTCCGAGGTCTCCAACGCTCCCAGCCGCGCCATGCCGCGGCGGGACAGCTCCTGATCCAGAACCTCGGTGTGGTGCGTGGCCACGAGCGTGCCACCCGACGTGGCCAGAATCCGCGCCGCCGCTTCCGCCGCCTCCCATTCCGTGGCCGCGGAAATGACGCGCAGGCGCTCCACGGCGGCCGGGGCGTCTTCTTCCGCCACGTCCACGCCGAGTGCCTCGACGTCGGCGATGACCTGCGGCCACGGCGCGGGCAGCCCGTCCCTCGACCCCAAAATGGTCAGTCGATCGATGCCCAGCGGCCATTCGACGCCGCCGGCGACGAGGCTGCGCAGCATCGCCGCGACGTCCCTGAAATCATCGGCCGCCCCCGGAGCGTCGAAAAGCGCCTCGGCGTCCGCCAGATCCGCCAGCCGGGGCGAGGCACCGGCGACCGGGGACCCGTCCCACCCCGCGGCGACGAGCTCGTCGCGCCACGACAGCATCTTCTTGGCCACCGCCCACGCATCCAGTTCGAACGACGCCCCGCACCATTGCCGGGGCGTCTGCGCCAGCGCGTCGCGGTAGGCGCCGATGCGCAGCGGGCGCTCGAGCGTCACCCCGCCGATGCCCAGGCGCGTGCCCAAAATCCCGGCCAGCCCCGCCGGCCCGACCGCCGCATGGCCCAGCGCCGCGCCCGAATCACTGCCGTGACCGGGCTTTTCCCACGCGGCCCCGTCGAGGCCCCAACCGAAGGTGATCTCCATGCCCCCATGCTAGGAAAGCCCCCGGATCGCCGCGCCGCCGCGTTCGAACACGGGTGCACCTTCGCCCGGGTTCACCCCGCCAGCGTCGCCACGAAAATCGCGGTCCCCGGAATCACCGCCCCGCGCAGCGGCGACCATTGCCCCCAGGTGACGTCGAGGTCGTCGGGCCATTCCGGCTCGATGACGTCGTCGAGCACGAACCCCGCCCCGACGAGCTCGCGCACGCGGTCGCCCATCGTCCGGTGGTGCTCGACGTAGATGGCCGCGCCGTCGTCGCCACGCTCGACGTAGGCCTCGCGATGGAAGTACGGGATGCCCGCCTTCAGCCCCGCGGGACCGGGGTCGTCGGGAAAACACCAGCGCATCGGGTGCGTCACGGAAAACACGAATCGCCCGCCGGGCCGCAGCACCCGTGCCACACCGCGCATGAGAGCCGCCGAATCCGCCACGAAGGGGATCGCGCCGAACACTGAAAACACCACGTCAAACGAGTTTTTTGCGAAGGGCATCGCCGCGGCATCGGCATGCACCAGGTTCACGCCGGTGACCTCCCGCGCGCCGGCTGTGCTTTGCGACGGCCCCTCGCCCGCCACCGCACCCGCCCCCGCCCGAGCGGCCTTCACGCCATGGGCGAGCATCCCCATGGACACGTCGAACGCCGTCAGGGACTTCGGAGGGCGGTGCGCCGCCAACCAGCGGGAACACGGCGCGGAACCGCAGCCGATCTCGAGGACGTCGGAATCGGCGAGTACGTCGGCGTCGCCAAGCAAAAGGGCATGCTCCTCGCGCAGCATCTCCGGGCACCAGACGAAATCACCGTCCGGCCGGCCTTCCCCGAGGTAGAGGGGATGCTCGCGGTGGTAATCGGCGGCGTCGGAATCCCACCAGGAGCGGTTGGCGCGGGAGGACTCGTCGTCGCCGACGGAGCCGTAGCCGATGAAGGAGGACATGGGCACGAGTGTATTGCCGCGCTCAGTTGTATTGCCGCGCTCAGTAGGCGATAGACACGCGCCGCGGTTCGGCGGCGTCGGGAGAGAGCACGATCGTGGCGAAACTCGACCGCCCGGGCGGCAGCAGCCGGACGGTGAGGCGGCCATCGGAAATGCCCGCTGCGGCGACGTGGTCGGCGATGTCCGCGAAAGCGCCGGCGACCTCGTCGAGCAGGCCCGCCGGGCACTCTGCGCCGCCGCGCGGGCCCCGATCATCTACGAGCAGCACCGTCAGGCCCCGGACGCGGAGATCCCAGGCCAGGGCGGTGATGTCCGGGCGATCCAGGCGCGGGGAGCGCAGCGAATCGCGGATGCGGGCGTCGAGGAGCCCCGCCATCGTGCGGTCGTCGGCCGTGAATGCCTCGCCGGGTACGTGGCGGATGCGGCGCAGGAAGGCCCCGGCGACGTCGTCGAGCCACGTGCGGTTGGCCTCGCGGACGCGGTTTTCTGCGTGGCGCTGGCCGACCAGGTCCAGCAACCGGCGCTCCGTCATGCGGGCCCACTCGATGCGGCGGTTGACGGCGTGGAGGGCCAGACGCGCGATGGCGCCGCTGAACACGATGCCGGGAACGTGGGTCGCCGCCGACAGGCCCGTCCAGCTGCGCCGGCCCCGGGCCGTGGTGCCCGCCAGCCACAGCAGCGACGTCCCCGTCGCCAGCCACGGGCGGCCGCGCGCGCCGACGAGGCTCAGCGCGAGCGCGAAGGAGTATTCGTGCCACGCGGGCACCGACGGATTGGACGTCCGCGCATCCGCCAGCGCCGGAATGAGCGTGCCCGCCGAAGTCAGCCCGACGATGGCGGCCGTGCGGGGGATCGACGGCCGTCCCTTCGGGGTGAGGCGCTGCACGTGGAAGCCGGCCATGCCCAGCGCCCACCCGGCGGCGGCCGCGATCGGGTGGGCCGCGGTCGACTTCTCCAGCAGCATCTGCGTGGTGATCGCCGCCCCGACCAGCACCGACAGTGGCGTCCGGGTGACCACGTCGTCGGCGATGGAGACGGGGATCGCTTCCGTCGGCTCCGGGGTCCATTCGAACTCGACGGTGGTCCCGGCGCCCGGCCGGGAGTCGATGCGCACCGTCGCGCCGTCGAGGGAGAGCATCCGGTCGCGGATGGACGTCCGCAGGCCCAGGCGGTCGTGGGGCACGTCGGCGGGGTCGAAGCCGCGGCCGTCGTCGGCGTAGGCCAGGTCGATGCCGTCGGCGCGGATGCTGATGTCGCAGGTCCGCGTGACGCCCTCGCCCGCGTGCCGGGCGGAGTTGCCGGCCGTTTGGCGCAGCGCGCTTTCCAGCGCCGAGGCGACGTCCGCGGGCACGGGCGGGCCGTGCGCGGTGGACCGGATGCGGCAGTCGGGGGTCGCTTCGAGCACGACGCGGCGCAGCGCCCGGTCCAGATCCTCGGCCGCGACGCCCCTTTTCACGCGCGCGGCCGCCCCCGGTGCCCGGTCGGGATCGAAGCCGGCGGCCAATCCGGCGGCGAGGCCGGTCATCCGGCGGGCGGCGGCACCGTCGTCGGCGGCCGCGGCGCGTTGGGTCAGGCGCAGCGCGCCCGTCGCGATCCGCCGCACGTCGGCCGGCGGCACGTCGTTCTTCACGGCCTTGAGCACGGCGAGCACTTGGTCGTGGAGCAGCGCGTTGAACCGCGTCGCCTCCGCATTGGCCGCGGACAACCGGGCCGTGGCGATGGCCGATGCCGCCGTCGACCGCGCGATCGCGTCGTGTTCGCGGGCGCGCAGGATCATCGCCTGCGCCAGGAAGACGAAGGGCAGGGAAATCGCCGCCGGCATCACGCACGCGGAGAACAGGGAGGCCGCGCCGCGATTTCTCGAGGCCCCGTGCTTGACGACGCCTATGTAGGACCCCTGCGCCACGGCATTGAGTGCGGCGGCCCAGTGGGAGCTGGACACCGAGGCCAGCGTGCTGGTGATGCCCGCGACCCATCCCACCGTGAGGCCGGGCACGCGTGCGCCGGCCGCCGTCGACGCTGATGCGGCGGCGGCCACGGGCCAGGAGGCGATGGTGGCCAGGGCGGCGGTACGTCGAAAAGCGGAGGGATCGGGGTGGGCCGTGGCCACGGCGGGCGCGGCGACCAGGGCGATCTGCGCCAGCGTCAGGGGAACGACGTGGCGGTGGCCGCGGCGGACGTCCTCGATGAGCGCGGGCAACTCGACGAGGATGCGCGCCCCGAACAGCGGCGCGACGATGCCGACGGTGATGCGGTGCGCGAAGGTCTCCGCCGTCGGAGCGGGAGCCTCGGACGTGGGGGAGCCGGGCGCGGGGGACTCGGGCGCAGGGGCGCCGACCGTGGGGGACTCGGGCGTGGGGGCGCCGCCTGAGGGGCGCGCCATGTTGCCCGGCAAGGGACGGAATGCGTTGGGCGGCGGGGCGTGCGGATCCGACTCGACGGCCGGGGGCGGGCGATCCCGGGATTCGCGCGTGTCGGGCATGCCGGAATCGTATCTCTCCGGGCCCTTCCGCAACACCCGTCACACCCGCTGCGGTGCAGGGTGGGGCCCCGAACGGCCACCGTGGCGCGCCCCGTGCGCCACCTGCGGTGAAACTTGATTCGGTGCCGGTCGGCGCGTATCGTGTTCGCGGTATGCGTGCGCGACCCGCGCCCGCCTGCCGATCCGGCGACTCCGCTTCCGTCCACCAGGGCACATGACGCGCGTCCCGGACCGACCCTGTCCAACTCGATTCCTATCCGCTTCGGAGCAACTTACATATGCCCACCTCCAACACCCCTCAGGTCGCCGTCAACGACATCGGCACCGCTGAGGATTTCCTCGCCGCCATCGACTCCACGATCAAGTACTTCAACGATGGCGACATCGTCGAGGGCACCGTGGTCAAGGTCGATCGCGATGAGGTCCTGCTCGACATCGGCTACAAGACGGAGGGCGTCATCCCCTCCCGCGAGCTGTCCATCAAGCACGATGTCGACCCCGACGAGGTGGTCGAGGTCGGTGACGAGATCGACGCCCTGGTCCTCACCAAGGAGGACAAGGAAGGCCGCCTGATCCTGTCCAAGAAGCGTGCGCAGTACGAGCGCGCCTGGGGCACCATCGAGGATCTCAAGGAGAAGGACGAGCCGGTCACCGGTACCGTCATCGAGGTCGTCAAGGGCGGCCTGATCCTGGACATCGGCCTGCGCGGCTTCCTGCCGGCGTCGCTGGTCGAGATGCGCCGCGTCCGCGACCTGCAGCCGTACATCGGCCAGGAGCTCGAGGCGAAGATCATCGAGCTGGACAAGAACCGCAACAACGTGGTCCTGTCCCGCCGTGCGTGGCTCGAGCAGACCCAGTCCGAGGTCCGCTCCGAGTTCCTGCACCAGCTGCAGAAGGGCCAGGTCCGCAAGGGCGTCGTGTCCTCCATCGTCAACTTCGGCGCGTTCGTCGATCTCGGCGGCGTCGACGGCCTGGTGCACGTTTCCGAGCTGTCCTGGAAGCACATCGATCACCCGTCCGAGGTCGTCCAGGTGGGCGACGAGGTCACCGTCGAGGTTCTCGAGGTCGACCTGAACCGCGAGCGCGTCTCCCTGTCGCTGAAGGCGACCCAGGAGGACCCGTGGCGCGTGTTCGCCCGCACCCACGCCATCGGCCAGATCGTCCCGGGCAAGGTCACCAAGCTGGTGCCGTTCGGCGCGTTCGTCCGCGTCGAGGAGGGCATCGAGGGTCTGGTCCACATCTCCGAGCTGGCCGAGCGCCACGTGGATGTCCCGGACCAGATCGTCACGGTCGGCGAGGAGGCCATGGTCAAGGTCATCGACATCGACCTGGACCGCCGCCGCATCTCCCTGTCGCTGAAGCAGGCCGACGAGGACTTCACCGAGGAGTTCGACCCGACCAAGTACGGCATGGGCGATTCCTACGACGATCAGGGCAACTACATCTTCCCGGAGGGCTTCGACGCGGAGACCAACGAGTGGATGGAGGGCTTCGAGACGCAGCGCGCCGAGTGGGAGGCCCGCTACGCCGAGGCGGAGCGCCACCACGGCATGCACGCCGCGCAGATCGAGCGTCACCGCGCGCAGGCCGCCGAGGCCGCCGCGACCCCGTCGAACTACTCGTCCGAGACCACCGAGGACGCTCCGGCGGCCGCGGCGGAGGCTCCGGCCGAGACCGGCGGCACCCTCGCCTCCGACGAGCAGCTGGCCGCCCTGCGCGCCCGCCTGTCCGGCAACTGAGCGAGTTGATGGTCCGCGCCGGCGGTTGATCCGCCGGGCGTGATCGAAAGGCCCCGGCCCCGTCCTCTTCGGAGAGCGGGGCCGGGGTCTTTTTGCGGCTTCTTCGCGGAGGTCAATGAAAATGGGTATCGACAACGATCATGACGTCCGTTACGCTTCGCGCCATTCAATAGTTTCAACATAGAGCCGGATAGGTGGCTGCAGTTTTCAAGGTCGGGGTTCCCCTGATTCGGTGTCGCACGAGTGGAGGGCCTTTCAGTGGATCAGCCGAAAAGCGTCTACTTCCGCGGCGTGTGCATGGGTCTCGCACTGGGGATAGCGCTCTCGCTGGCGGTGCAAAAGGTGGCCGAGCATGGCTTTGCGGCGAGTTGGCCCTGGGTCCTCGGATCCGTGGGAGTGGCTGTTGCGGTCGTCCTCTCATTGCGTGAGTCGTAGCTGAGGCGACGGCACCTTCGCCTCCGGCGAGCAGTTCACTCCAGCGTGTGGGCGCGAGTTCCGGGCTTCGCATTGGTGCCGGGCGTCGATTGCATTCGTGAAATCCGTTGGCGCGCAACAAAATTGGCGGGCCGGTCGCTCATGGTCGGCGGGGGTGGCCTATTGTTGCCCTCATGTTGAAGGTTGGTTTGACCGGAGGAATGGGCAGCGGCAAGTCGTCCGTGGCCCGGCGATTGGGCGAGCTCGGCTGCGTCGTCATTGACGCCGATGCCATTGCGCGCGAGATCGTCGAACCCGGTCAGCCGGCGCTGCAGGAGCTGGCCGACGCGTTCGGCCCGGACATCCTCGATGCCGAGGGCCGGCTGTTGCGCAGCAGGCTCGCCAATCGGGCGTTCACGTCGAAGGAGAAGACGGCGACGCTCAACGCGATCACGCACCCGCGGATCAAGGAGCGCACGGCCGAGCGGTTCGCGCGGGCCGGCGACAAGGACATCGTCGTCCACGACATGCCGCTGCTGGTGGAAAACGATCTCGCGGCCGATCACCACATCGTGCTGGTCGTCGATGCGCCGGTGGAGACCCGCGTCAATCGCCTGGTGGAGAGCCGTGGGGTGGACGAGGCCGACGCCCGCCGCCGCATCGCCTCGCAGATCTCGGATGAGGAGCGCCTGGCCGCAGCCGATGCGGTCATCGACAATTCCGGCACCGAGCGGGCCCTGTTCACGCAGGTCGATCGCGTGTGGCGCACGCGTCTGGTGCCCATGTCGGGCGTGGCCGGTTTGGCGGAGCCGCAGCCGGTGCGCTCGCCGGGCCGCATCGACCGGGAGATTGCCCGCGTGACGCGCCAGCTCGGCGTCGGCGTCGTCGGATCCGTGCTCAGCGGCAAGCGGCTGGTGCTCACCGTCGATGGCGAGCCGTCCATCGGCGACGCCCCGTGGCGGCTCGTGGGCACGCACTGGGAGAACCTCGATCCCGGCAATCCGGTCACCCTGGTCCGGCAGGAGACGCCCGCGCTCGACGACAGGGTCGCCGGCGCCTGATCGGTCGCGGCCCGGGCCGGCGATGCTTTACGACGACGCAATCGCCACCAGTTCGCCCGCCGCACGACCGGGCCCGCCCGCGCCGCGCCATACCGCGCGAATGTGGCGGCGGAAATCGAGGCGCTCATCGACGTCGACGGCGACGAGGTCCCCGTGCGCCAGCGCATCGGCGATGGCCAGTTCGCTGAGCACTCCCGGTTCACCGCCGGCGCGGACGGTGGCCGCCACCGCCGCGTTGCTGCCCAGCTCGACCGCCGGCGGCACCGGGTTCCATGGGGCCATGGCGCGGTCAAAGAAGGCCCTGGTGCCCGAGCCGGGTTCCCGCAGGACCAGGGGAGTGGCGGCCAGCTCGGCGGCGGACACTCGCTTCCGCCCGGGCTCTGATCCTGATCCTGGCTCTGCCTCTGAACCGGACTCCGCCTGTGACTCCGTCTCCGCCCATGGGTGGCCGGGCGCCACGATCACGACCAGGTGGTCTTCCGCGACGACCGTGGCGTGGAGATCTCGGCGCGCCAGCGGGGTTTCCACGAAGCCGATGTCGCAGGCGCCGGAGACCACGTCGTCGAAGACGCGGTCGGAGTTGCGCACCTGCAGGCCGACTTCCGCCTCGGGGTGCCGCGCCCGGTAGGTCGCCAACCAGGCCGGGACGAGATGTTCGGCTACCGTCATGCTCGCCGTCACCCGCAGCGGCGCCGCATCGGTGCCGGTGATGTGGTCGAGTTCGCGGTGGAATTGGTCGACGGCGTCGAAAAGCGGCCCCGCCGCCGCGAGCACGGCCCGGCCCGTGGGCGTCGGCGCCGACCCCCGCGGACCACGTTCGAGCAATGCCGCGCCCAGTTCGCGCTCGAGGGCCGCGATGGTGCGGCTGGCGTTGGGCTGGGCCATGCCCAAACGCCGGGCCGCGGCGCCGAGGCCGCCGAGCTCGTCGACGGCGGCGAGGATCCGGAACGCCGTCAGATGCAGGGGGCGGTCGGGAGGCGGCGGGGATGCGCTCATATCACGAGCGTATGCCCTCGTGCCTTTTCCGCGTCTACCGGGGCGCCCGCCGGCGGCGGACACTGTCCCGGTGCCCACGAAAACGCTCGTCCCCGGCCCGGTCCTAACCAGGTTCGTCCCTCCCGGTCTCATCCCGCCCGGTCGGGTCGTGCCCGGTCTCATCGTCGCCGCCGCCGGAGTGGCCGCAGCCCACGTCATTGCGGCGCCGTTTCCGGTGCTCGGCCCCATGGTCGTCGCCATCGTGCTGGGCATTCTCGCCGGCAATGCGGGCGTCGTGCCCGCCATTGCGGGCCCGGGCCTGGAGGTCGCCGGGAAACGCGTGTTGCGCATCGGCATCGTTCTGCTTGGGCTGCGGTTGTCGCTTCACGACGTCGCCGACCTGGGCACCGGCATGATCCTCACCGTCGTCGCCGTGGTCGCCGGCGGGCTCGCGTGCGGCATGGGCATCGGTGCGGCCCTCGGCGTCGAGCCGCGGCTGCGGTTGCTCATCGCCTGCGGCTTCTCCATCTGCGGTGCCGCGGCGATCGCGGCGGTGGCCGGGGTGCTCGATGGCGGCAAGGAGCGGCCGGATCAAGGGGCCGAACTGCGGGAATCGGTGGTGGCCGCCGTGGCGCTGGTCGTCGTGTTCGGCACGATCATGATTCCCGCCCTGCCGGCACTCGGCCATGTTCTGGGCCTATCCGGAACAGGCATCGGGATATGGGCCGGGGCGTCGGTGCACGAGGTCGCCCAGGTCGTGGCCATCGGCGGCTCAGTCGGGGGAGCGGCGCTGGGGGCGGCGGTGGTCGTCAAGCTCGGCCGCGTGCTCATGCTCGCACCGGTGCTGGCCGTGGTGTCGATCATGGAACGACGCCGCATCCGGGCGCAGTCAGGCAAGACCAGCAAGTCCGGCAAGTCTGGCGCGTCCATCGTGACGGGGGAGCCGGTGACGCTGCCGCCGGTGATGCCGTTGTTCGTGGCTGGTTTCTTGGCGATGGTCGTGATCAGGTCGACCGGCCTTGTTCCCGTGGTCGTCATCGAAGTGGCCGGGGTGGCCGAGCAGTGGTTGCTCGGTGCGGCGATGTTCGCGCTGGGCACCGGCGTGCGAGCGTCCCTGCTTCGTTCGGTGGGCGCCGCGCCCTTCGTGATGGCCGCGCTGACGACCATCGTCGTCGCATCGATCGGGCTCATCGGCGTCCATGCAGGTGGCGGGGTCTCCGCCTTCGCTAGTTGAAAACAGTTTGCAGTAAATGGTCTAATGAAAACCATGACCAATACCAAGATCGCCGTCGGTGCCCTCGCCGCGGCCTCGCTGTTCCTCACCGCCTGCTCCACCGATGCGGACTCCGCCGCCGATGGCGGAAACGGTGGTGCGGGTGAGACGTCGGCGTCGTCAAGCAATGCCGAAGCCCGCACGCCCGCCGTGACCACCGCGACCACCGCCGCCGATGCCCCCGAGTCCCGCGGCGCCGAGCCGCGCTTGGCCATCAGCCACGACGGTGGCGTCATGGTCGTCGACGCCGGCGACCTGGACAAGGGGGAGAAGCCCGAGGTGCTCGGCGACCTGCCCGCCGAGGGCTACCTGCGCCTCAACCACGCCGGCGACGGCCGTCACGTGTTCGTGTCCTCCGACAAGGCCTTCCGCGCTCTGGACCTGGGCTCCTACTCCAAGCCGCACGGCGACCACTCGCACCACTACGCCGGCGATCCGGTGTTCACGGGCTTCGAGGTCGCCGCGGACAAGCCGGGCCACGTCGTCGCCAACGAGGAGAAGGCGGTGCTTTTCGACGATGAGACCGGCGACGTCACCACCCTGCGTCTGATGGGAATGGACGCCGTCGACCACTTCCGCGTGCCCGCCCACCACGGCATCGCGGTGCTCGGCGAGGACGGGACGTACATGGTCACCATCGCCGACGACGAGGGCAAGCGCACCGGCATCGCCCAGGTCGACGCCGACGGCAAGGAACTCAAGCGCTTCGAGCAGTGCCCCGGCGCCCACGGTGCCGAGGAAACCTCCGCCGGCATCTTCGTCGGCTGCGCGGATGGCGGGCTGATCTACAAGGACGGCGAGGTGACCAAGGTGACGTCGCCCGACGAGTACGGGCGCATCGGCAACCAGGCCGGTTCCACCGAGTCGAAGTACGTCCTCGGCGACTACAAGTCGGACAAGAAGGCCGCGGACAACGAGGAGCTGGAGCGCCCCGAAAAGGTGTCCATCATCAACGCCGAGACCGGCGACCTGAAGCTCGTCGACCTGGGCACGTCCTACACCTTCCGCTCGCTGGGCATGAACGACGACGGCCTGGCCGTGGTGCTGGGCACCGACGGCAAGCTGCACCTCATCGATACCGAGCAGGCGAAGGTGGTCAAGACCATCGACGTCATCGACGCCTGGGAAGAGTCCGAGGAGTGGCAGGACCCGCGTCCGGCACTCGCCGTGTCCGGTGACGTCGCCTACGTCACCGACCCCGCCACCAAGTCCGTCCACGTCGTGGACCTCAAGGGCGAGAAGAAGACCCTGACCACGGAACTGCCGGAGACCCCGGACGAGATCTTGGCGACGGAGGGGTAGACCGGGCGGCCAATGGGGATGGCGGTACCCTGGGGGGCATGAACCTCCATCCCCTGGTCGCCGAGTTCGAGTTCCTCATCGGCACGTGGAAGGGTCCCGGCCGTGGCCACTACCCGACGATCGACTCCTTCCGATACACCGAGACGCTGACCTTCGGCGCCGTGCCCGGCAAGCCGTTTTTGCGCTACGAGCAGAAGACCGCCGGAGCCGAGGGGCAGCCGATGCACACCGAATGCGGATTCCTCCGCCCTCTCGGCGACGGCCGCGTCGAGCTCGTCCTGGCGCAGCCCACCGGACAGACGGAGCTATTGGAGGGGATGGCCACGCCCGGCCATGAGGGGGATCCGGAGGCGCTGACCATGACCTTCGATCGCTCCGTGGTGGCCAATTCGGCTTCCGCCAAGCAGGTCGACGCCACTGCGCGGAGGTGGGTGCTCAATGCCGGCCGCACCGAGATGGCGACCGAGTTCGGCATGGCCGCCGTCGGCGAGCCCATGCAGCAGCACCTGGTCAGTGAGCTGGCCAAGCAGTAGCGAGTTCGCGGCGACGAACGGGTGTGCGACGGTCCGCCGTCGCTTGTAGGCTGGCCGCATGGCCTTCGCAGCAGAACAACCGGTCGTCGCCCACTCCGAATTCCGCCCCGTCGGCGAAATCGAGCGGGCCGGCGGCGACTTCGAGGTCGTCAGCGACTTCCAGCCGTCGGGCGACCAGCCCCAGGCCATCGCCGAACTGTCGGAGCGGCTGCGCAAGGGCGAGCGCGAAGTGGTGCTCATGGGCGCCACCGGCACCGGCAAGTCGGCCACCGCGGCGTGGCTGATCGAGAAGATGCAGCGCCCCACGCTGGTCATGGCCCCCAACAAGACCCTGGCGGCGCAGCTGGCCAACGAACTGTCGTCGCTGCTGCCGAACAACGCGGTCGAGTACTTCGTCAGCTACTACGACTACTACCAACCAGAGGCGTACATCGCGCAGACGGACACTTTCATCGAGAAGGACTCGTCCATCAACGAAGACGTCGAGCGCCTGCGCCACTCCGCCACGTCGGCGCTGCTGTCGCGGCGCGACGTGGTCGTCGTCAGCTCCGTGTCCTGCATCTACGGCCTGGGCACGCCACAGTCCTACCTCGACCGCTCGGCGATGCTGCGCACCGGCGAAGAAGTCGACCGCGATGATTTTCTGCGCATGCTCGTGGACATCCAGTACGCCCGCAACGACATCGCCTTCACGCGCGGCACCTTCCGCGTCAAGGGCGACGTCGTCGACATCATCCCGGCATACGAGGAGCTCGCCGTCCGCGTCGAGTTCTTCGGCGACGAGATCGACTCGCTGTACTACCTCAATCCGGTGACGGGCGACGTCGTCAAGCAAGTAGAGGAACTGCGGATCTTCCCGGCCACGCACTACGTCGCGGGCCCGGAGCGCATGGAGCGCGCCGTCGAGGAGATCAAGATGGAGCTGACCGAGCGCCTGGCGGATTTCGAGAATCGCGGCAAGCTGCTCGAGGCGCAGCGGCTGCGCATGCGCACCGAATACGACCTGGAGATGATCCAGCAGGTCGGGTTCTGCTCCGGCATCGAGAACTACTCGCGGCACATCGACGGGCGCGCGGCGGGATCGGCGCCGGCGACGCTCATCGACTACTTCCCGGAGGATTTCCTCACCGTCATCGACGAGTCGCACGTCACCGTGCCGCAGATCGGCGGCATGTTCGAGGGCGACGCCTCGCGCAAGCGCAACCTCGTCGACTTCGGGTTCCGCCTGCCGTCGGCGCTGGACAACCGGCCGCTGACCTTCGAGGAATTCGACGCGCGCGTCGGCCAGGTCGTGTTCATGTCGGCGACGCCGGGGCCGTACGAGCTCGGGCAGACCGGTGGTGAAGTCGTGGAGCAGGTCATCCGCCCGACCGGCCTGGTCGACCCGAAGGTGGTGGTCAAGCCGACCCAGGGGCAGATCGACGACCTCATCCACGAGATCCGCCTGCGCGAGGAAAAGGGCGAGCGCGCCCTGGTGACCACACTGACCAAGAAGATGGCCGAGGACCTCACCGACTACCTGCTGGAAAACGGCATCCGCGTGCGCTACATGCACTCCGACGTGGACACCCTCAAGCGCGTCGAGCTGCTGCGCCAGCTCCGGCTTGGGGATTACGACGTCCTGGTGGGCATCAACCTGCTGCGCGAGGGCCTGGACCTGCCGGAGGTGTCGCTCGTGGCCATCCTCGACGCAGACAAGGAAGGGTTCCTGCGCTCGACGACGTCGCTGATCCAGACCATCGGCCGCGCGGCGCGAAACGTCTCCGGCGAGGTGCACATGTACGCCGACTCGATCACCGATTCCATGCGCAACGCGATCGAGGAGACCGAGCGGCGCCGAGAGAAGCAGATCGCGTACAACACCGAGCACGGCATCGACCCGCAGCCTCTGCGCAAGAAGATCGCCGACATCCTCGACCAGGTCCAGGAAAGCCAGGCCGAAGGTGGCGGGGACGCCGGCGATGCCGCGGCCGTCGACGCCGCGCTGGCCGAGCGCGCGACCGTCGAGGGCATGCCCAAGGCGCAGCTGCAGAAGCTCATCGACGACATGACCGCGCAGATGGGCGCCGCCGCCCGCGAGCTGAAGTTCGAGCTCGCCGGGCGCCTGCGCGACGAGATCTACGACCTGAAGAAGGAGCTGCGCGGCATGGAGGAGGCCGGGCTGGAGTGAATCGCCATTCGCGAACGGCGAAAAATGCCCGGTCCACCGGCCCCGGATTTTGCTAGGGTTGGGCGGAGGAACATGGCCCCCAGGGCATTCCGGACGTGAAATGCGTCACGTCGATCTCGACGAAGACCAATCACGACGAAGACCAATCTCGACAAAAACCAATCTCGACCACCACCAACACCGAGTTTTGCGGAAGGCAGTTTTCATGAGCGCTTACCAGACCATCGTCGTCGGCACCGACGGTTCGAAGTCCTCGCTTCTTGCAGTCGAGCGCGCGGCCTCCATCGCCGCGGCGTTCGACGCGACCCTGGTCATCGGCTGCGCCTACTACGAGAACCAGGAAGCCGCCTCCTCGACGCTGCGCCAGGATTCCGTCCAGGTGCTCGGCGACGATCCGGCCCAGCAGAACCTGGCCAGCGCCAAGGCCGCGGCCGAGGCCGCCGGCGCCACGAAGGTCGAGACCGAGGTCAAGGCCGGCTCCCCGGTGGAGGCGCTGATGGGCCTGGTCAACGACCACAACGCCGACCTTCTCGTCGTGGGCAACCGCGGCATCAACTCCCTGACCGGCCGTCTGCTGGGTTCCGTCCCGGCAGACGTCGCGCGCCAGTCCGACTGCGACGTCATGATCGTCCACACGGTCGCGTAACGCACCTCACCAGCGCCGGACTCCGCTCCGGCCGCGTGGAATGACCCCGGCACCCCATGGGCGCCGGGGTCGTCGCATGTCCGGACGGTCCCGGACTGCGCTTGACGACGGCCCCGTCTACCGCGCGACCTCGATCGCCGGCAACGACTCCGGCTGGCCGTCGGCGACGACGGTGAGCCCTTGCGTCGCGCGGGTCAGGGCCACGTAGAGGTCCTGGAGGCCCTGGGGCGACTCGTCGACGATGGCGTCGGGGTCGACGAGGATGACTTCGTCGAACTCCAGGCCCTTGGCGTCGTCGACGTCGTGGACGGGGATCGCGGCGTCGCCGGGCGACAGTGCGCCGGCCTGCTCCGTGATCGCCGCGACCTCTGCCTCGACCGCCGCGACCTGCGCTGCGGGCGCGATGACCGCGGTCAGCCGAGAGCCGCCGGAGGCGCCGCGGGCCACGTCCAGTGCCTCGGCGAGGCTGCCCGTGCGCACCGGCGGGCGGCCGGTGGAGCGGATCGAGCTGGGCGGCTCCGCCTCCGGCGCGATGCGCGACAGGACGTCGGCGGCGACGTCCATGATCTCCGACGGCGTGCGGTAGTTCACCGTCAGCCGGTGCAGGCGCCACCGCTCGCCGATGATCGGATCCAGCGCATCGGCCCAGCTCTCCGCGCCGGCGGGGGAGCCGGTCTGGGCGATGTCGCCGACGATGGTCATCCAACCGTTGGGGGAGCGGCGGCGGATCATCCGCCACGCCATCGCCGACAGCTCCTGGGCCTCGTCGACGATGACGTGGCCGTAGGTCCACTCGCGGTCCTCGGCGGCGCGGTCGGCGGTGCTTCGCACGTCGCGGTCGCGGTGGCGCTCGGCCAGCGCTTCGGCGTCGATGAGGTCGTAGGCCATGAGGATCTCGGCGTCGGTGCCGTCGTCGAGCTCCTGCTGCGCCGAACCGGTGAGGATGTCCAGCGCGTCCTGGGCCTCCTCGATCTGCGCGCGCCACCATTCGCGCTCGTCGCCGGCGTCCGCGATGTCGCCGAGCAGTTCGGCGAGCTCGTCGAGCAGCGGCGGGTCCGACGGGCCCATCGGCGTGCCGGGTGCGCGCAGCAACGCCGCCCGCGTCGCGTCGTCGTACTCGGCCGCCGCCGAGGCGATGCGCTCCTCCGATTCGAGGAGGTCGGCGAGCAGCTGCTCCGGGGTCAGCTCCGGCCACATGTCGTCGAGGACGCCGGAGATCGACGGGTCCGCGTCGAGCTCGTCGCGCAAATCGGCGACGTCGGTGACGGAGAGCAGATTCTCGCCGCCCAGCGGGTCGGCGCCGATGCGGTCGGCCAGCGAGCGCGCCAGCGCCTCGACCAGGTGCTCGCGGAACAGTGGGCGGGCGAGGTTGTGCGGCTTGCGGGAGCGGCGGGCGCGCGTGCGCGCGGCGCGGACCATCGCGGGCGTCACGGTCAGCTCGACGCCGTCGAACGTCACGGTCTCGTCGCCCGCGGGATCGGGCTGCCGGTCGCGCACGGCCCGGCGCAGAATGTGCACCATTTCGTCGGACCCCTTGACCTCGCGGGTGGCCAGCGATTCGTCGCCGGTGCCGGTCACGCCGGGGTAGAGGTCGGCGATGGTCCGCAGCACCACGCCGGTTTCGCCGAGGCTCGGCAGCACGCGCGAGATGTACTCCAGGAACGTCGTGTTCGGCCCGAGGATGAGCACGCCCGTCTTCGCCAGCTGGTCGCGGTGGGTGTACAGCAGCCACGCCACGCGGTGCAGGGCCACGGCGGTCTTGCCGGTGCCGGGCCCGCCCTGGACGACCATTGCGCCGCGGCCGGCGTCGCGGATGATCAGGTCCTGCTCGCGCTGGATGGTCTCCACGATCCCGCGCATGTGGCCGGTGCGCGCCGAGTCGATGACCTCGCGCAGCACGGCCTCGCCGCCGACGCCGTCCTCGATGCGCCGCTCGCCATGCTCGCCCGATTCGCCTGCACCGGCACCGGCGCTTCCGTCCGCGCCACCACCAACGCCATCCCCCATGCCATCGCCGGCGAGCCGCTCATCGTCGATCGCCCGCACGGTCCGCCCGCGGGTGCGCAGGTGCCTCCGCAGCGTCACCCCTTCCGGGTGCGCGGTCGTGGCCAGGTAGAACGGCCGGGCCTGCGGGGCTCGCCAGTCCATCAGCAGCGAACGGTATCCGTCGTCGGCGTCGGAAAGCCCCATGCGCCCGATGTACCTGCGATCCTGCCCGGGGGCGCCGGGGACGGGATTGTCGGGCTCGTCGTCGTCGATGTCGATGCGCCCGAAGACCAGGCCCACCTCCGCGTGCCGGTAGCGCTCCAGGTTCGACTGCAGCCGCTGGTACTCGACTTCGCGCTCGACGCGGGCCTGCGGTTCCGGATCATCGTCGAGCATGACCTTGCGCAGGGCCTCCTGGTCACGGCGCCGCGCGGCGTCGAGATGCGCGTACACCTCGTCGAGGTGGCCCTGCTCGGCGGGCAGATCCGGGTGCTGCACGTGCGCTCCAATCGTGATCGGGGGAAGGGGCCATTTTACGCGACGGCTCACGCGGGCCGGTGCGGGCCCGGCCGACGTGCTTGACGACGTCCCGGCGCCCGGCCCATCCGCCCCGCAAACGCGAAGCGGCCCGCCCACCGGAAACCGGTGGGCGGACCGTGCGATCGCGGGGAGAGGCCGGGGCGCGGCCTCCGGCGGCGACTACTTGAAGTTCTTGCGGGCCTTCTTCAGCTGCTTGCGGGCCTGCTTGCGCGACTTCTTGGTCTCCTTGGCCGCGGTGTCGGCGGCGTCGGAGAAGGTCTCGCGGGCGGTCTCGGCGGCGCCGGCGAGGGTGTCGCGGGCCTCCTCCGCGAAGGTCTGCAGCGAGTCCTTCCAGTCGTCCTTGTTGTCGGCGACGTAGTCCTCGGCGCGGTGCAGGGCGACGGCCGACTTGTCCTGCAGGTCGGCGCCGACCTCCTGGGCCTTCTCCAGCCACTCGGACGCGGTGCCCTTGATCTCCTCGGTGCGCTTCTCCGCCTCCGACTTGGTCGGCAGCGCGGCCTGCACCTTCTTGTTCACCTTCTTGCCGGCATGCTCGGCGCGCCACGCGACGCCCGGGCGGCCGGCGGTGTCGGCCGAAGCAAGGAACAGGCCGCCGAGCAGGGCGACGTCGGTGAGGAAACCGGTCTTGCGGGCCTTGCGCTCCTTCGGGTCCTGGGTCTCCCAGAACGAGTGGCGGGCCAGGGCGGTGGGGATCTGCACGGCGGCCAGCGCGGTGGCGGCGACGCGCGGGGCCTTGCCCAGGGCGTACAGCGCGCCGGCGGCGACCTTGGTGCCGGCGACGATCTGCACGGACGTCTGAGGGTTGTTGGGCAGGAAGGAGACGTACTGGGCGGGCACGACGGTGCGGATGCGCTTGGTCACCTCGCGGGCGCCCTCGACATGGTCCTGCTGGTTCATCAGGGTGTCCACGCCATCGGCGACGAAGACCGAGGCGAGCATCGGACGGGCGAGCTTGCGGATCATATTCTGGTCATCTCCTGTTTGTCGTGAGTCTCGTCTGCGGGCGCGGCCGCCGGGATCGATCCCGCGGGGCCGCGTTGCCCTATGTGTCGATTCTACGCGCGGTTGCGTGCGGTGTCCGGGGTTTACCAGCCGCGGTTGCGCCATTCCTCCAGGTGGGGCCGCTCGGAGCCCACGGTCGTATCCGAACCGTGACCGGGATGGACCACGGCGTCGTCGGGGTAGGCGTCGAAAATGCGCTCTTCGACGTCGGCGAGCAGCTGGGCGAAGGTCTCCTGGCCGTTGGTCTTGCCCACGCCGCCGGGGAAGAGGGAGTCGCCGACGAAGAGGTGGATCGGGGCGTCGTCCGAACCGGCGCCGTCCGAATCGGCGTTGTCCGAACCGGACTCCCCATCACCCGAATTCGACGGGTCGCCGGCGTCGAGGCCGAGCCCCACGCCGCCGCGGGTGTGTCCGCGCAGGATGAAGGCGACCAGCGTCGCGCCGTCGCCGAAGGTGACCACGTCGCCCTGATCCAGGCGGCGGTCGGCGGGCACCTCGATGTCGGGGGCGTCGGGGGTCGACGTGACGTGCTCGGCGCCCCAGGCCTCGACGAGCTCCGCCAGGGCCTGCACGTGGTCGCCGTGGGAGTGGGTGGTCACGACGGTGGTCACGGTCGCGCCGACCTCGTCGCAAAGCGCCCGCAAGTGCCCGGCCTCGTCGCAGGCGTCGATGAGCAGCGACTTCTCGGGCGCGCGGGTGTCCACGAGCAAATAACAGTTGTTGTCCATGTCGCCGACCGAGGTCTTGTACACGTCGATGGCGCCGGCTCGGACGCGCTGGACCTCGTGGCGGGACAGGTCCCCGGTGTAGTCGTCGTTGATGGTGACGTCGTGTGCTGTCATGGCCGCCAGGGTAGCGGCGGATGTTCGATCCCGCCCGGAAACGTTCGAACGGATGTATGAGTGATGTATCATCGCGGGCGACACGAGCAAATGGACTCGACGCAGACTCGATCCATTCGACACGATCCGATCTAGGAAAGGTGCGCACGTTGGCCGAACGGCTCATCGTCCGTGGTGCCCGGGAGCACAACCTCAAGGGCGTCGACATCGACCTGCCCCGCGACAAGATGGTGGTCTTCACCGGCCTGTCGGGGTCGGGCAAGTCGTCGCTGGCTTTCGACACGATCTTCGCGGAGGGGCAGCGCAGGTACGTCGAGTCGCTGAGCTCCTACGCCCGCATGTTCCTGGGGCAGATGGAAAAGCCCGAGGTCGAGATGATCGAGGGCCTGTCGCCGGCGGTGTCCATCGACCAGAAGTCGACGAACCGCAACCCGCGCTCGACCGTGGGCACCATCACCGAGGTCTACGACTACCTGCGCCTGCTCTTCGCGCGCACGGGCACGGCGCATTGCCCGACCTGTGGCGAGGTCATTTCGTCGCAGACCCCGCAGCAGATCGTCGACCAGGTGTTGTCCATGCCGGAGGGCACCAAGTTCCAGGTGCTCGCGCCGGTGGTGCGCACGCGCAAGGGCGAGTTCGTCGACCTCTTCGCGGAGCTGGCGGCGGAGGGCTATGCGCGCGTCGTCGTCGACGGCGAGATGCACCGCCTGACCGATCCGCCGACGCTGGAGAAGCAGGTCAAGCACGACATCGACGTCGTGGTCGACCGCCTGCAGGTCAAGGCGTCGCAGAAGCAGCGCCTCACCGATTCCGTGGAGACGGCCCTGCGCCTGGCGAACGGCGTCGTGGTCATCGATGCGGTGGGGCTTGGCGACGATGACGGCAACCGGCTCCAGAGCTATTCCGAGAACATCTCGTGCCCCAACGGCCATCACCTCGACATCGAGGAGCTGGAGCCGCGGTCGTTTTCCTTCAACTCCCCGTACGGCGCGTGCCCGGCGTGCGACGGCCTGGGCACGAAGCTCGAGGTCGACGAGGACCTCATCGTGCCGGACCCGTCGAAGCCGGTGACCGAGGCGATCGGGCCGTGGAACCGGACGCTGAACAAGAAGTACTTTGAAAAGCTCATCGCGGGCCTGGCCGAGGCCATGGGCTTCGACCCCGCGACCCCGCTGCAGGATCTGACCAAGGCGCAGCACAAGGCGCTGATGCACGGGTCGAAGCACAAGATCAGCGTCAACTACCGCAACCGGTACGGGCGTTCGCGCCAGTACACCGCGCCGTTCGAGGGCGTCATGCCGTACCTGCACCGGAAGCTGGAGCAGGCGGACAGCGAGTCGCAGAAGGAGCGCTACCAGGGCTACATGCGCGAGGTGCCCTGCACGTCGTGCGGCGGTTCCCGCCTGCGCCCGGAGATCCTGTCGGTGACGCTGGCGTCGGAGGGCTTCGGCGACAAGTCGATCGCGGGACTGACGGAAATGTCGGTGGCGGATTGCTCGGCGTTCCTCGATGCCCTGACGCTGGGCAAGCGCGAGGAGATGATCGCCGGCCGCGTGCTGCGCGAAGTCCAGGCGCGCCTGCGCTTCCTGCTCGACGTCGGCCTCGACTACCTGTCGCTGGCGCGCTCGGCGGGCACGCTGTCGGGCGGCGAGGCCCAGCGCATCCGCCTGGCCACCCAGATCGGTTCGGGGCTGGCGGGCGTGCTCTACGTCCTCGACGAGCCGTCGATCGGCCTGCACCAGCGCGACAACCACCGGCTGATCCAGACGCTGAAGAAGCTGCGCGACCTGGGCAATACGCTCATCGTCGTCGAGCATGACGAGGACACGATCCGCGAGGGCGATTGGCTCGTCGACATCGGGCCGCGCGCCGGCGAGTACGGCGGCGAGATCGTCTACTCGGGCGTTCCCGACGGGATCTTCGGCGCCGAGGGGTCGATCACCGGCGAGTACCTGTCCGGCAAGCGCAAGATCCTGCCGCCGGACAATCGCCGCCCGGTCGATTTCGATCGCCTGGTCACCGTCCGCGGTGCGCGCGAGAACAACCTGAAGAGCGTCGACGTGAACTTCCCGCTCGGCTTGCTCACCTGCGTCACCGGCGTCTCGGGGTCGGGCAAGTCGACGCTGGTCAACGAGATCCTGGCCAAGGTCATGTCCAACGAGCTCAACGGCGCCCGCCAGGTGCCGGGCCGCCACACCCGGGTCGAGGGCCTGGATCAGCTGGACAAGCTGGTGCAGGTGGATCAGTCGCCGATCGGCCGCACGCCGCGGTCGAACCCGGCGACGTACACGGGCGTGTTCGACAAGATCCGCAACCTGTTCGCGGACACCCAGGAATCGAAGGTCCGCGGCTACAAGCCGGGCCGGTTCAGCTTCAACGTCAAGGGCGGCCGCTGCGAGGCGTGCCGCGGCGACGGCACGCTGAAGATCGAGATGAACTTCCTGCCGGACGTCTACGTCCCGTGCGAGGTCTGCGAGGGCGCCCGGTACAACCGCGAGACCCTCGAGGTCCTGTACAAGGGCAAGAACATCGCCGAGGTACTGGACATGCCGATTTCGGAGGCCGCCGGGTTCTTCGAGCCGATCCAGTCGATCGCCCGGTACCTGAACACGCTCGTCGACGTCGGCTTGGGCTACGTGCGCCTGGGCCAGGCGGCGACGACCCTGTCGGGCGGCGAGGCGCAGCGAGTGAAGCTGGCGGCCGAACTGCAGAAGCGCTCCAATGGCCGGACGGTCTACATCCTCGACGAGCCGACGACGGGCCTGCATTTCGAGGACATCCGCAAGCTCATGCTCGTCCTGCAGGGGCTGGTGGACAAGGGCAACACGGTCATCGTCATCGAGCACAACCTCGACGTGATCAAGTCCGCCGACTGGATCATCGACATGGGTCCCGAGGGCGGCGCCGGCGGCGGCACCGTGGTCACCCAGGGCACGCCGGAGGACGTCATCCAGGTCGAGGCCTCCCACACCGGCCAGTACCTGAAGCCGCTCCTGACGGGTTAGCGCCCGCGCCCACCCGCCCAGCCGCTAACCCACCTCGAATGCCCTAACCCACCCGTTAGAACGGGCCATTTTGGCCATTCGAGGTGGGTTTACCGGGAGGGGGCCCGTGCCCGGCTCCTGGGCCGGTTCGCGGCTTCTCGTCCGCGTTGCGGTCGCGGAGGCTGCGGGCGACGACCATGCCCAGCATCAGCAGGCCGCAGAGCAGGAAGGCCGCGACGCGGGTCAGGCCGCTCATCGCCTGCATGTCGTAGAACACGAGCTTGACCACGGCGGCGGTGGCGATGACCAGCGATGCGGCCATGTTCGCGTCGACGTTGAAGCGCTTCGGCGCGAGCATCAGCCACGCCGCGGCGATCATCCATCCGATGGACACGAGCACGTGGGCGAGGCTGAACCGCATCCCCGCCTCGGTGAGCACGATGATCACCGGCACGGCGGTCAAAAGCAGGCCGACGAGGCCGCAGGACTTGTCGAAGCCGGTGGCGGATTCTCGTCGTGAAGCGACGATGGCGATGAGCCCCAGCGCGCAGACACCGATGAGCAGGCCGGACAGGGTGACGTTGGGGACGTCGACCGTCCACATGAACATGCGGTGCTCGATCAGGTACGACGGCGCGAACATGGTCAGGACCAGCGCCGGGAAGTTGGCGATCAGCGCCACGACGGTCCAGATCGGGATCAGCCAGCGGCCCATGCGGCTCGGCCGGAAGACGTGGAACCAGATGACGCCGGCGGCCACGAGCAGCGAGGGCATGCGAGTCCACGAGAGGTTGGGTTCGGTCGTCGCCAATTGCAGCGCGGGCAGGGCCGCGGAGCACAATCCCGCCCAGCGCAGGGTGGCCATGCGCGGGTCGGCCCGGTCGAGCCACGGGCCGAAGCCCGCCGCGCCGATGGCCAGGCCGAGCACGAGGGCGATGGCAGCCGACGTCAGGTGGAGCTGACCGAAAATGGCCACCATCGGCGCGGCCAGCCACGCGAGCAGGCGCAGGGGGAAGAAATCCGCGGACGGCTGGAGCGCGGCAATGGCCGCGGGCCCGGTGCCCGGCGCATTGCCCGGTTGGTGGCCGGGTTGGTTGCCGGGCCCCGTGCCGGGCAGTGCGGCGGCGGACGCGTCGTCGAGGAAGTCGGGCAGGGCCAGCGCGAAGCCGAAAACGATGAACGCCGCGATGGCCAGCCAGCCGGGGGCCGCGTCGACGAGAACGGGAATCGAGCCGAACAGGAACAAGATGACGGCGAAGGTCGCGATCACCGGCCGTTTCGCCATGCCGAACCACGCCCACGCGGCGGCCACCGACGGGACGAACACGGCGATGGTGACGGTGCCGGCCGCCCCGGCATCGCCGCTGTCCGGGATCGCGATGGAGCACACCGCGATGAACGAGGCCAGCAGAATGACGATGTGCAGCGCCGCCGATTGCCAGAATCTCGCCGCCAGGTAGCCGAGCCCCATGACGGCCAGTGCGACCACGGTGCCGAGCCAGCTCGGCCACCATTCCAGACCGTGGACCAGGACCGTCGTCGTGATGTGCGCGGTGACCACGGAGGCGGCGCCGGCCGCGGTGACGCCCGCGTTGTCGGGGTTCTTCCGGTGGACGACCACGGCGGTACCCGCCAGCGCGGCGGCCAGGGCGTAGGCCAGAATGACGCGGCCGAGCGGCCCGAGCAGGCCGCTCTGGATCGCCAGCGCCACGAGCAGGCCCACGCCGGAAATGGTGATGATCGCACCGATCGCCGCCGTGACCTTCAGGACCGTCTTCTCGTTGCTCCACCACGGGTCGGCCGGGGCCTTCGGCGGGTGCTGCGCACCGTGCGGAGCGCCGTGCTGGGGGCCAACCTGCGGACCGTGCTGGGGTCCGTGCTGCGCGCCTTGCTGCGCGCTGTGCTGAGGGTCGAACTGCGGCCCGACCTGCGGCCCGTACTGCGGAGCCGACGGCGGGCCAGCCGGCTGAACCGGTGACGGCTGCTGACCCGGCGTCGGCTGCTGCATCGGCTGCTGCATCGGCATGGGAGGACGCGGCGGGGGAGCCTGCCACGCGTCCCGCGGTTCGCCGCCTTCGACGTCGCCCCGGAACCCCCTGGCCAGTGATGCCACGCGTTCGGCGGCGGCCTCCAGGTCGGCGAGCGCGGCGGCCAACTCCCTATTGCGGTCATTGGGCGTGTTCATGGCCCCGACAGTACGTTCGCCGCCGCAATCATGCCGGGTTTTCGGCGGGCCCTGACATGCGAAACCCGCCCTGGCCGGTGGCCGGGACGGGCTTTGCTTTGCGACGGTCGTCGCCGTGCAGCGGCGGGGCCGCTACCTTGTCACGGAGTCGTGGGCCTACTTCTTCACGACGGTGATCGACCATTCGGCGTCGCCGACGACCTTGAAGTCCTTGACGCCGTGGCCTTCGGTGGCGGCCCAGCGCGGGATGGACTCGGTGCCCTGGGTGCAGTCGAAGCCGATGATCAGCTCATCGCCGGTGGAGAGCTCCTCCATCTTCTGCTTCGCCTCGATGAGGGGGAAGGGGCAGACTTCGCCGTTGGTCTCGAGAACGTGGGTGGCCATGCTGGGTCCTTTCGTGGAAGGGAAAGTCGGTGAAGGGGGGAATTACGCGTTGACCTTGGCGGTCTCGGCGTCGCTCTTGGTGGTCTTGCCGGTCTTGGTGGCCGCGTCAGCCTCGGCGTTCGCGGTGCCCTTGCGGGACAGCGAGGCGCGCAGGGACTCGGGCAGCAGCGGCTTGCGCATCAGGTAGATGCGGGCGGCCAGGCCGGCGCCGAGGGCCATGGCGGCGAGGGCGATCCAGCCCTGCCAGGAGAACAGGCCGGTGGCGACCATGCCGTTGCCGACGGTGCAGCCGCCGGCCAGCACGGCGCCGACGCCCATGGCGACGCCGCCGCCGACGGAGCGCTTGGCAATCTGGGCGTTGGGAACGCGGACGCGGAACTCGCCGGAGGCCTTCGCGGCGATGTAGGAGCCGAGGAGGATGCCCAGGACCAGGAGGGTGCCCCAGTTCATGTACTCGGCCTCGCCGGTGCCGAACCATCCGACCAGGTGCGCGGACGGGGTGGTGATGCCCAGGCCCGAGTTGCGGCCGGTGGCCTGCGACAGCGGCCAGGCGATGGCGCCGATGAGACCGACGATGACGGCGGTGGAAAACAGGCCCCACGGCTTCTCGGCGAGCAGGTGGGCCAGGCCGGTCTTGCGCGGCGGCAGGCCGGGGATCTCGATCTTCGGCTTGGACACCTCGCGGTAGACCAGCCAGCCGGTGATGGCGACGAGGACGACGAGCGGCACGATCACGGGCACGCCGAGGTCGCCGTGGATGGAGCCGGAGCCGATGGTCTGCTCGCGCGCCGAGGAGCTGAAGTCGGCCAGCGGGCCCAGGCGCATGAAGGCGGCGGTGGCGGCGTAGGCGATCAGGGCCAGCCAGGAGCCGACGAGGCCCTCGCCGGCGCGGTACCAAGTGCCGGTGGCGCAGCCGCCGGCCAGGACCATGCCGTAGCCGAAGATGAGGCCGCCGACGATGGAGGCGACGGGGGCGAAGGTCTGGTCGCGCAGCTCGACGACGCCGACGCCGGCGAGCGCCCAGTAGCCCACGGCGTGCACCGCGATGACGACCATGAGCGCGGTGAAGCCGCGCATCGACTTGGTCAGCCAGAGGTCGCGGAGGAAGCCCGTGACGCAGAAGCGTCCGCGCTGGAGCACGTAACCGAGGATGGTCCCGAGGACCGCACCGGTGAGGAGCATTGGAAATGCACCGTCCTGTTCATCGTGTCCCGGTCCCGCATGGTGCGGGCCCGGGGAGGTAAAAGAGTCGAAAACGCTTGACGACGCCCATGCGCCCGCCAAGCCCGCCGGGCACGTTACATCGAACGGACAAGTCTGTCTAGTCCGATCGGTCTACGATGGATTCATAGCGATCCGAACTATGGGCATGAGCCACGGGCATGGTGGGTGCGACGCGTCCAGCGGGGATTCGAGTGTGGCTATGTGTGTGTCTTCGCGTGCGGGTTCCCGCGTGGGTTTTGGCCTTTGGGGGTGGCCCATGCTAGGTTCGTCCGTACGACCGCCAAGCGGCGGCGCTTCACCGCGCCATCGCCTTGGTAGCGAAGAGGAGAGAATCCCACCCTGGGTGCGCCGAAGAATCATGGTTGCGCCGGGGTCGACCCGATGGGGCGAAGAAAGGCCGTCGCCGGCCCGCGCGCCCACCATCATCGGATGGCGTCGTGGCCCGGAAACGGGTCGCCTCGCGTGGCTTCCCTCGTACATTTGCTTCCGGCGGTTCGGCAACGAAATGTACAGGTACTACCTAGGAGGCCACATCAGCGCTGAAGCTCGCATCAACGAGCGAATCCGAGTTCCCGAAGTCCGACTCGTCGGACCCGGTGGTGAGCAGGTCGGCATCGTTCGCACGGATGACGCCCGCAAGCTCGCGTACGAAGCCGATCTCGACCTCGTCGAGGTCGCGCCGAACGCGAAGCCGCCGGTCTGCAAGATCATGGACTACGGAAAGTTCAAGTACGAGCAGGCCCAGAAGGCCAGGGAAGCTCGCAAGAACCAGCAGCAGACTGTGGTCAAGGAACAGAAGTTCCGGCCGAAGATCGACGATCACGACTACGAGACGAAGAAGGCCAATGTGGTCCGCTTCCTCGACAAGGGTTCGAAGGTCAAGGTCACCATCATGTTCCGCGGTCGCGAGCAGTCGCGCCCGGAGCTCGGTTTCCGACTGTTGGAGCGCCTCTCCGAGGATGTCAAGGAACACGGCATCGTCGAAACGCGCGCCAAGCAGGACGGCCGCAACATGACGATGGTCCTGGGGCCGGTCCGCAAGGGCAACAAGAAGTAGCCGGCCAACGGCCGGAACGGCACGAACCGGGGATGCGGCAGGCATCGCCGGGTGACCCACCACGCCCCGACGACGGGCGTCGCGGGAGTTCCGGACAACAAGATTTCGAAAAGGACGCGAAACACCATGAAGCAGAAGACCCACAAGGGCACCGCCAAGCGCATCAAGGTCACCGGCGCCGGCAAGCTCCGCCGCGAGCAGGCCAACCGCCGCCACCTCCTCGAGGGCAAGCCCTCGACCCGCACCCGCCGCCTGAAGGGCACCACCGAGGTCGCCAAGGCCGACGAGAAGCGCATCAAGCGCCTCCTGGGCAAGGCGTAACAGCCTCCCACTGCCCGTGATCCCCGGCGACCGGCCGGGGATGCGGATAACGAACACAACATCCGTCAGATAAGTAAGGAAGTACCAACGTGGCACGTGTGAAGCGGTCCGTCAACGCCAAGAAGAAGCGTCGCGAAGTCCTCGATTCCGCCAAGGGCTACCGCGGCCAGCGCTCCCGCCTGTACCGCAAGGCGAAGGAGCAGATGCTCCACTCGAAGACCTACGAGTTCCGCGATCGCCGTCACCGCAAGGGCCAGTTCCGCAAGCTGTGGATCCAGCGCATCAACGCCGCCGCCCGCGCCAACGGCATGACCTACAACCGTTTCATCCAGGGCCTGGCCCTGGCCGGCGTCGAGGTCGACCGCAAGAACCTGGCCGAGCTCGCCGTCAACGACGCCGCGACCTTCGCCGCCCTGGTCGAGACCGCCAAGGCCGCGCTGCCGGAGGACGTCAACGCCCCGGCCGCCCAGTAGGATTTCGCCCTCGCGTAATCTCGTCGTCATGGCTGACGACTTCCGACGACCCGTGGAGACCTTTACCGCAAGGACTCCGCGGGTCGTTTCGGCTTCCAAGCTCCACCGCGCCGCCGCCCGCCGCAAGGCCGGGCGCTTCCTGGTGGAGGGCTTCAATTCCGTCGATGCGGCGGCCCGGGCCGACGCGATCGCCGAGGCGTTCGCCACCGATGCCGCCATCGACCGGCACCGCGACCTCGTCGAGGCCATCGCCGCCTCGGGCCGGCCGGTGTCCGTCATCGACGACTCGGCCGCCGCGGCCCTGGCCGAAACCGTCACCACGACGGGCCTGTTCGCCGTGTGCGGCTCCGATGCGGTGCTCTCGCCGCTCGACCGCGCCATCGCGGCCGGCGTCGAGGCGGGCGTCCTCGTCGTCCCCGTCGAGTGCAACGATCCCGGCAACGCCGGCACCATCGTCCGCATGGCCGATGCGCTCGGCGCCGGGGGAGTCGTCCTCGCCGGCGACTCCGTCGATCCGCTCGGCGGCAAGGTCGTGCGCTCCTCGGCCGGCTCGGTGTTCAACGTCCCGGTCGCCCGCGAGCGCGACACGGACACGGTCCTGCGGGCGCTGGCCGATGCGGGCTTTGCGACGTTGGCGACCACCATGGACGCCGACACCATCCTGGGCCGCGACGAGCTCCCGGCCGGCCCGGTGGCCTGGCTGTTCGGCAACGAGGCCCACGGCCTGCCGGCGGAGATCCTCACCGGCGCGGGGCGGCGGGTGTCCATCCCGATCCGCGGCGGCGCCGAATCGCTCAATCTGGCCACCGCCGCCGCCATGTGCCTGTGGGAGACCGCCCGCGGCAGGTGACCGGCCGGGGGATTTCCCGCAGGATCGTCGTCAAGCGAAAGGGCCCGGGCGGTGGCGGTGCGGGGGCGGGCGAACCGCTATGATGGCGCGTTGTTAACAACGGGGTCCGGGCGCGTCGTGCGCGCACCCGCCCCGCCGTCCCCGCCGACGAAGAAATGGGCATCTGACGTGAGCGACACCCCCACCTCCATCGACCTGTCCGAGGACGCGCTGAACGCCGCCGCCGACGCGGCGGCCACTGCGTTCGCCGAGGCCTCCGACCTGGCGCAGCTCGCCGAGGCGCGTCGTGCGCACCTCGGCGACGATGCCCCGATCCCGCAGGCCCGCCGCGCCCTCGGATCGATCCCGAAGGCCGAGCGCAAGGATGCCGGCCGCAGGGTCAACGTCGTGCGCGGGAAGGTGGAGAAGGAATTCGCGCAGCGCCAGGCCGTCCTCGAGGAAGAGGACGCCCAGCGGCGCCTGGCCGAGGAGCGCATCGACGTCACCGTCGACACCACCCGCGGCCAGCGCGGCGGAATGCACCCGATCACCATCCTGTCGGAGCAGATCGGCGACATCTTCCTGGGCATGGGCTGGGAGATCGCCGAAGGACCCGAGGTCGAGGCCGAGTACTTCAACTTCGACGCCCTGAACTTCCTGCCGGACCACCCGGCGCGGACGCTGCAGGACACCTTCCACATCGCCCCGGCCGGGTCGCTGCAGGTGCTGCGCACGCACACCTCCCCGGTGCAGGTGCGCACCATGCAGGAGCGCGACCTGCCCATCTACGTCATCTGCCCGGGCCGCACGTTCCGCACCGACGAGCTCGACGCGACGCACACGCCGGTGTTCCACCAGGTGGAGGGGCTGGCCATTGACAAGGGCCTGACCATGGGCCACCTGCGCGGCACCCTCGACCACATGGCCAAGGAACTGTTCGGCCCGGAGACCCGCACCCGCATGCGCCCGAACTACTTCCCGTTCACCGAGCCGTCGGCCGAGGTCGACGTGTGGTTCCCCAACAAGAAGGGCGGCGCCGGCTGGATCGAGTGGGGCGGCTGCGGCATGGTCAACCCCAACGTCCTGCGCGCCTCGGGCATCGACCCGGAGGAGTACTCGGGCTTCGCGTTCGGCATGGGCCTGGAGCGCACCCTGCAGTTCCGCAACGGCCTGTCGGACATGCGCGACATGGTCGAGGGCGACGTCCGCTTCACGCAGCCCTTCGGCATCCGCGGCTAATCGGCAACCCACCACTCCAAGGAGAATCACTTCAATGTTCATCCCGCAGTCCTGGGTCACCGACGTCGTGTCCGCCGCAAACCCCGGCTGGTCCGTCACGCCCGATGAACTCGACGCCGGCTTCGTCCGCGTCGGCTTCGAGACGGAGGGCCACGAGCCCCTGCCGCCGATCACCGGCCCGCTGGCGTTCGGCCGCGTCGCCGACATCGAGGAGCTGACCGAGTTCAAGAAGCCGATCCGCTTCTGCAAGGTCGACGTCGGCGAGGCCAACGGCACCGGCGAGCTGCAGGGCATCATCTGCGGCGCCCGCAACTTCGCCGAGGGCGACATCGTCGTCGTGGCGCTGCCGGGCGCGGTGCTGCCGGGCGATTTCGCCATCGGCGCGCGCGAGACGTACGGCCGCATTTCGGCCGGCATGCTGTGCTCGGAAGCCGAGCTGGGCCTGACCGCGCAGTCTTCCGGCATCATTTCCCTGCCGGAGTCGGTGCTTGACGACGCCGACGTGGAAATCGGCGGCGACGCCCGCGCCTTCCTCGGCCTGGACGACGAGCTGTTCGAGGTCAACGTCACCCCGGACCGCGGTTACGCCCTGTCGGTGCGAGGGCTGGGGCGCGAGATCTGCTCGGCGTTCGACGTCGAGTTCGCCGATCCCGCCGACGTCGAGCCGATCGCCGTGGAGGGCTCCGCCCTCGAGCTGGACCTGCGCCCGGAGACCGATGCCCTGCGCTTCGGCCTGCGCCGCGTCACCGGCGTCGACCCGAACGCGCAGACCCCGTGGTGGATGCGCCGCCGCCTGCTGCTGGCGGGCCAGCGCAGCGTCAACCTGCCCACGGACATCACCAACTACGTCATGCTGCTGCTGGGCCAGCCGATGCACGCCTTCGACGGCGGCGCCATCTCCGGCGGCCTGACCGTGCGCAACGCGGAGGCGGGGGAGACCCTGACCACGCTCGACCACGTGGAGCGCAAGCTCGACCCCGAGGATGTCGTCATCTGCGACGATTCCGGCATCCAGTCCCTGGCCGGCGTCATGGGCGGCCTGACCTCGGAGATCGCCGACGGCACCACCGACGTGCTGTTCGAGGCCGCGATCTGGTCGCCGCTGCGCGTGTTCCGCACGGGCCGCCGCCACAAGCTGTCATCGGAGTCGTCGCGCCGCTACGAGCGCAGCGTCGACCCGGCCCTGGTCGAGCCGTCGCTGGACCTGGCCTGCCGCCTGCTCGCCGAGCTCGGCGGCGGCACCGTCGAGCCCGGGCGCACGCTGGTCGGCGACGTGCCGGCGCCGGCGGTCATCGAGTTCCCGGTCGACCGCCCGTCGCGCGTCGCCGGCGTCGAATACTCCCGCGAGACGGTCGTCGGCCGCCTCGAGGAGGTCGGCTGCACCGTCGAGATCTCCTCGTGCGGCGGCAAGCTCACCGTGACCCCGCCGACGTGGCGCCCCGATCTGACCATGTCCGCGGACCTGGTCGAGGAGGTCCTGCGCCTGGAGGGCCTCGAGGACATCCCCGTGGTCCTGCCGGTCGCCCCGGCCGGACGCGGCCTGACCCCGCGCCAGCAGCTGCGCCGCGGCGTCGGCCACGCACTCGCCCACAACGGCTACCTGGAGATCCTGCCGACCCCGTTCACCGCCAACGACGTCTTCGACGTGTGGGGCCTCGACGCCGATGACCCGCGCCGCAACACCGTCACGGTGATCAACCCGCTGGAGAGCGACCGCGCGCAGCTGGGCACCACGTTGCTGCCGGCGATGCTCGATTCGCTGCGCCGCAACGTCGCCCGCGGCCAGGTCAACCTCGCGCTGTACGGCGTGGAGCAGGTCACCCAGGTCCGCGGCGACGGCCGGTCGTCCATGCCGTCGACCGCCGGTCTGCCGGATGCGGAGGAGCTGCGCGAGCTGCGCGAGTCCCTTCCTGATCAGCCGCTGCACGTCGCCGCCGTCGCCTGCGGCCAGGTCGAGCTCGACTCGCCGTGGGGTGCGGGCCGCGCCTACGGTGCCGCCGACGCCATCGAGGCCGCGCGCGTCATCGCCCGCGCCGCCGGCGTGGAGCTGGGCATCCGCAATGCCGAGCACCTGCCGTGGCACCCGGGCCGCTGCGCGAAGCTGACCGTCGACGGCCGCGTGGTCGGCTACGCCGGCGAGCTGCACCCGAAGGTCATCTCCAACGCGGGCCTGCCGGAGCGCACCTGCGCGCTGGAGATCGACCTCGACGCGCTGCCGCTGTCGGAGAACCTCCCGGCCCCGGTGCTCAGCCCGTTCCCGGCCGTGCACCAGGATCTGGCGCTCGTCGTTGCCGACGACGTCCCCGCCGCCGAAGTGGAGGCCACGGTCCGCGAGGGCGCCGGCGAACTGCTGGAGTCGATCCGCATCTTCGACGTGTACCGCTCGGAGCAGCTCGGCGACGACCGGCGTTCGCTGACCTTCTCCCTGCGTTTCCGCGCCACGGATCGCACGCTGACCGAGGATGAGGCCTCCGAGGGGCGCCTCGCAGCCATCGAGCTGGCCAAGGAGCGCCACGGCGCGGAGCTGCGCGGTTAGCCTGCGCCACATGCGGCCATTCGGCACGGCACGCCGATGCGATGAATATCTTGCATCGGAGTGAATATCCGTGTTGAATGGCCGCATGAGCATTTCAGTGGCGATCGCCGGGGCGACGGGTTATGCCGGAGGAGAAATCCTCCGGCTGCTCCTTTCGCACCCCGCGTACCTGTCCGGCGAATTGACCATCGGCGCGTTGACCGGCGCCTCCAACGCCGGTGCCCGCGTGGGCGACGTCATGCCCCACCTGGCGCCGCTGGCCGACCGCCGCATCGAGGACACCAACGCCGGCACCCTCGCGGGGCACGACGTGGTGTTCCTGGGCCTGCCCCACGGCCATTCGGCCGCCATCGCCGCCGAGCTCGGCGACAACGTCGCCATCATCGACTGCGGCGCCGACTTCCGGTTGTCCGACGCCGCGGAGTGGGAGCACTACTACGGCTCGCCGCACGCCGGCACGTGGACTTACGGCATCCCGGAGCTGCCGGGCCAGCGCGACAAGATCGCAGGTTCGAACCGCATCGCGGTGCCGGGCTGCTTCCCGACGGGCGCGACCATCGCCCTGTACCCCTCGCTCGCATCCGGCCTGGTCGAGCCCGATTTCTCCGTCGTGTCCATCACGGGCACCTCGGGCGCGGGCAAGAAGGCCGCCGTGCCGATGCTCGGTTCGGAGGTCATGGGCAACCTCAAGGCCTACAACACCGCGGGCCGGCACCGGCACACCGCGGAGTTCCGGCAGAACCTCTCCGTCTTCGCCGGGGGCGTCAACGTCGGTTTCACGCCGGTGCTCGCGCCGACGTCGCGCGGCATCCTCACCACGGCCACCGCGCCGCTGTCCGACGCCACCGTCACCACCGCCTCGGCCCGCGCGGCCTACGCGGAGGCCTTCGACGGCGAGCCCTTCGTCCAGCTGCTCGCCGAGGGCATCCAGCCGCAGACGAAGTCCGTCATCGGCTCCAACCTCGTGCAGGTGCAGGTCGAGGTCGACGAGCGCGCCGGACGGCTGCTGATCACGTCGGCGATCGACAACCTGACCAAGGGCACCGGCGGCGCGGCCGTGCAGTGCATGAACCTCATCGTCGGCCAGCCCGAGACCGCGGGCCTGCCGTTGGCGGGTGTCGCGCCGTGAGCGGGGCGCAGATCTCCGTGGCCGATGCGTCGGTGGGCGGCACGGTCGAGTACGGCCCCGAGTGCGGCGGCGTCGTCGCCCCCGAGGGTTTCCGGGCCGCCGGCGTGACGGCGGGCATCAAGGCCTCCGGCAACCCGGACATGGCGCTGGTGGTCAACGATGGACCGAAGAAGACGGCCGCCGCGGTGTTCACGCGCAACCGCGTCGTCGCCGCCCCGGTGACCGTCACCCGCGACCACGTCGCCGATGGCTCGATCACCGCGGTCCTGCTCAACTCCGGCAATGCGAACGCGTGCAACGGCCGCCCGGGCGTCGAGGACGCCCTGCGGACCTGCGGGTCGCTTTCCGACGAGTTCGGCGTCCCCGTGACGGACATCGCCGTGTGCTCCACCGGCCTCATCGGCGACCGCCTGCCCATGGACACCGTCCTGGGCGGCATTGCGCCGCTGGTCTCCGGCCTGTCGGGGGAGGCGGCCGCCGGCCATGATGCGGCGACGTCGATCATGACGACCGACCTCGTCGCAAAGCAGGCGGTCCACCGTACCGGCGACTTCACGGTCGGCGCGATGGGCAAGGGCGTCGGCATGATCAGCCCGTCCATGGCGACGATGCTGGGCGTGCTGACCACCGATGCCGACATCACCCCGGAGATGGCGCATGCCGCTCTGGCGGCGGCGTCGGAGGAGACGTTCAACCGCCTCGACATCGACGGGTCGACGTCGACCAACGACACCGTGCTGCTGCTGGCCTCCGGCGCGTCGGGGCACGTCCCGACCCAGGATGAGCTCGATGCCGCCGTGCTGGCCGTCTGCGATTCCATCGCGGCGCAGATGCAGGGCGACGCCGAGGGCGTGACCAAGCGGGTGGCCATCACCGTCACCGGCACCGGCGGGGAAGACGACGCGCTGGTCGCGGCGCGGATCATCGGCCGCGACAACCTGTTCAAGTGCGCCATGTTCGGCTCCGACCCCAACTGGGGCCGCGTGCTCGCCGCCGTCGGCGTCGCGCCGGTGGCCATGGACCCCGAGCACATCACGGTGTCCTTCAACGGCCACGTCGTCTGCCGCGACACCGGCGGCACCCCCGACGCCCGCGAGGTCGACCTGTCCGGCGCCGACATCCACGTGGAAGTCGACCTGGGCACCGGTGACGGTCGATCGGCCACCGTGCGCACCACCGACCTCTCGCACGACTACGTGCACATCAATTCGGCGTACTCGACCTAAGGAAGGCCGCCACCCATGAGCCCCTTCAGCGGAAACCTCACCGAGGACCTCACCCCGGAACAGCGCGCCCACGTGCTCGCCGAGGCCCTGCCGTGGTTGCAGCACCACCGCGACAAGGTTGTCGTGATCAAGTACGGCGGCAACGCCATGACCGACGACCGCCTCAAGGCGGCCTTCGCCCGCGACATGGTGTTCCTGCGCACCGTCGGCATCAAGCCGGTCGTCGTCCACGGCGGCGGCCCGCAGATCTCCGCGATGCTGCGGCGCCTGGGCCTCGACGGCGAGTTCCGCGGTGGCTTCCGCGTGACCACGCCGGAGGTCATGGAGGTCGTGCGCATGGTGCTCTTCGGCCAGGTCGGCCGCGAGCTCGTCGGGCTGATCAACGCGCACGGCCCGCTGGCCGTGGGCACCTCCGGCGAGGATGCCGGCCTGTTCCGCGCCGAGAAGCGCCTCGTCGACGTCGGCGGCGTGCCCACCGACATCGGTCTTGTGGGCGACATCGTCGACGTCAAGTCGGAGTCCTTGTTCGACCTCATCGACGCCGGCCGCATCCCGGTCGTGTCGACCATCGCCCCGGGCGCCGACGGCGAGATCTACAACGTCAACGCCGACACCGCCGCCGGCGCATTGGCCGCCGCGCTGGGCGCCGAGCGGCTGGTCATCCTGACCAACGTCGAGGGCCTGTACACCAACTGGCCGGACAAGGGCTCGCTGGTCTCGCAGATTTCGGCCAACGACCTGCGCGAGATGGTCCCCGGCCTGGACGCCGGGATGATCCCGAAGATGGAGTCCTGCCTCCACGCCGTGGACAACGGCGTCAAGGCGGCGCACGTCATCGACGGCCGCCAGCCGCACTCGGTGCTGCTCGAGTTGCTCACCTCCGGCGGCATCGGCACCATGGTGCGCCCCGGCGACGGCACGCTCGGCGACGACCCGGGCGCCCGCGCACTGCGCGCGGCCATGGAGGACCTGGAGCAGGCGCAGGCGAGCGCGGCCGAGGCCGCCGCCCGCACCTCGCGGCCCTCCGGCTCCGCCGCCGACGCCGCCGCGGACATCTCCGAGGCGCCGGCCGATGCCGGCTCGGATGCCGCCGCCAACCCCACCACCAACCCGAACCCCAACCCCGAAGGAAACGCGTGATGACCGACTTCACCGCCGCCTGGACCTCCAGGATGATGGACAACTACGGCACCCCGCGCATCGAGCTCGTCGAGGGCGAGGGCCCCTGGGTGACCGACTCCGAGGGCAAGCGCTACCTCGACCTGCTCGCCGGCATCGCCGTCAACGTCCTCGGCCACGCCCACCCGGCCATCGTCGAAGCGGTGTCCTCGCAGATCGGGAAGCTGGGCCACGTGTCCAACATCTTCGCCTCCGAGCCGCCGCTGCAGCTGGCCGAGAAGCTCATCGAGCTCACCGGCTGGGGCGCGGAAGACACCCGCGTGATGTTCTGCAACTCCGGCACGGAGGCCAACGAAGCCGCGTTCAAGCTGGCGCGCCTGACCGGCCGCCGCCGGATCATCGCCACCAACCACGGCTTCCACGGCCGCACCATGGGGGCGCTGGCCATGACCGGCCAGCCCGACAAGCGCGCGCCGTTCGAGCCGGGCCCCGCCGGCGTGGAGTTCGTGCCCTTCGGCGACATCGAGTTTTTGACCAAGACCATCGAGTCCGACCCGCTGGGCGTCGCCGCCGTGATCCTGGAGCCGATCCAGGGCGAGACGGGCGTCGTCGCGCCGCCGGAGGGCTACCTGGAGCAGGTGCGGTCCCTGACCGAGCGCTACGGGATCATGATGATCATGGACGAGGTGCAGACCGGCATCGGCCGCACCGGCGCGTGGTTCGCCCACCAGCACTCCAACATCGTCCCCGACGTGATGACCCTGGCCAAGGGTCTTGGCGGCGGTCTGCCGCTGGGCGCGGTCGTCGCCCACGGCGACGCCGCGAAGCTGTTCACCCCGGGCGTCCACGGCACGACCTTCGGCGGCAACCCGGTGTGCACCGCGGCGGCGCTGGCGGTTATCGACGTCCTGGAGTCCGAGCAGATCATCGACCGCGTCGCGGAGAAGGGCCGGGTCCTGGCCCGCAAGCTCGCTTCGCTCGACCACGTCGACCACGTCCGCGGCCGCGGTTTCATGCTCGGTCTGGTCCTCGACGGCCCGCTGTCCAAGGGCGCGGTCGACGCCGGCTACCGCAACGGCGTGATCCTCAACGCCCCGCAGCCCAACGTCATCCGCATCGTGCCGCCGCTGAACCTGACCGACGAGGAAATCGACCGCGCCGTCGAGCTCGTCGATCAGTGCCTCGCGGAGGCGCAGGAGGCGCTCGACGCCGATGGCGGCGCCGCGGGCGAGCAGAACTAATCCGCACTGATCTGTACCGATCCGAACTGATCCGCATTGATCCGCGCCCGACCCCCGGGAGGCCCCTCCCGGGCGGGCACGCGATGAGCCGCACCGGTGGCCGTCGCAAAGCAACATGAACCAGAAAGGAACCGTGATGACCGTGGCCACCAGGCACTTCCTCGCGGACGACGACCTGACCCGGGCCGAACAGGCTGAGGTCCTGGCGCTGGCGGCGCAGCTCAAGGCCGACCCGTACTCCGCGCGCCCGCTGGAGGGCCCGCAGTCGGTGGCGGTGCTGTTCGACAAGACGTCGACGCGCACGCGCTTCTCGTTCGACGCGGGCATCGCGGCGCTGGGCGGCAACGCCATCGTCGTCGACTCCGGCTCGTCGCAGATGGGCAAGGGCGAGACGCTGCAGGACACCGGCGCGGTGCTGTCGCGCTTCGTCTCGGCGATCGTGTGGCGCACCTACGCGCAGTCCGGCCTCGAGGCGATGACCGAGACGGCCACCGTGCCGGTGATCAACGCGCTGTCGGACGACTTCCACCCCTGCCAGATCCTCGCGGACCTGCAGACGATCATCGAGAATCTCTGCCCCGAGCAGGGCCAGGCCGGGCTGGCCGGGCGCAAGGCCGTCTACTTCGGCGACGGCGCCAACAACATGGCCAACTCGTACCTGGTCGGCTTTGCGACGGCCGGGCTCGACGTGACCATCTGCGCACCGGAGGGATTCCAGCCGGAAGCCCGCTTCGTCGAGCGCGCCGAGGCGATCGCGGCGGAGACCGGCGCGACCGTCTCCGTGACCGCCGACGTCGACGAGGCCATCGCCGGCGCCGAAATCGTGCTCACCGACACGTGGGTGTCGATGGGCCAGGAGAGCGACGGCCTGGACCGCCGCACCCCGTTCCTGCCGTACCAGGTCAACGCCGAGCTCATGGCCAAGGCCGCCGACGGTGCGATTTTCCTGCACTGCCTGCCGGCCTACCGCGGCAACGAGGTCACCGCCGACGTCATCGACGGGCCCGCGTCCGTCGTCTTCGACGAGGCCGAAAACCGCATGCACGCCCAGAAGGCGCTGCTGACGTGGCTGCTGGAGCGCAACACCGCCGGCACCGGCGGGGAAGCGTAGGCCCGCCATGACCATCCCCGGTTCCCGCACCGCCCGGCAGGCCCGCATCGCGGACCTGCTGCGGCGCAGGCGGGTCTCCAGCCAGCTGGAGCTCGCCGCTCTGCTGTCGGCGGAGGGCATCGGCATCGCCCAGGCGACGCTGTCCCGGGACCTGGACGAACTCGGCGCGCGCAAGGTCCGCGAGGACGACGGCGCCGCCCGGTACGTTCTGGAGGGCGATGCCGACGGCATGGCCGCGAGCAGGGGAGCGGTGGCGCGCATGCGGCGCGTCCTCGACGAACTGCTGGTGGCCGCCGACCACTCCGGGACCATCGCGGTGCTGCGCACCCCGCCCGGGGCGGCGCAGTACCTGGCCAGCGTCATCGACCGCGCGGGCCTGCCCGACATCGCCGGCACCATCGCCGGCGACGACACCATCTTCTGCCTGGCGCGGGAGCCCCTGACCGGGGCAGACCTGGCCCGGCGTTTGTCCGGCGACGCCGGGCAGTAGAATCGACAAGAATCAACACCCCCAAGAAGGAGCGAACGCACATGACTGATCGGGTCATTCTCGCCTACTCCGGCGGCCTGGACACCACCGTCGCCATCGAGTGGATGAAGCAGGAGACCGGCGCCGAGGTCGTCGCCGTGTCCATCGACGTGGGACAGGGCGGCGAGGACATGGAGTCCATCCGCCAGCGCGCGCTGGACGCCGGCGCCGTCGAGTCCGTCATCGTCGACGCCCGTGACGAGTTCGCCGAGGAGTACTGCCTGCCGGCCATCAAGGCCAACGCGCTGTACATGAAGCAGTACCCGCTGGTCTCGGCGCTGTCGCGCCCGCTGATCGTCAAGCACATGGCGCAGGCGGCCAAGGACCACGGCGGCACGCACGTCGCCCACGGCTGCACCGGCAAGGGCAACGACCAGGTCCGCTTCGAGGTCGGCTTCTCCAACACCGCCCCGGACCTGAAGATCATCGCCCCGGCCCGCGACTACGCGTGGACCCGCGACAAGGCCATCGCCTTCGCCGAGAAGAACGACATCCCGATCGAGCAGTCGAAGTCGTCGCCGTTCTCCATCGACCAGAACCTGTGGGGCCGCGCCATCGAGACCGGCTACCTCGAGGACCTGTGGAACGCCCCGACCAAGGACGTCTACGCCTACACCGAGGACCCGACCCTCAACTTCAACTCCCCGGACGAGGTCATCATCTCCTTCGAGGACGGCAAGCCGGTCGCCATCGACGGCAAGCCGGTCACCATGCTCGAGGCCGTCGAGGAGATGAACCGCCGCGCCGGCGCCCAGGGCATCGGCCGCCTGGACATGGTCGAGGACCGCCTGGTGGGCATCAAGTCCCGCGAGATCTACGAGGCCCCGGGCGCCATGGCGCTCATGGCCGCGCACACCGCGATGGAGGACGTCACCGTCGAGCGCGAGCTGGCCCGCTACAAGCGTGGCGTCGAGGCCAAGTGGTCCGAGCTGGTCTACGACGGCCTGTGGTTCTCCCCGCTCAAGCGCGCGCTGGACACCTTCGTCGAGGAGTCCCAGAAGGGCGTCTCCGGCGACATCCGCATGACCATGCACGCCGGCAACTGCAACGTCAACGGCCGCCGCTCGAACTCGTCGCTGTACGACTTCAACCTGGCCACCTACGACGAGGGCGACACCTTCGACCAGACCCTGGCCCGCGGTTTCGTGGAGCTGCACGGCCTGTCGTCGAAGATGGCCGCCAAGCGCGACTTCAACCTGTAGGTCCCGCACCAGATCCCGTGCACGCGCCCGGCCCCGCAAACGGGGGCCGGGCGGTCGCATCCCGCCACCGATGAGGAGCACCACCGACATGTCCGAGCAGTCCGCCGTCGAAAAGCACGGCACCAACGAGGGTTCGCTGTGGGGCGGCCGTTTCGCCGGCGGCCCCGCCGACGCCATGGCGGCGTTGAGCAAGTCGACCCATTTCGACTGGGTGCTGGCCCCGTATGACGTGCTGGCCTCGAAGGCCCACGCCAAGGTCCTCAATGCGCGGGGTCTGCTTTCCGACGACGACCTGGCGACCATGCTCTCCGGCCTCGACGCGTTGGGCGACGACGTCGCCTCCGGCGCGTTCGGCCCGGAGGAGTCGGACGAGGACGTCCACGGCGCCATGGAGCGCGGGCTCATCGACCGCGTGGGCGCCGAGGTGGGCGGCCGCCTGCGCGCCGGCCGTTCGCGCAACGACCAGGTGGCCACGCTGTTCCGCATGTGGGTGCGCGATGCCGTGCGCGACATCGCCGCCGGCGTGCTCGACCTGGTCGATGCGCTGGCCGATCAGTCGGCGGCCCACCCGGATGCGATCATGCCGGGCAAGACCCACTTCCAGGCCGCCCAGCCGGTGCTGTTGGCGCATCAGCTGCTGGCGCATGCCCAGCCGCTGCTGCGCGACGTCGAGCGCATCCGCGATCTGGACCGCCGCCTGGCGGTGAGCCCCTACGGCTCCGGTGCGCTGGCGGGGTCGTCGCTGCACCTGGACCCGGAGGCCATCGCCGCTGAGCTGGGCTTCGATTCGGCCGCCGACAACTCCATCGACGCGACCAGCTCCCGCGATTTCGCGTCGGAGACCGCGTTCGTGCTGGCGCAGATCGCGGTGGACATGTCGCGGTTGGCCGAGGAGATCATCGCCTGGTGCACGCCGGAGTTCGGCTACGTGACGCTGGCCGACGAGTGGTCGACGGGCTCGTCGATCATGCCGCAGAAGAAGAACCCGGACGTCGCCGAGCTCACGCGCGGCAAGACCGGCCGGCTCATCGGCAACCTGTCGGGCCTGATGGCCACGCTGAAGGCCCAGCCGCTGGCGTACAACCGCGACCTGCAGGAGGACAAGGAGCCGATCGTCGACTCCGTCGCCCAGCTCACCCTGCTGCTGCCGGCCATGACCGGCCTGGTGGCCACCCTGACCTTCCACGAGGACCGCATGCGCGAGCTGGCCCCGGCCGGCTTCACGCTGGCCACGGACCTCGCGGAGTGGATGGTGCGCCAGGGCGTGCCTTTCCGCGTCGCCCACGAGGCCTCGGGCCAGTGCGTGCGCATCGCGGAATCGCGCGGCGTGGGCCTGCACGAGCTTTCCGACGACGAACTCGCCGGCGTCCACGAGTCCCTCACCCCGGAGGTCCGCGAGGTGCTGACCATCGACGGCGCCGTGGCGTCGCGCGACACCCGCGGCGGCACGGCCGGCGCCCGCGTCGCCGAGCAGCTCGGCCGCGTCCGCGAGGCCTCCACCGGCGGCCGTTCCTGGGCGGACGCCCCGGTGCGCGGCGACGGATCGTAGGATTGGTTGCCATGAGCCTCGATCCGAAGTTGCTGGACATCCTCGCCTGCCCCCGCGACAAGGGCCCGCTGACGTACCTGGAGGACGAGTCCGTCCTGGTCAACGAGCGCCTGAACATCGCGTACCCCATCGAGGACGGCATCCCCGTGATGCTTTCCGACGAGGCCGTCGACTGGCCCCGCCGCTAGCCCCCTTGAACGTCCCGCCGATCAATCCACAGATGGCCCCGTTGAACCGGGACGAACTGTCGGTGCACCCGGCCGAAGCAGCGAAAGCGCTGCTCGGCCGGGTTCTCGGCATTCCGGGGGAGGGCCTGCTGGCCCGCATCACCGAGGTGGAGGCCTACGGAGGCCCGGCCGACTCGCCGTGGCCGGATCCCGGCGCCCACACGTGGCCGGGCCCCACGCCGCGCAACCGGGTGATGTTCGGCCCCGCCGGGCACCTGTACGTCTACCGGTCCTACGGCATCCACTTCTGCGCCAACGTCACCGCCGGGCCCGACGGCATCGGCGGGGGAGTGCTGCTGCGCGGGGCCGAGATCCTCGAGGGCGAGGCCATTGCGATGGAGAGGCGGAAGAGGGGGAACGGGGGCGTCGTCAAGCACGCTCTGGCCCGGGGACCCGGCAACCTGGGGCAAGCCCTGGGCGTTGACCTCGGCGACTACGGCCAGGATCTTTTCGGCGAGGGCTCGCGCGTGCGGCTGCTCGGCGGCGACCGGGCCGATGACGTCATCGCCGGCCCGCGCGTCGGGCTGCGGGCGGCGTCCGAGCGGCCGTGGCGCTTCCGGATCCCCGGCGCCCCCGGCGTCTCCTCCTACCGCCGCCACGCGAAAGCCGACGGACGGGCCTAGACCCGCTACCGGCCCGGACCCGCCCCGCACGTTAGGATGACCCGCGTGACCGACATGAACATCATCGACGAACTGGAATGGCGCGGCCTCATCGCGCAGTCGACCGACCTGGACGCCCTGCGCGCACTGGCCGAGGAAGGCCCCATCACCGCGTATGTGGGCTTCGACCCGACGGGCTCCTCGCTGCACGCGGGCCACCTCGTTCCGCTGGTGATGCTCAAGCGATTCCAGGAAGCCGGGCACCGCCCGATCGCCCTGGCCGGCGGCGCCACCGGCATGATCGGCGACCCCCGCGACGTCGGCGAGCGCTCCATGCTCACCGAGGACGAGATCGCCGGCAACGTCGCCAACATCGAGGGCCAGCTGCGCCGGTTCATCGACATCGTCGAGGAGGACCAGCCCGGCCGCGGCCTGCTGGTGAACAACTACGACTGGGTGTCCAAGCTGTCGGTGATCGAGTTCCTGCGCGACCTGGGCAAGAACTTCTCGCTGAACACCATGCTCGACCGCGACACCGTCAAGCGCCGCCTGGAGAGCGACGGCATGTCCTACACCGAGTTCTCCTACATGCTGCTGCAGGCCAACGACTTCGTGCACCTGCGCCGCAACCACGGGTGCCGCCTGCAGATCGGCGGGTCCGATCAGTGGGGCAACATCGTCTCCGGCGTCGACCTCAACCGCCGCCTCGATGGCGAGAAGGTCCACGGCCTGACCGTGCCGCTGGTCACCGATGCGGAGGGCAAGAAGTTCGGCAAGTCCACCGGCGGCGGCAAGCTGTGGCTCGATGCGGAGCAGACCAGCCCGTACGCGTGGTACCAGTACTTCATCAACGCCGGCGATGCCGTGGTGGTGGATTACCTGAAGTGGTTCACCTTCCTGACCCGCGAGGAAATCGCGGAGTACGAGGTCGCCGTCGCCGAGCGCCCGTTCAAGCGCGAGGCCCAGCGCCGCCTGGCGCAGGAGATGACCGATCTGGTCCATGGCGAGGA
This sequence comes from Corynebacterium sp. NPDC060344, assembly GCF_042725215.1. NCBI lineage: Bacteria > Bacillati > Actinomycetota > Actinomycetes > Mycobacteriales > Corynebacteriaceae > Corynebacterium > Corynebacterium sp. NPDC060344. The sequence continues at coordinate 944 of NZ_JBHXCS010000002.1, read as the reverse complement.
CGCCCGCAAGGCCGTGGAGCTCGCCGCGCAGGCGCTGTTCGGTCGCGCGGAGCTGACGGAGCTCGACGAGGGCACCCTGGCCGCCGCCGTCTCCGAGACCGAGGTCGCCGACGTCAACGCCGGCGAGCCCGACACCGCCGTCGACCTGCTGGTCGCCTCCGGCCTGGCCAAGTCCAAGGGCGAGGCCCGCCGCACCATCAAGGAGGGCGGCGCCTACGCCAACAACGAGCGCATCACCGACGAGGAGTGGGTTCCCGCCGATTCCGACCTCCTGCACGGGAAGTGGCTCGTGCTGCGCCGCGGCAAGAAGAACTTCGCCGGCGTGCGCGTGAACCGCTGATCTACGCGCTTCCGGCTTCAGCGTCCTGACCCGCCATCCCAGATTCCCTGGGATGGCGGGTCTTTCGCTTTACTACGGCTTGCGCGGACGCGTTTGACGCGCTGAAATGGGTGCTGACCAGTCACTTTGTCGCGGATCGGTGGCGTGTGTAGTGTTACCGGGGCAAGCGAGACGCCGGGACGGTGCCTGCAAGGGCGCTGGTTGCGGTGGGGAGTTTGCGGGGAGTTCACTTCCCGGTCGGGCCGAGTTTGACTTGCGAGCCGCGGGTGGTTTAAGATTCCTTCTTGCTGCTCAACACGGCCGGGCAAGGTCCGGTGGCGAGAGTGTGCGTGTGTTTTTTGAGAACTCGATAGTGTGCCGATGTACTATTTTTTGTGTTGATTTTGGTGAGTGCCAGGAGTTTCTGGTTGCTCTTTTATCAACCTTTTTTGCGTGTGCCTGCTCCTTCACCCTGTCGGGGTGGGTGCGCGTGTTTTTCGGATAATGAATGCCAGGCTGATCGCCTTTTGGGTGGTTGGTTTGTCGTTTGTTTTTTGCCGGTTTTGGGCTTTTCACTAAAAGAAAGCTTTTGTGGAGAGTTTGATCCTGGCTCAGGACGAACGCT